>DBZV01000150.1:2437-22927 GCA_002311865.1 Dehalococcoidia bacterium UBA1151
CGAAGCGAGGCGGCATCTCTCGCGTATCGTGATTTCCATTGGCCACGAAACTGTGTACTCGACCGACGGCCTATCTGCGCTCGAAATCGTTTATGACCAACAGCCCGATCTCATGTTGCTGGATCTGACCACGCCTCTATACGACGGTGTGGACACGCTCAATCTTCTTCTTGGTAACTCATTGACCAGACCTGTCCTGTTGGTGATGATCGCCACGATAACCGATCGGGAGCGTGTCTTGACGGGGATGGGTGCGGGAGCAGTCGACTACATCGAAAAGCCACTCACCGGAGATGACCTGGAATTTGCGATCCAGAGATACTTACCCTCGGTAGAACCGGTGGGCGAATTCAGCAGCCATAGTTCCATTCGCTCAACCAACAATGGGAATCTGGGCAACGCGCGCGCAGCTTAGATCTCCATGTGCACGGTGGAGGCGCGGATCGCGCCCATCGTAAATTGGCGGTCGATTACTCGCCGCAAGTAGGGTTATCGAACACCACCGTGTTATTTCCCACACCACTTGGAAACCAAGATGGCATCACGCCATCGAACGGGGGTTGCACCACGAGTTCCACATGAAAGCCCGGGATGTCGAGTTCCGGATCGCCGAATTTGATAATCACACGCGGTTGATTCCATTCCCCGTCAAGATTCGGCTCAACTACCCACGAGAACGACTGTTGACGGAACGCTCTCACCCCCGAAAAGAGTTGAACTATTCCGTTTCCGTCGTTGCAGAAGTCGATCAGAACATCAACTCCGATTTGGACTCGCGAATCCTTCAAGAATTCAGTAGCGAAATCTACGGCTCGGTCGAGTTCGAGTTCAGGGGAGCTTGAATCCAACACTTTCGGAAAGTCCCGCTTGTTGCCCAGTTGGTCCAGCGCAACGAACCCCAGTTGGCCTCCCGCAAAATCAATATTCAAAGGTGTCGCGGGTGGCTCAGTCGATACGGGAGGCGTCCTTGTTGCGGACGGCCCTACCTCTGGCCCACACGCAACCGCCAGCAAGACCAATGCTGCGAGGGCGATTGTGAGGAGCCTAGGAGGTCGGGGCATATGGTGTTATCCAGTTGTGATGGTGGACACCCTGGCGAAGTGACCAACAGGTCCCGCTTGTGGGCCAGTTAACCAGATTAGATGGGAACTGCGCAAACAGTATCGGATGATCACTCTGTTTGTCCGAATTGGCTTCCATTCGAATGCAATGATCGGCTTCATGGCACTCCGTGGGCGGATCACATCCCCTAAACTCCTATCACTATTTCAATCCAACAGAAAGTCCATATGACACCACTCAACCATGACTGAAATCGACCTCGTGGCCTTCGACCTGGGCAATGTGCTGACATTTGTGGATGAACGGCCGCCGGTGGCGGAGTTCGCTCGACTTTCTGGCTCGACGAGGCAGGAAGTGATTGCCGCTTGCTACACGAAATCGCGGAAGCGCCCGTTAGAAACCGGGCAACAGTCATGGCTGGAGTTCGTGGAGCAGACACGACATGTTCTTGATTTCGAGATCAATGAGCCGGACTTCAGAGCGATATTTAGAAGCTCTATAAGCCCCGACCCTCAGATGTACGATCTGGCTGACGCCGTATCTGAGCAGAAGCGAATTGCTCTTTGCAGCAACACGCATGAAGTCCATTGGGAACTGGAGCTAGATCGAAACCCCGTTAGCCGGAAGTTCGATCCCGCGATCATCTCTTACAAAGTTGGCGCGATGAAGCCGGATCCACCGATATTTGAGGCATTGATCGAGCAGTCGGGTGTCGCGCCTGCTCGGATTCTTTTTATCGATGATCTTGAGGAGAACATTGAGGGTGCGCGCAAGCTTGCTATCGCCGGTCTGGTGTTCCGGGGCATCGAACAGCTAAAAGACGATCTGGCGCGGTTCGGAATAGTCGTTTGACTGAGCAAGTCGGGCTTCTGGCGTCCCGGACCAGATAAATTGATCCCCCTTGGCCATTACATACACACAAGCCTCCCTAACTCGGGCTGGCTGGCACTCGCCATCGCGCTCATCGCCGTAGGTGGGGCGGGTGCGTGGGCATACATGGAGTTTCGGCGCTCCAGGGCGTGGATGGAGGATGAGACCGGGGATGAGTAGCGCAAGCCCGTGAAATACGTGTATCGGTCTCTGGGCCGTGGAGTTTGCCGTCGAAAAGTAAAAAATGCGTGTGTAATCGATACAATTCTCCAGATAATCAGTTATGTGTAGCGTTGGTCTGGAGAGTGGATGGCAACCAAGCGAGTAATACTCAGTGATCTGGACGGATTTCAGTTCGAGGTTGTCTGCGCAGAAATATTCAGTGGGTTGGGTTACTCCGTCACGAACAGCCAACATGTGGGTGACGAGGGCCGCGATCTCATACTCACTGATCCAGATGGCGTGATCACGGTCGCCGAATGCAAGCATTGGCCAGAAGGCACGGTTGGTCGTCCCGTAATACAGAAATTGCACTCAGCAGTAGATACGTGGCCTAACGCTCAAAAAGGAATGGTCCTAACGACAGGAACATTTTCCAGGCAAGCATATGGTTATTTAGGGAAAGTCAAGATTCCGATTGACCTGATTGATCTTGAGAGACTCAGATCACTGGCGGCTCGCGCAGGGATTGACCTAGTCTCAAACAGCTCTTCAATTCCAGTTTCGGCCTACGCAATTTCCGACGCGGTTGACCTCTCGAGCACCATCGATCGAGGGCTCTATAGCAATCTTGAAAGCGCTCCGAGTAAGCCATCGAGCCTCATTGATATTGTCGATCGCATAATTAACTTGAGACCTGCTCTAGTGGTGAAATTTTCGTTGCAGCAGGAGTTCAGCACATCGGTTGGCCTGCTACACGAAATTGACATCGTAGACGAGACGCTAATGTTGGATGGGCACACGGGAGAAATATTCGAATCTCCGCTTGCGGACTTCTTCGAGTCAGTTCGGTACGTTCCTTTGACCGAAGCAATTCAAGACCAGTCGACTCGACAGGATCATGACTTTGCCATCACAAGAGACGCGTTGCTGGGACGAGCGGTCTCACACATCATTTATGAGAACAGCATGACCGTTAATTACAGGGGGAGAAATAACCAGTCATATTCAAAGGAGTGTATTCCCAGCGCTAAAAATATCCTCTTTACCGACTCACGCCAAATCTACGTTCCAGAACAGAAAGTGGTGTTGAAAGTATTTGATCGCAAATATCCGCTCTCATTTGTTGAAGACGGGCATCAGATACAGTGGCACAATTCTCCAAGCATCACCAATTGCAGTATATGTAACAAGGATTTTGAACAGGGATTGTTGTGCAATGCGTGCGGTGCCGTTTCGCATCCCCCACATTTTCTGGCCACACGGGTTCCGTTGTAAAACTTGCGCCAAAACGATATGCAAGCAGTGTGCGTTTTTTAGACGCAAAAAGAAGTTCTTTAAAGCGATTCTCTGTGAGGAATGTGCGGAAGTTGATGCCAACGCAACCCAACCGCTGATCCGATAGCCCTAACACTGAGTAGGCCGCTCGTCGTAACCTCGGCGGGGAGCTGCTAGGCGGCTGCCTCGGCCTCTGGTGCGCTGGTGCTTCTTGACATGCCGATCCCAGACTGCCCCTCAACTACGCCGGGAATCGACACCCAGAACACGCTGCCTTTGCCCGGTTCGCTTTCGACCGTCAGATCGCCACCGTGAAGTTCCACGATTGAGCTGGTGATTGCAAGTCCCAGACCGGTGCCGGGCACGGCGCTTTCGATGTCGCTCTCAACCCTGAAGAAGGGGGTGAAGAGCATTGCCTGATCGTCTTCGCTGATGCCTTTGCCATTGTCCCTAACGGCGATGCCAAGTCTGTCGCCAGCAACCGATGCCTCAACTTCAACAACGGAGTTCTCAGGCGAGTACTTGGAAGCGTTGCTAACGAGGTTTGTGACGACCTGTGTAAGCCTGGCCTGATCAGCGTCAATCCTGATCTCACCCTGTGGCCCGACCAGCCTCAGTTGCTGATCTTTCCCTTCAAAGATTGGCCCGAACGAAGTCACAATGTCATCGAGCATTTCCAACGCGTCGAACTCGTGTGTTGAGATCTGAAGAGTGCCGGCGTCGAATTTCGCTACGTCTACGAGATCGTCAATCAAGATGCTGAGGCGACGGCCGTTGCGCTGAATTACCGTGAGCTGCTCCAGGTTCTTCTCTGTCAGGTTGCCGTCTTTATTTCGTTTCAAGATGTCAGAAAACGCCAGCATGCTTGTGAGTGGCGTTTTCAGCTCATGAGAGACGGTGGAGAGGAATTTGCTCTTCTCCCCGTTCAACCGCTCCAGTTCGCGATTCTCAGCTTCAAGCTCACTGTGGGCTTCGATAAGGCTTACTTCACGGACGTGACTCAATTCAGTGGCCAGTGCACCTGAAATTTGATCTGCAACGCGAAGAAGGACTTCTTCGGCTGCGTCATCATACGCGCCGGCCTTGAATGCGTGCAGCGTGAGTGTCCCAATGGCCATGCCGTCTGATATGACGGGGGAGCAAAGGGAGGGCCGGAACGCCTGACCACTTGAATTGACGATGGGTGCCGGGGAGGAGTTTTCCATCTTCTTCCCAACATCTACCCTGATGGGAGTCAGCGACTGTAGGACGTAGCCGGTGAGTGATATCTCAAGCAGGTTGGATGCTGACGGGTCCTGTGATTTGATCTTTTCATCTTCAACGTATCGAAGGGTGATTGCGCCGTCCTCTTCGCCTACGGTTGAGATGCTCATCCGGTCGAACGGCAAGAGTTCAGAAACAGATTCGGTAAATCGCCGGTACACGCTATCGATATCGGGAGAGGAGCTGATGATCCGGCCCAGCCCGGCCAGTGTTTCGCTCTCGTGCCACTTCGCCTCGGCATGTTCACGCTCACGTCGTAGCAGCGCCACCAGCCAGACGGTCAGGCCAACCGTTGCGCCCATGAACAGCACCCGGATTGGCGTCTGCTCAACGGCGTAGGTGGACGAGCCCAGAAGCAGGAGGTTGATTCCTGCGACCCAGAGAATGAACAGCAGCGCCTGCGCCACACCCAGCGGCCAACCCAGACGAACGGCGCTGGATACCAGGATAGGAAACAGGATCAGATAGACGTCATTGGTGTGCTCGGTGCCGGCCAGCAACCATGTGCCCAGGGTCCAGCCTATCAACACTGTTGACGTATCCAGAATGAGTCCGGCGATGAAGGCACGGCGAACGCGATCCTGGTAGAGCAGCCAGCCTATTCCAGCATTGGCGGCTAGCACGATTACTGAGAGACCTATGAGCAAACTGAACGCCGAAGTATCAGAGAGGAAAATGGAGGCGCCGACTATCGCAGCGATGATCAGCACGAACCGACCAGCTACCCACGCCCACTCGGCGCCGGCGGTTGTTCGAACGTTAAACGCCCGTACGGGAGAATGCAGGCGACTGGCATCTCCGGTTAGCGGGAATGTTGTTGGGGTTCTCATTGCTATTGGGGGGATTAGCAATAATGCTAGGTTGGCGAGCCGGTGATTAACTATTGCCACTTGGCGCACGATGTGGCGGTGATCACTCTGAACGCATGGGTATTATTCGACAATTTGGCATGCAAATGTCGATGATGCGGACGCCCGCTTTGCGCCGATTTCTTGATTCCTCAAGATGGCAGCGTCGTATGAGGGAGATCAGTTCAGACGGATGTAGTCGCCTTGTGAGGCCCAATCAGGTCTGCTGATTCCGTTGAGATCCCAGACTACTTTGCCTGCGCTGATCGTCATATGGGCCAAAAGTCGCTGGGTGCCGCGCATCGAGGCGAGGCCGGAGTCGATGAACCCGAAGTCGCCTTTCTCTAACTCGAACACAGCAACATCTGCCGCCGCGCCAGGCGATAGCGTTCCAAGCTCCTGCCTATCGATTACACGGGCAGGTTCAACGGTTGAGCGGAAGATGGCCTCCTTCAGCGGCATTCCAAGATTTATCAATTTGGACATGGTTATTGGCATTGTGGCCCGAGGCATGAATAAGCTGCCCTTGTGCGCATCGGTGCTGATGGTGTCTGGTCGCCAACCCTGTTCCATGGCCGGCGCTGCGACCCTGAACCAGAAGCTACCGCCACCGTGGCCCACATCAAACAGAATGCCCTTCTCCCGAGCCTCCCACATGTAGTCGGGCACGATCTTGTTGCCATCAAGCTGCTCAATATGCTGGCCGTACATGTGCGTGTGCACGTCACCGGGTCGCATATGCTCTAGGATCAGCTGCTTGTAAGTGCGCTCTTTGCGTGGCTGGAAGTCCACCATGACGAACTTGCCGGACATCTCGCCCGCCTCCATCGCGCCATCGACCGACTCCCAGCCGTACTTGTGGTGCGCGGCCTTCACACCAACGATGATGTCCGGATACTCCGCCATGCGATCGGCGCACGGGGTGCCCTGCATCTCAGATACGTCCTGCTCAATAACTCCAAGCATGCCGCCGCCCACAATGTTCAGCAGGGCAAGAACGCGCACCTGGGCCTTGTCGATAATTTGCGTCTTGAACTCGTGAAAATTCTTATACCCGGCGCCGCCCGCATCGACTACCGTGGTCGTGCCGTTTGGGAAGGCGTACTCATCCGGAAAAATCCATGCGGAGTAGCCAAAATGGTGTGAATGGATATCGATCAGCCCTGGCGTCACAAGAAGTCCGGAGACATCGACTACTTTCTCCGCGTTTGTGGAGCTGAGACCCGGGCTCACCGCCGCGATATTGCCGTCGCGAATTCCAACATCCGCGGGGCCGTCGATCTCGTTTGCCGGGTCGATGACGTGCCCACCCTGCAGGAGCAGGTCGAATTTTCCATTGTCCGAGGTCATCGCATTCTGCTCCAATTCCATCGTCCCCGCGGCTAGTTCAGCGAGAAGGCCTCTTCAGCCAGCGTCGTGATTCGCTTACCGATCACCAGTGATGCTGTTGCGCCGGGTGACGGCGCGTTCAGCACGTGCACCGAACCCTCGGTGTGTTCAATGACAAAGTCGTCCAGCAATCGGCCAGAACCGTCGACAGCTTGCGCGCGCACACCAGACCCGCCACCACCGAGGTCGCTGGACTTGATCTCTGGAATCATCTTCTGGAGATCTCTGACGAATAGGCCCTTACGGAGCGAGCGGTTCATCTCCATGAATCCGGTCTTCCACTCTCGTGAAGCCATCTTCCAGAAGCCCATATAGGTCATTGTGTCGGCGAAATCTTTAGGGCTGAAATCACGCTTCCGGTAGCCTTCGCGTGCAGTTGCCAGCACCGCGTTTGGTCCGGCCTCAACGTAGCCTTTTACGTTATGGGTGAAGTGGACGCCCAGGAACGGAAGCTCAGGATCTGGGACGGGGTAGATGAGGCCTTTTACGAGTGTTTCGCTTTCTTTCTTGAGCGTGTAGTACTCGCCTCTAAACGGAATGATCTTTACACCGGGATTGGCGCCCATCATTGACGCGATGCGGTCGGAGTGGAGACCTGCGCAGTTCACCACGTTGGTGGCCTCGTAGTCGCCGCTGGAGGTCTTGACCACAGTGCTGCCACTGCCGCGCTTGATGGAACGAACCGCGGAGTTGAGGTGGAGCGTGCCGCCGGTGTCTTCCACGCGGTTGAGATACACCTGAGTCACTTCTTTGTAGTTCACGATAGCCGTATGAGGCGCCCACAGCGCCCGCTTCGCAACCACGTGTGGCTCAATCTCTTTCAGCTTGTCGGAATCAACCAGTTGGAGATCCGGAACACCGTTGGCGGTGCCGCGCTCATGCAGTAGTTCAAGGCGGGCGAGCTCCTCATCTGAGTTGGCGATGATGACTTTGCCAATGGGATTAAAGTCAATCCCGTTGTCTTCACAGAATTGGACCATGGAGGCTCTGCCTTCTACGCAAAACTGGGCCTTGAACGATCCCGGTTTGTAGTAGATCCCAGAGTGAATTACTCCGCTATTGTGACCGGTCTGCTGGGATGCAATCTCATCGTTCTTATCGACTATTCCGACTTTGAGATTGGGGTGCCCCTGCAGCAAGTGCATGGCCGTTGAAAGCCCAATTATTCCGGCTCCAATGATCAATACATCGTATTTGGCGTCAGCCACGACTATCTCCGCGGTGATTCATATGTATCCACATTTTCCAAAACGCTAACACAGGGCAGTGCGGAGTTAAACAGCCGCAAGAACGCTTCTGTATTGATATCAGGTTGAATCAGAGCACCGCCACTCTCTGATATCGTTTTTCACCATGACTCAATCTGAACAGATTCCGCGGCGCGTCCTGCTATTCGTCACTTGCACTGTAGATCAGCTCTACCCTCAGATTGGTGAGAGTGTTGTGAACGTTCTTGAGCGCCAGGGGTGCGAAGTCGATTTCCCGGCGGGCCAGACCTGCTGTGGCCAGCCCGCTTTCAACGCCGGGTTTACCGAAGATGCGAAAGCGGTCGCTCGCCGCTTCCTTGATGTGTTTGCTGGAGAAGATCCCATCGTCGTGCCCTCTGGCTCGTGTGGCGCGATGGTCCGTAACTTCTACCTGGAGCTATTTCACGATGAGCCGGAAACGCTGGCCAAGGTGCGCCAGGTCGCCGGACGGTTGTACGAATTCTCCGAGTTCCTCGTCGACGTGCTTCATCGCGACGATCTTGCCGCAAAGATGAGCGGCTCGGCTACCTATCACCAGTGCTGTCATCTTTTGAGGGAACTGGGCATCGATGCTCAGCCAAAGTCGTTGCTCGCCTCAGTCGAGGGGCTGGAGATGCGCGAGATGGAGCAGTCTGAAGTCTGCTGTGGCTTCGGTGGCACGTTTGCGGTGAAATTCCCGGAAATCTCTACCGCCATGCTCAACGACAAGCTGGATTACGCGATCGCAACGGGAGCTGACACGCTGGTCGCTGGAGACGCTACCTGCCTGATGCACCTTGAAGGCGGCGTCAGGAAACGCGGTGATACGCTGCAGCTGAAACATCTGGCGCAAGTGCTCGATGAGGCCACGTCCACCGATGGAGTCGCAAGTTGAAGGTTCGAACTGACGAATTCAAGGCCCGCTCGGCCGAGACGACGAAAAACCCCCGTCGACAGGCGTCGCTCAAGCTGGTCTACGACGGCCTCCACAAGGGTCGAATCGCGGCCGCGGAGGATACCGACGACTGGGAAGATCAGCGGGATCGAGCCCGGGCAATCAAGTGGCACACGATAAATAACCTCGACTACTACCTTGATCTGCTCGATAAGAATGTGCGCGCCAACGGCGGCAACGTCTACTTTGCGAACGATGATGCCGAGGCACGAGATTATGTTCTGGGCGTGGCGAAAGCGAACAACGTCAAGACCGTAATCAAGAGCAAATCTATGGTCTCTGAAGAGATTGGCCTGAACGAAGCGTTCGAGGAAGCCGGGATTAATCCTGTTGAGACCGACCTTGGTGAATACATCATTCAGCTGGCCAAAGAGGCGCCGTACCACCTCATCGCTCCCGCCATTCACAAGACGCGCGAGGAGATATCTGACCTCATCCAGGAGGTTGCAGGTGGCCCGCGTCAGGAGGATCCGCAGGATCTGACGGACACCGCCCGTGCTCTGCTCAGAGATGAGTTCCGCAAGGCAGAGATGGGCGTCTCCGGCGTGAACTTCGCGGTCGCTGAAACCGGCAGCATCGCCATCGTGACTAACGAGGGCAACGGCCGGATGGTGACGTCTGCTCCCCGGGTCCACGTGGCGATTGTGGGCATGGAGAAACTCATCCCGTCGATGCAAGATCTATCCACGATGCTGCGCGTGCTGATTCGCTCAGCCACGGGACAGCGAATCTCCTCGTACGTCACGGTGGTGAATGGTCCGCGTAAGGCGGGAGAAGAGGATGGACCAGATGAGTTCCATCTCGTCATCGTCAATAACGGCCGCGAGAATTTGCTGAAGGACGCGCAGCTTCGGGAGGCGATGCTCTGCCTGCGCTGTGGCGCCTGCCTGAACGCCTGCCCCGTCTACCGGAAGGCCGGCGGACATGCCTACGGCTGGGTCTATCCCGGCCCTATTGGAGCGATTGTTACACCCGTTATGACCGGCAAGAAGGTGGGGCGCGATCTACCGTTTGCTTCCACGCTTTGCGGCGCTTGCAAAGACGCCTGCCCGGTCAAGATCGAGCTGCCCACACTGCTGTTACGACTCCGAAGCGATCTCGCCGAAGGCAAAGCGGACCCTAAAGAAAAATCTTCTCCGCTGCTAGAACGAGTCTCCATCAAGGCATGGCGATTTGGCGTGCAGAGCCCGATGCGATTCGCGCTCGCGGGCAGACTCTCATCCCTCATGATGGCGCCGCTCTCTCGAGGCGGCTGGGTGCGGTGGCTGCCGCCGCCCCTCAGCGGATGGACGAAGTCAAGGGAGTTTCCTCGCATCGCGGGCAAACCGTTCAGAGCTCGCTTCAGGAAGAAGCAGCGCTAATGGCCGACAAGCAAGACTTCCTCCGCATGGTTCGTACTTCGCTTGGCGTGTCGGAGCGGCGCGATATCGCCCGTGATGACGCCACGTCGTTTTTCCTGAGTAAGGACGAGGTATCGCAAGCCGCAGACGATATCCGCGCAGACGCCGCTGAACGGCGAACTGAACTGATCGATGAGTTCATTCACCGTGCCACAGAGGCTGGCTGGAACATCCATCGCGTGGCTAACTTTGAAGATGCGGCCGAAGAAGTGACGGCGGTGGTGCGCGAGCACGGTGCAACGGCAGTGATGCGCTCTGATCACGATATCTTGAACTCCGTGCCGCTCGAGTCCGCTCTCAAAGCTGAGGGTGTCGATCTTGAAATCGCGGTCCGAGAGCCGAGCGACGATGCTGATGAGGACCTGGAACGCAGGCTGTCTCTTCGAGAGAAATCGTTCGATAGCGAAGTTGGTATCACAGGCGTTGACTTCGCAGTTGCAGAGACCGGGACCGTGGCCATGGAGCCGCGGGCCGGGTCGTCACGATTGGTTTCACTGACGCCTGAAGTTCACATCGGTGTGATGACCCCGGAGGCGATCATCCCGTCACTCGACGAGCTTTTCGCTCTCACGCGCGATCACCATCTGAGTGGCGAGCATAAGGGCATGATCAATCTCATCACCGGCCCCAGCCGCACCGCGGATATCGAGGCCAACCTCATCATCGGCGTACACGGGCCGCGCGAAGTTCACCTGGTGATCGTGGGCTAGCCAGACCAGGACCTGGGAAGAGACGCGGTCAGGTTCGCAGTTTCGATCCAACCATGAGCGCTCGCATGATCTCTTCCGCTGAGCCGGCGAGGAGCGATTCGCTGTCTGCGATGGCGTCATCCAGGCTCATCGGGCCTGGGACCAGCGTGAACATTGCAGCGATGCCTTTATCGTGAACCTCGCGGTAACCGTTGCCGAGTCCGCCAGCGATAGCGATCACCGGTATGCCTTGTTTCGCGGCTCGACCTGCCACGCCCACGGGTGATTTGTTGAAGATGGTGGAATGGTCGATCTGGCCTTCCCCGGTGATCACCAGATCAGCGCCTTTGAGATGGGAGTCCAAGTCAACGGCATCAAGCACGATATCGACGCCCGCCTTCAACTCAGCCTGGGCAAACGCCATGAGTCCGGCACCCAGCCCACCAGCGGCTCCGGCGCCGGGGTAGGTGCGAATATCAGTAGCCAGATCGCGCTCTATCACCGCGGCGTACCGCGCGAGTGCCGCGTCGAGCTGTTCAACCATCTCTGGCGTGGCGCCCTTTTGCGGCCCGAACACCGCAGATGCGCCGTCCGGCCCGCACAAAGGATTGTTGACGTCACATGCAACTTCGATATGTGCATCGCGAAACCGCTGATCGAAGCCGGACATATCGATCGTTTCGACATCTGCCAGCGCCGCACCACCGCGCGGGAGCGGATCGCCCGAGACATCCAGAATGCGAGCGCCCAGCGCCTCCATCATGCCGGCGCCACCGTCGTTAGTCGCACTGCCGCCGATGCCGATGATGAAACGAGTGTGTCCGCGATCCAGTGCCACTTTCACCAATTGGCCCGTGCCGTACGTGGTGGCGGTCAGGGGATCCAGTTCGTCCAGCGCGAGCAGCGCAAGTCCCGACGATCGCGCCATCTCAATGACAGCAGTCTCGCCATCGCCAAGCGAACCCCACTCCGCCTCGATCTCCCGCCCCAGCGGGTCCGTCACGGTTGAGGAGATCACCTTGCCGTCGGTGCTATCCACCAGCGACTGCAGCGTTCCATCCCCGCCGTCCGCAACGGCCACAAGGTCGGTGGTGGCGTCTGGCAGGACTGTGAGTACGCCTTTTTCGATTGAGCGGGCAACTTCAAGTCCCGTCAGGCTGCCCTTGAAACCCTGCGGAGCAATTACGATTTTCATGACTTGCGATTATAACGAGCGCAGCCCTCGGCGCTGATACACTCCCAAATCGCAACGATCGTTCTTTTATTGCAACCCGTAGGTATCGCAACCGGCAGGTATTGCAACGTGCAGGCAGGAGCCACCACCACGTCTTCCAACGCCGAACAACTCAAACGCCGGGTGGTCGACGAAATTGACAAACACGCCGATGAGATTATGGGCATCTCAAAGACGATCCTGACTCACCCGGAGTCGGGGTTTAAAGAACATAAGACGTCGGCACTGGCCGAGGGCGTTCTGAATGACCTTGGCATTGAGACGCGCAACGGCCTGGCTATCACCGGCGTGAAAGGCAGGCTGGAGGGCAGTTCGCCCGGCCCGAGCATCCTGATTATGGGTGAGCTCGACTCCAACATTGTCCCGCAGCATCCGCTTGCGGATCCCGATACCGGCGCGGCACATGCCTGCGGACACCATTGCCAGATCGGCAACATGCTGGGTGTGGCGTACGGACTCGTCCGCTCCGGCGTCATGTCGGAACTGGCCGGTGGAGTGAACTTCATCGCCGTTCCCGCCGAGGAGTATCTGGAACTGGAGTACCGCACCGGTCTGCGAGAGGCAGGCAAGATTGAGTTCCTGGGCGGCAAACCTGAGTTGATCGCACTTGGCGAACTCGATGACTCCGATATCTGCATGCTCACCCACGCAACCACCGACCCGCCGAGTTTCACCATTGGCAAGACCAACAACGGCATGCTCGGCAAGACCATTCGGTACGTCGGATACGCGTCCCATGCTGGCGGTTCACCTCACCTTGGTACCAACGCTCTCAACGCTGCCGAGGTGGCGTTGGCCGCAATTCATGCTCAGCGCGACACATTCAAAGATGAAGATCAGATTCGCATTCACCCAATCATCACCAGGGGCGGCAGCGTTGTAAATGCCGTGCCGGATGATGTGCGGATGGAGACGTATGTACGGGGCGCAAGCTTTGAGGCGATTCTTGACGCCAACGCCAAGGTTGATCGAGCGTTGAGAGCCGGAGCTCTGGGAGTTGGCGCAGAGGTGGAAATCGCGACTGCGCCGGGTTACCTTCCGTTCCGGGAATCGGCGGATCTGGCTGACCTATGGCGAGCAAACGCGGTATCGCTGGTTGGCGAGGATGAGATCGCTGAGGGCGGCCACAGTGGCGGGTCGACCGATATGGGCGATGTGAGCTATCTGATGCCAACCATCCAGCCGTACGCGGCGGGTGCGACTGGCAGGGGCCACAGTGAGGATTACATGGTGACCGACTATGAAATGGCGGTCATCAACCCGGCAAAGGCGATGGCCATGACGGTGGTAGACCTGCTGCATGATGGCGCACGGGGGGCGACGTCTGTACTTGAAAACTTTGTGCCTGAGATGACCAAAGAGACGTACCTGTCGACCATGCGTGAACTCTTCACCACGCGCGTGTATACCGAGTAGGAAGCGGCAGACTGATTTGGCGAAAGCCACCACAGATAGAGCAGCGCTGAAAAAGGCTGCGTCCAAAATAATCAAAAAGCGGGCGGACGAGCTGATTGAGTTCGCCCAGGATATTGGTCGGAATCCGGAAGTTGGATTTCAGGAGTTTCGGACGTCACGAAAGCTTGCGGAAGCGGTCGAAAAGGCCGGGCTAACCGTTGAGCGTGGACTCGCTATCACCGGCTTCAAAGCCAGGCACGAATTCAGCGGCGATGGACCTACGGTCGCGGTCATTGCAGAGTTGGATTCGCTCAGAGTTCCGGGGCATGAGCTGGCAGACCCTGAAACCGGCGCCGCACATGCGTGTGGACACCACACCCAGTCGGGCCAGATTCTCGGCGTTATCGCCGCGCTAACTGACCCCGCTATCGCCTCCTCTCTTTCCGGCGCCGTCGCGTTCATCGCAGCCCCGGCGGAGGAGTTCATAGACGTCTCAGCCAGGCTGGAAGCGCACAACGCTGGCGAGATCGGCTTCATGTCGGGCAAGCAAGAGATGATCCGCCTGGGCGTATTCGATGACGTCGATATGGCGATGATGGTGCATACGAGTTCTGAGTCCGATGCGGGAAACTTTTCCGTTGGTGGCTCGTCAAACGCCCACGTTGTTCAGCATGTTCGCTTTATCGGCAAGGCCGCACATGCAGGCGGCGCACCGTGGGATGGCATCAATGCGCTCCAGGCGGCTAACGTGGCGCTGGTTGCGGTGAATGCTCAGCGCGAGACGTTCCAGAATGCAGATACGGTGCGGGTCCATGGCATCATCACGGACGGCGGCATCTCTGTTAACTCAGTTCCCGGCCAGGTGATCTACGAAGGCCGAGTTCGGGGCCGGGATAGCGAGGTTGTGGATGCCATTGCGGAGAAGATCGAACGCAGCTTCAAAGCGGGTGCGCTGGCAGTTGGCGGCGAAGTAGAGATTACGTCCATTCCGGGCTACATGGCGCTGACCAACGACCCCCTGATGAGCGATATTTTTGCCGCCAATGCTGAAGGTATTTCTGGGAAAGAAAACGTGATCCGACGCGGACCTGACGCCAACCGGGGCGGCTCAACGGATATGGGTGACCTATCCCAGATCATGCCCGTGATCCATGCTTACGTGAGTGGTGCGATTGGCACAGCTCATGGCATCGACTATGTGATTTCTGACTATAAAAACGCAGTGGTGAACGCCGCTATTGCGATGGCTCACACCGTGATCGATCTGCTGATCGATAGCGCTGCTGCTGGCGGCGAAGTTCTGGCAAACAGCACCCCGCCCAGGACGAAAAAGCAATATGTTGAGTCCCAGGAATCTAGGATGAGAATCATCCGATACAAAGGCGAGTAACGCAGATGTCCAGGGCAACGCGCAGATTTAGGTCCGATGATCCACCCTGGGATGCGCTCGCCTCGTGGGCAGATGAGTATGGCTTCAAGCAAGTGCACAAAGACGCTGTCCGAGGTAAATATCGCAGAGGTATCGGTATTGGAACTGCGCCGATTTACGTTGAGATGATCTACACCGAGCCGTGGGCATACCTTCAGGGGTGGATTGGGATAAATCTTCTGGTGCGGCCAGGTGTCCTGTTCTTCGCTCGATCTGAGTGGGAGCCAAGAACGGGAGGCTGGCGGCTCAAGCGCAGCCGCAGAATTGCGCGCGAACTAATCAACCCGCTCTTCCAGTCATTCGAGGTAGATTCAATTGAGTGACGCCGAGCATGTGCGGGTAGTGCAAGCGGGGAAGGAGAGCGTTGCCGCATGGCGCTCCGAACATTTTCCAGAGACGATTGATCTATCGAACGCCGATTTCAGCGGGGCCATTCTCGTTGGCGTGAATCTAAATGGAGCCAACCTGGTTGGAGTGAACTTTTCTGGCGCCGACCTGAGAGAGGCCGATCTCTCGAACTCCAAACTCCGACGCGCGAATGTCGCCGGGGCGAATCTCCAGCGGGCCGCCCTGTTTCGCACCAACGCCACCGACTCTGACTTTACGAACGCCGATTTCAGGGGTGCAAACTTGTATCGGACAAATTTCAGACGCTCGAAGATTGATGGTGCGAACTTTATCGGCGCGGTAAAGTTGAAGACCGTCTGGCCACAGGTTCCTACATCCCCAAGCCCGTCAATGAAAGGCTCGCAATGAGCGATATCGTCGCAGCGCCAGTCAAATTCACCGTTTGGTATGACTACATCTGACCGTGGTGCTACATCGGGCTGGGACGGCTCGACCAACTGGCCAGAGAGGCTGATATTGAAGTGGAGCGCAAAGCCTACTTCTTGCACCCTGAAATTCCTCCCGAAGGGAGACAGCGGACCCTTCGAGACGGTGAATCGGCGGACGATACGAACCTGTCGGAGCCGCTCAAATCGCTTGCCGGAGACCTTGGACTGATCATGCGAAGGGCGAAAAAGACGCCGTTTACACGCATCGCACAGGCGGCGACCGAGTACGCGAAGCAGTTCAATGCTGACGAAGCGTTCTATCGCGCTGCATACCGGGAGTTCTGGGAGCGCGGGGCCGATCTTGGCGACTACGACGTGCTGGAAAGTCTTTCACTAGAAGTTGGACTGGACTGGTCGGACCTCAAACCTCGGTTGGAGGCAGGTGAGTTTGATCTGGAGATCCAGAATCAGCACGATGAGGCGATGAAAGTTGGCATATGGGGGGTCCCGGGATTCGTCGTCGATGACGGCTTCTTCTTCACAGGCGCTCAGCCCATAGAAATGTTCAGGCTGGCGGTGAAACGAGCATTAGACGCCCGCAAATCGGGTACCGCGGAAGGGTTCGGCGGGATTGTTATTGGCGAGGGGTAGGCTGGTTCGACGTTCTGCTGCATGCTGACGGGAGATGAGGTCCTCACGTCGATCGCGGGGCCTCTCTCCTCAGGACGACGGATGCGGCGTGCTTGAGTTACAGATGTTTCGATAGAGTTCATCTACTCACATTCGTCGTCCTGAGGTCCGGCTCCGTCCGCCTGAGGCGGATGAGGACCTCATCTTCAACGTTGGAGGTGCGACAGGTTGGATATCGGGCGAGATCACTGTGCCTAAACCCGCTCAATCGCCACAGAAAACACTTCCTGCTAGGCCAGCTTCATGCCAGCAGATATCGCTGTCCTGATGGACGGTAGGTTTGACGGCGCGGCACCGTAGTACGCAACTGCGCTGTTCTCCAGCGCGAATCGCGCCAGCTGGGCGGTCATCGCGGTGCCGATGCTCTTGCCTCTGTGCTCCAACTTCACATCCAGGCCGATCTGCCACATCATTGCGGAGTCTGCAAAGATCGATGCAAGGCCGATCACTTCTGAGCCGTTCCGAACGAACGACACGGCTTTGGTCTGGCGATCAGGGCTTGGTGTGGTGGTGAGGCCATTCGGCCAGTCGGACGGATCGAACCGATCACCGGGATCACCAACTATCAGTTCAACATCCGGAAACGAGCGGTGCTCCAGTGCTGCCAGAGTTTTCGGGTATGCCACAAACCTGGGGTACGGACCAATTATCGCGACTCCATCCGCCTGGGCCATAGTGGAGACGCGCCCAAGGTAGTCAGGATCGAACATGAGGTCTCCCGTCGCGCCGCTGTAGATTTCTTCCACCCTGGATACCCAGCCGCTGGTTGCCGATACGATTGACCCACCACCCGTGGTTACCGCTTTGAACGCGGGATTCATCCCACCAAATCGCCGATGATGTGGATTATCGATTCGATCGGTCGGCATTTCGCGAACCTGCACGATCGAGAGTGGGCTGAGCGGGGAGCCAGTGAGTCGTGGGCCGCCGACCCTCAGCTCATGGACCGCAGCACCAGTTTCTGCCGATAGTGTCTGGAGGATAGTGCTATTGATTTCATCACGAGTTAGCACTGATCAGACCCTCCCGGTAGTTCGAATCACCAGTGCCGAAAACCTGTGGTAATTCTCGATCGCTGCAACATTGTAGAGTTTCATTTTCAGAAATTACACGCGGAACTAATTGTTCGTGGAGGAATCACAGCATGACGGTTGAGACAATTGGTGCGCTCGGGCTTGGCGATATGGGTGGGGCAGTGGCAACTGCGCTCAAGAAGAGCGGGTTCAATGTGATCACCACTCTTGCGGGTCGTTCCGCTGCAACGGTCGATTCGGCCAGCGATCGTGGCATCAAAGATGTCGGCGGAATTGCTGATCTTGTGCGGGAGTCTGATCTGATTATCTCTGTGCTGGTTCCCGCGAACGCGCCTGAGGTTGCCGCGTCGATCGCAGCGGCCGCAGGCGCGTCAGATACGCCCATTACGTTCGCCGATTGCAACGCTATCGCACCGGCCTCCGCGATCGCGATGGGGAAAGTGGTCACCGATTCAGGCACGCACTTCGTCGATGGCGGTGTGATTGGCGGACCGCCGCGTGATGATTATGCACCGCGCTTCTACGTCAGTGGGCCTGATCTTGACGCGATGATGGAGTTGGATGGCAGAGGCATTCAGGTCGTGCCGGTTGGGCCCGAAATCGGGAGGGCGTCTGCGGTGAAGATGGTCTACGCGTCCCAGACCAAGGGCATTGCGGCGCTGCAGGCGGCGATGCTTGTAAGTGCGCGACGCCTCGGCGTCTACGATGAGCTGATATCTGAACTTGAATCCAGTCAGGCCGCCAACCTGGAGCGGGCGAGTAGCGCAGTGACGCGATTGCCTTCTGTGGCGGGACGGTGGATCGGCGAGATGGAGGAGATCGCGTCGACGTTTGAGTCAGTTGGGATCAGTGGCGGGTTCCATCAAGGCGCTGCTGAGATATTCCGTCTGGTTGATGCAAGTGACACGGAATCGGCCAAATCCCTGGACGATCTGGTCAAGGCGTTTGCCGCTGCAGCTACGTAGAGTCAGGCCGTTCTGCATCGTGAGTTGAGCACGATGAGGCGGTAACACCCCTCTCCATCGCACAGTTGTGACCCATCCGCTGTACGGGCGTTCCGCGCCGACTAGCAAAGCCCTCACAGTGTGATTTATTCGTGGGCACCCCAACAATTAGCTGGAGGCCTGACCAGAACGGTCACCTTGATTCTGTGATCACCGCAGATCGAAGACGCTCAAGGCATACATGGGGATAATCGAATTCGATGACAACGCAACAGAAAGTACGTGCAGAGTGGGTAAACCCATTCCTATCACCGGCAAAACTGGTCTGGAACGCTGAGCTTGGCTGCGATCTGGAACTAATTGGCGCTGAGCTTGTGTCTCGCCAGTTCACCACTGAGGATCTCACCGCCGTTATTGGAGTAAGCGGGAAGCTTGAAGGCAACGTGCTTTACGGATTTGCCGATGACTGCGCGAGCGCGGCGGTTGCGAAGATGCTTGAAGAGGAGCCGACAGTTGAGATCACCCCGATGGGCCTTTCAGCTCTGGGTGAGCTTGCCAATATGATCACCGGCAACGCGGCTACGCTTCTCGCGCAAAACGGCTACACCTGCGATATCAGCCCGCCAGTTATTATCGAGCCAGCTGGCAGCAGGTTCACCACCACCGCCGCGGATCAGATCCTTGTCACGTTCAACAGTGATATTGGCATCTTGAGAATCCGCATCGCACTGAGCGAAAACCACCGCCAGTAAGTCAAGGCTACTCGTCCTCAGCAATCCGCTGACGAAGCGCCTCGGCCACCGCGTGGTACTCGTCTGCGATATCGTTTGAGACGAGTATTGCGGGCCGCTTGTCGTCGCGGTAGTCGGCCCGAAGTTCAAATGAGCCAAAGAATGGCAGATCCATCTCCTCAGCCAGTTCGCGCCCGGCGCCGCGGCCGAAGATGTCTCCAGACATGTTCTCCACGATGCCGTACACCTTCAGGTTGAGGCGCTTGATCATGTTGATGGAGCGTTTTGCGTCTAGCGCGGCAAGCTCTTGCGGCGTGGTGACGGTGAGGAACCCATCCAGGTTGAGCGTCTGCATCACGGTTAGCGGGGCGTCAGACGTGCCAGGCGGAAGATCGACGATCAGGTAGTCGAGGTCGCCCCACTCTGTCATCGTCAGAAACTGGTTGATGGCGTTATGGATCATGGGGCCGCGCCAGATGGTTGCCTCTTCCTCATTCTGCTGGAAGAAGGCCATGGACATCACTTTGACGCCAAAGCGAGATGACGGCGTGAACGACTCATCTTCATTCTGCGTGGGTGGCTCTGAGATGCGCAGCACGCGTGTGACGTTTGGGGTATCGATGTCCACATCAAATATTCCGACTCTTGCGCCTTCCTGCGCGAGCATCACGGCCAGATTCACTGCAACAGTGGTTTTCCCAACCCCGCCCTTGGCACTGTAAACACCGACCTTGTGCTTGATCTTGTCCAAGCGAGCGCCGATGGCTCTGCGCTGATTGAACTGTTCCCTGATGCCCGCGACACGTTGTTCCTGGTCAGGGGTAAGTTCGCGGTCGGGCGGACCTGTCATTTAGTGGCTCCGGGGAGGGTTGTGGGTAACAAGAGAACGCACCGCGCCATGATGGGCAGACGGTGCGTTCGCATTTCGATTGAACCAGTCGTTTATGAAAAGTGGGCGATTAGTCGATTCCGAGAAGGCGCTTGCCGTCCTCAGTGATACTTTCCGGAGACCATGGTGGATCCCAGACCAGATTCACATTGACGTCTTCTACGTCTTCCATCTCGGCAATTCGCCACTCGGCCTGCTGGGCGATATACGGGCCCATCCCGCAACCCTG
>DBZV01000044.1:0-2795 GCA_002311865.1 Dehalococcoidia bacterium UBA1151
GATCAGATCTCCTCAGCAAATGAGGAAGGATGCTATTCTGCCCCGACGCTGAGGTCTGACAGAACCCCCGACATCGATTCAATTGAGGTGTCCTTAGATCAATTCATCGAAATAGAAGAAATCCCGCTCGGTCGATTTCAAGCGTTTCGGGTAGACGGAACAAGGTTCAGAAAAAACGAAAAGGTCGGGATACCGCTAGAAGACCCAAAAATGCGGAAGGAGAGGGAGAGATCCAAGCTGCGAGCGGCACCTTCGAAATCTCTCAACCTCCTCTCCAAGCTACTCCCCGTCTTGCTTCCGCCGGCAAGGCTCTCGTTCGGGGATGTATTCGACCTTCCTTCACCTCTTTACGCATTTCAAAAAGATGGCATCGAATGGCTCTGGGACCATCAACCTGGTGCCCTACTCGCGAATGAAATGGGGCTGGGCAAGACCATACAATCAGCGGTTGACCTCCGTCATTTGTTCCGAACCGGCGACGCAACCAGGGCGCTCGTAGTGGCTCCTCGAGCTGTAATCTGCACGTGGCGATTCGTGATTCTTGCGTGGCGCCCCGATCGATTCTCACAAACCGCCGCTACTGCCCTATAATCCAGACACCAATTTCCAAGCCCCTTGACCAAAATCGGGACGTGGATTCGACACATAGGTGAAATGGTATATTTTCGTATGGCAACGAATATCTCCAAAGACGTGTTGATGCTCATGCTTGAACGCATGTGGCGGATACGTCATTTCGAACTGAAGGTGATTGAGGTGTATGGCGCTGGAGAGTTCGTAGGCGCAGCACATCCTTATATAGGGGAAGAGGCTGTTGCAGTTGGTGCATGCGCTGCGATGCGTGATACCGACTATATTGCGGGAAACCACCGCTCGCACGGCCACCCCATTGCCAAAGGCGCCAATCTCAGCAAGGCCATGGCGGAGATCTACGGGCGGATTGACGGCTACTGCAAGGGCAAAGGCGGCTCTATGCACCTTGCAGACTTCTCTGTGGGCATTCTTGGGGAGTCGGGTATCGTGGCCTCCTCGGTGCCGGTTGCAACTGGAGCGGCCCTCGCCGCGAAACTACAGGGCAAGGATTTTATATCCGCAGTGTTCTTTGGCGATGGTGCGTCCAACCAGGGCGCTTGCCATGAGTCGATGAATCTGGCTTCGGTCTGGAAGCTGCCAGTGATCTTTATCTGCGAGAACAATCAGTACGCTGTAACTACCTCATACAGAGATACGGTCTCAGCGGACCATATCTCCGATAGAGCCCAGGCTTACAACATGCCGGGTGTGCTGGTTGATGGTCAGGATGCGATCGCGATGTACGAGGCAACCGTCCAGGCGGTGGAACGAGCACGCAGTGGGCAGGGCCCCACACTGATTGAGGCGCTCACCTACCGATTCGAAGAGCACTCCCTGGGACTTGAGAAGATTCGAAAGTCTGAATACCGCGAAGAGTCAGAGATCGATGAGTGGCGCCTTCGTGACCCCCTCGATCTGCTGATCACGAACATTGTTGAAAGTGGTACGGCAACCAGGGCCGAATGCGATGCGATTAGCGATAAGGCCAACGCGGCGGTAGAAGAGGCCGTGGAGTTCGCGCGCAACAGCCCGTTCCCGGACGAGTCTGAACTGTATAAGGACATGTTCTCCAGCGAAATGCCAGTGGTCTAGTGGACCATCCCAGCTGGTCAAGCTGCTGGCAGATCTAAAATCATCAACATCATCAGATAAAAAATTGGAAAGCGACTAATGGCAGAAAAATTGTTCATGCAGGCCTTGAGCATGGGCATCTCGGAAGAGATGCGCGCGGACCCGAGGGTGTTCTTCATGGGAGAAGACGTCCGGGCCAGTGTTTATGGCGCGGCGGCCGGACTGCACGATGAGTTTGGCGATAACAGGGTACTCAACACGCCTCTGTCCGAGGCCGGCTTCTTTGGTGCGGCGGTTGGCGCCGCCGCGGTTGGAATGCGGCCGATTGTAGAGACGCTGACAAGCTTTATGTGGGTTGGGATGGACCAGCTGGTATCTCAGGCAGCGAAGATGCGTTACATGTTTGGCGGCCAGGCAACGTTGCCGGTAGTGTATCGGGCGGTGATGTACTACGGCGGTGGCTCGGCCGCGCACCACTCAGATCGCTCCTACCCGGTATTTATGAACATTGGTGGACTGAAGATTGTTGTGCCCGGGACGCCGGCCGACGCGAAAGGTCTGATGAAAACGGCGATCCGAGATGACGATCCGGTGATCATGTTTGAGGATGGCACCCTGCTGGGCACGAGGGGCGAAGTTCCAGACGATCCCGACTTCACGGTGCCTTTTGGCGTTGCGAACGTTCTACGGCCCGGAACAGATGTGACCCTTGTCGCGATTGCAGGCTCCGTTCCCCATGCAGTCGCGGCTGCTGAAGTGCTGGCCAAAGAGGGCGTCTCAGTGGAGGTCATCGATCCACGAACGCTGGTACCGCTGGACAAGGAGACAATCCTGAACTCGGTTGGAAAGACAGGGCGGCTGGTGGTTGCTGACCCTGCCGCGAAGGTTTGCAGTGCGGCGAGCGAGATCATGTCGATAGTTGGCGAGGAGGCGTTCTGGGATTTGCAGGCGCCGATGCAGAAGGTGGCTTCCAAGCAGGTGCACATCCCGTTCTCCCCTGCTCTTGAGCCGCTTGTCTACCCAACCAGAGACAGTATCGTTGAGGTGATCAAGAAGACCCTGGACTAGCGGAACGTCCGCCCACCTCCGATCCGACGAACTGGCGTAGGGGCAGGGTTGAAACCCGCCCCCACCCGCCCCCCCCCCCCTTT
>DBZV01000044.1:2847-3050 GCA_002311865.1 Dehalococcoidia bacterium UBA1151
TTGAAACCTGCCCCTACCAGCCACTCCCCTCATTTATAAGGAGACCTGATGCCTGCGCATGAAAACGTGAAGGCTCTTACCTTCGATCTGTTTGGAACCGTCCTGGACCTTGGAGGGAGCCTCACGCCTTATATAGCGACGTTTTTGGCCGCAAAGGGCTCAGACGTTGATCCTGACGCGTTCTGGGCGCAGTGGCGGTATCG
>DBZV01000207.1:0-263 GCA_002311865.1 Dehalococcoidia bacterium UBA1151
TCATGGTCAGCAGCACAACCAGCAGGACGAGGGACCTCGCTGAGACATTTGGACATCGGATTTAGAAGGCGAGATTGAAGACTGGGTTGAGTTAGGTCGCGCTCGCGGAATTGGTTAGCGTTGATCCGATGACGATCGTTAACTGGGAGAATCACTCGACGATACCGAGAACTTGTCGAAAAGCCGAGCAACTCTGCGAACTCCTGAGCATAGATTGGGAGGAGATTCAAGGTAGGTTTTCGGTGGAGACGGGGGGAGGGAGC
>DBZV01000207.1:342-9620 GCA_002311865.1 Dehalococcoidia bacterium UBA1151
CGACGTTCAAGGTAGGTTTTTGGTGGAGACGGGGGGGAGGGAGCGAAATTTCCTATTTGGAAACGCTAACCATGATACTGCCTGGTTCCTGATGAGCCTTTGAAATTGCTCTGCAACTGATGGGCCTTGCAAGATAAAATCATGAACCTGCTCGATCACGGTTTCACTGAGTTGAGCTCCCAGGGAGGCCCGGGTGATTGGCGGAACCGAGATAATCACTAGCGCTATTGTTGGGGCAGGCTAGCTGCAACTATTAGGGGATATACTTCGGACAGTGACCCTGCCCGTGCACCTATGCTATTGGACGGAGCTCATTTGCGGGGGCCAGGTCACCCGGGAGGCTCTGTGATGTTGAAACCACCCATCGAGCGTATATTCCTCGCGTTGACTGACCTCATGGCACAGGAGAAGCGGGTTGAACTGACCGCCGAAGGGCTCCGGCAGGACGCAGCGGAGCACCCCGGTGCGAGCCAGCTTCTGACTGAATTAGAGGGCATGGCGCGCAATCACCTCAACACTCTCCGCGAGCGGCGGCAAACGGCACCGACCGACGACCCCAGTACGCCCCCGCCGCATGTCTTGGACCGGACGCCGTTCACTCAGCTGCATCCCGTCTCCGGGGCACTCCGGGTTGCCTACACCGTCATCCAGGACGCCCTCCTCCGCTACTCGTTGCTTGAGCCCACCTCCCACCGCGCACTCGATAGCTGGGCCATGGCCAACGAGGGCACGACCTCCCACATCGGGCGCCAGCACACTCAGGACTACACGGCCCTATCCGGCAGGATTACCGCGTTCATGCACGACGTCGTGCTGTGGGAGTTGGACCGGGACGGGTTCTATTGCGCGTGCACGTGCCCGTCCTGCAGCATCGGGCTGTGCCTGTGCGCCGTGAGCAGCCGGTCGATCCTGAGCGAGTCGTGGATGGCCGCGATACCGCCCGTCGCCGAGGAAGGCCTCGAAGTGAAGCCGCCCCGCCCTGGCAGCGCCGCAGCGGCCGCTGCGTTCATCCCTGGGGACATCATCGTCGCCATAGACGGCGAGCGGGTCGATTCCATGCAAGTGCTGCAACGGGGGTGCGCGACCACAAGCCCCACGACCTGATCGAGGTCACTGTGCGACGGAAGGCGGGCGAGGCGAAGGTATACGTTGAGCACCGCCGCGAAGGCGGGGTGGACATGAACGAAGATGAGTGCATTCTCCCCGCAGGCCAGCACTTCTACCTCGACCAGGCGCGGGATCTGCGTCGCCGGCTCCGGGGGAAGCGTAACGGCGGGTCGGCCGACCAGGCTGCTCTGGCCCGTCTCAGTCCACGCGAGCTGCAAGTTTTGAGGCTGCTCGCCCTCGGCGCAACGAACCCGCTTATCGCCGACGAGCTTGAGATCAGCCGGGCAACCGTAGCGCGCCACGTTGCAGCGATCCTGTCGAAATTGGACCTGCCCAACCGCACGCAAGCGGCCGCGCTGGCCTCACAGGCCGGCCTGGTCACCCTCGTCTAACACCCTCACTCACCGTCCTCGTATGCTCAGTTCGAATGGTTCAGATGGAGCATGTTTTGCGCCGACAGTAGGGGAAGAATGTTCGCCTGAGTCGGGCACGGTGCCCGGTCCAGATGGAGGCCTACACCGGGCCAGGAGGACAGAGATGACCACCACGAGCTGGCACTTGAGCGGCGATTTCCTGGAGTTGTGCAACTGTGAGGTTGCCTGCCCCTGCGTGATGGTTGGAAGCGACGCGATGCCCACCGAAGGCTTCTGTGATGGCGCGTTCACCTGGCATGTCGAGGATGGGGAGTTCGAAGGAGTCCTGCTGGACGGACTCAACTTCGCGTTCCTACACCACGCCCCGGGCAGGAGGTCCGACGGCAACTGGACGGCTGCCGTATACGTTGACGAGCAGGCAGACCAACGCCAGCGAGAGGCCCTTATCGAGATCTTGTCGGGCAAGCACGGCGGTCCGATGGAAAACTACATGGCGCTGACCGGCAACTTTCTCGGGGTGCGGTTCGTCCCAATCGACTATAAGCGCGAGGGCGTGAACCGCTCTGTATCCATCCCGGCTGTCTTGGACTTCGCCGTGGATGTTCTGGTGAAACCAGGGTTCGAGGATCCCATCCGGTTGGAGAACACCCGTGGTTGGGTGCCATGGATGTCGCTGGCACGAGGCACCAGGGGCGCCTTCACCGACCACGGGCTCCGCTTCGAGAACACTGGGAAGAACGGGTTCTGCGGCCCGTTCCGGTGGCCCACGGCCTAGCACACACCCGAAGGAGTTTCCGCCATGCGGCACGTCGCGTTCTTCGACACTGCATTAAGGCGGGATCGCGTCCTGGTATCGGCAGGTCTGGCCGCGATAGTGGCTTTGTCCTAGGCATACATGGTCTATTTGGCGCAGGGCATGGGTGACATGGACACTGCGATGGCTATGGCGCTCACGCAGTCGTGGAATACCGTCGACCTGGCCACGCTGTTCCTCATGTGGGTTGTGATGATGATCGCCATGATGGTGCCAACAGCGGCGCCGATGATTCTGACGTTCGTCACCACCAACGGAACGCGCAGCGCGCAGGGGCGCCATCCCATCCCAACGGGTGCGTTTCTGCTCGGCTACGTGGTGGTATGGAGCGGATTCGCCGCTCTGGCGACTGGCGCTCAGTGGGGCCTTCATTCGGCGGCGTTGCTCTCGCCGATGATGGGAAGCACGAGCAATGTTCTAGGCGGGTTGCCGCTACTGGCGGCTGGTGGCTATCAATGGAGTCCGATCAAGTACACATGCCTGTCCCAATGCCGCAGCCCCATGGGATTCCTGATGTCCGAGTGGCGGGAAGGCCCAAACGGCGTCTTGACGATGGGCCTGAGGCTCGGGATGTTCTGCCTGGGATGTGCTGGATATTGATGGCCCTGCTATTCGTCCTCGGCGTGATGAACCTGCTTTGGATCGGGACGCTCGCCGCCTTCGTCCTGGTTGAGAAAGTCGCTCCGGCCGGCAATTGGATTGCCCGCTTCACCGGTGTAGCGCTGATCGGATGGGGTGGCTTCATGCTTCCCGGAGCAACCGGGTGACTGATCCATCACTCATCACGACCGGATTGGCCTAGTTGATTGCCAACTCAGCCGGCGGGCGTTGCGCGGGCACCGGGACGGCCCCGGAAAAAAAGCATAGCTCCACCGGCTGCGGCGCAGATGCGACTTGGTAAATTGCATGAAATCAGCCTGGGGCCGTCCGCAAGCAACCACCGCCCAAAAACCGCATCAATCGCGCCGATTCTGGAACTTGTTCTGGACGTGGTTCACGCCACTAATCTCGCTAACTCGCGTTGGGGTGTCTGCGGTAGCCGCACCCCGGACATCGCTGACACATAATCCATTCGCGAAAACCCCCCACATCCGATGGAGGTCATTATGGTGTTGGTCGCGCCGATCGCTTCGGATGTAGACACCGGGGCGCAGCTATCGCAGCCGCGCGCACGCGATCGCCACATCAACTATGAACGTGAGGAAAGGTTTCCTGAAGAAACTCGAAGGGCACCTTTCCGACCTCCGTTCACCGCATCATTCACGCCGCTTCTGGAACTTGTTGCGAATGTAGATTGCGCCTGCATTCATGATCAGCAGCACAACCAGCAACACGATAATGCCAGCGGCCGCGACATCCCGGATATCGTGATCCGGCTCTGCCGCCCAGTTGAAGATCTGAATTGGCATTACCGTGAAGCGGTCAAACGGCCCTGCTGGTGAGAACGTCAGGAACACCAGCGCTGAAATTGCGATCATGGGCGCTGACTCTCCAATGGCACGCGACATGGCGAGGATTATCCCGCTCATAATACCGGGAATGGCCTGCGGCAATACGATGGTCTTCACCACCTGCCAGCGGGTTGCGCCGAGCGCGAACCCCCCTGCCCTGAAAGAATCTGGAACAGCCTTGATGGCCTCCTGAGAGGCGATGATCACGATAGGAAGTACCAGGAGAGTCAGCGTCAGCGCACCGGCCAGGACCACTCTCCCAAGTCCGAATGCGGTGACGAAGACAGCAAATCCCAGCAGCCCGTAAATGATCGATGGGACACCAGCCAGATTGGCTATGTTGAGTTGGATAATCCGCTTGAACCAGTTGTCCGACGCAAACTCTTCCAGATAGATCGCCGCTCCCACGCCAATGGGAATCGTGAACGCCGCAGTCATGCTAATTACCCACAGGCTTCCAACCAGTCCCGCTCTGATTCCTGATTGATCGGCATGGCGCGATGGGAAGTTCCTGAGAAAATCAAGGTCCAGAAACCTGAACCCACTAATGAATACGTCGGTGAGAAGAACGATCAGCGCTCCAATTCCAACCAGTATTGAAGATAGGAAGAGGAGGTAGAAAAATGCGTCGCGTACCCTCCGGAATCCCATATTTCGGTCATTCCGCGACCTGCGCACGTCCGATGAGTTTTCGATGGGGTCAGTGACGGTAGACATTACTCGTACTTCTCGCTCCACCGCGCGACCACGATCCGACCCACAATGTTCATGGCGAGCGTCATCACGAACAGCACCATGCCTACTGCAAATATCGTCTGGAATTGAATCGATCCATGGGCGGCTTCACCAAGCGTGGTCTGAACTATGTAAGCCGTCATCGCCTGAATACTTTCAAGCGGATTGAAAGTCATGTTGGGACTGGCGCCCGCCGCGAGTGTCACGATCATGGTTTCGCCAATTGCTCGGGACAACGCCAGTATGAACGATGCAACGATACCGCCGAGTGCAGCCGGTACGACCACTTTTATGGCAACCTCAAACTTGGTGGCGCCCAGCGCATATGCACCGTCTCGCAGCGAGCGCGGCACGGCCAGCATGGCATCCTCGCTCAGCGTAGAGATCATTGGCATGATCATGAGACCCATCACCAGTCCTGCGCTCAAAGCGTTGAAGACGATCATCTCCGGGAATATCTTCTGCAGCTGCGGTGAGAGAAACGTCAGAGCAAAAAAGCCGTAAACGACCGTAGGGATCCCCGCCAGAATTTCCAGTATCGGCTTGATTATGCGGCGCAGTTTATCCGGCGCGTACTCAGACAGAAATATCGCGCTCGCCAGGCCAAACACCACCGCTGTCACGCCGGCTATCACCGCAACCAGCAGCGTCCCGCCAATTAGCGGCAGCACGCCGAAGCTTGCAGGGTTGAAATTCGGCGTCCAGGTTGTGCCTGTCAGGAAATCCCAGATCGGAATTTCACGGAAGAACGGAATGCTCTCCCTGATCAGGATCACCACGATTGAGATCGTCGTGACAACTGAAATGAGCGCTGCCAGTTTGAGCGCCCATACCACCACGAACTCCTCGATCTGATGTCGGCGAACTCGTCTTGCCGGGCGTCTTGTTACCAACTAACTCCATCTCCAGAACACTATCGCGGCATGGTCTGGCAGGCGGCATCTCGGATTGCTCGGACACAGGATATTCATTTCATCTCTAACCATCTGTGTGCCCGGCCAGGAGCACAACAAGGGGTATGCCATCGGGCGTTAACTCTCGGTTAAAGATGGCTGACTTCTTCCCCAACTCTGGCTCCAACCGTGACCCACCGTTGAGAAGCTCGACTACTGGTACGAAGCAATGAGAGCTCTCCCAGCATCATACTCAGCCTCTGATAGCCCAACGTATCCAACTTCCTGCGCAAGCTCTGTGGCGTTGTCCAGGTAAAAGTTCAAGAACAATATGACATCCGGCCGCTGAAGGGCCTCAATATTGATGTAGAGAAACAGGGGCCTTGCAAGGGGTGCATAGCTGCCATCGTTGATCGTCTGGGTCGTCGGCCGCGTGCATCCATCACCACTATCAACCCCCACGATCTTGAGCTTGTCCTTGTTCTCCACGTAGTACGCGTACCCGAAATAGCCAAGGGAGTTCTTGTCGCCAGCAATCCCCTGCACCAGTACATTGTCGTCGGCACTGGCGGTGTAGTCGGCGCGGCTGACCTGCGCCTGTCCGTTTATGGCTTTCGTGAAGTAATCGAAGGTGCCTGAAGATGTGTCAGGGCCGTATAGCCGTAACTTCTGATCTGGGAAGCCATCCCGCACCTCGCTCCAGTTATCGACCGTGCTGCCGCGATCCCAGATCTTGTTGAGCTCATCAGTGGTGAGGCATTCGACGAAATTATTATCCGTGCTAACCAGAATCGAGAGACCATCGAACGCCACTAGCAACTTAATGAACTCAATGCCGTTCACAACTGCCTGCTCTCGCTCAGCGTCTTTGATTTCCCGAGATGCATTTGAGATGGCGGTCTCCCCGGTTGTGAACCGCCTGAAGCCGCCGCCCGTGCCGGAGATGCCGATTGGAATCTGTATCTCTGGATGCTCCTTGCGGAACTCTTCTGCCACCGCCTGCGTGATCGGGAATACGGTCGATGAACCGTCCACTTCGATGGTGTTGGCATCGCCAGCTCCGCATGCGACGACAATGGCCAGTAGTAGAGCGAATAGAGGCGACCGGAGGATCATCACGCGCCTGCGACGGGTAGCCTTCAAATACTTCTGCTCACTGGTCAATCAACACATTCGCGGCTCGACCAACTGTCGGTCGCCGCGTCCAGGTAATTTGTTGCCGTTGAGATCACTACTTAATAGCAGACCAGAAAGTTTCTGATTCCGGGACTCATCCGTGTTAATTCGGGATTAAATGAAATGTCATGCAGGCGACTCCGATGGGAGCGAAATACGGAACTCCGCCCCCTCGCCCGGAACGCTGATAACCGTGGCCGATCCTCCTTGCGCCTCCGCGATGTGGCGGACGATAGCCAACCCCAGTCCGCTTCCACCGGACGACCTGGATTGATCAGCCTTATAGAACCGCTCGAACACATGCGGCAGGTCTGAGGCCTCAATCCCCTCCCCTTCATCTCGTACGCTCAATATGAGCGAACCGTCCGACTCTTTCCATGCGGTAACCGTGATCTTCGACCCTTCTGTTGATGCTTTCAGCGCGTTGGAAAGTAGATTGGTGATCGCTTCAGTGATACGGAGCTCGTCAACCCCGTGAGATACGTCGCCGATTCCAGAGTCATCAATATCGATTCCTGAGTTGACCGCCTGTGGCGTAATTTGATTGATCGCCAATTGAACAATTCGCCGCACGCTCTGAACCTCGATATTCAGCGGCTCCACGCCGCTTTCGATGCGTGATAACTCAAGCATCTCCGAAATCAGGATGTCCATCCGCTCCGTATCCGCAGCCATCCGCGCCAGGAACTCCTGCGCTACTTCCGGATTGTCGATTGCGCCTGTCTGAAGCGTTTCAACCGACGCCTTGATCGCCGTGAGCGGCGTCCTCAACTCGTGTGAGGCGTTGGAGACGAACTCACGACGTGTGATATCCAGCCTGTGCGAGTCGGTGGTGTCTCGCAGGATCATCATGCTGCGGCGACCCGGAATATCTCTGATCTCTGGCAATGGAATGGCGATCGCGTAGATAAAGCGCCGGGAATCCAGGAAGTCGATTTCGCTTTGCCGCCGTTCACCTGCCTCCAGGGACTCGGTCGCAAGCTGGTTCAATTCATAGTTGCGATTGAGCGCGTACAGAGGTTGGCCCACCACGAAATCATCGGGCGCCTCCAGCATCTCGCGCGCTACTGGATTCGCAAGCAGAACAATTCGATCTTCGTCCACGACAATGACGCCATCAGACATCGATTCCAGAATCGATTGCAATCGATTCCGCTCCTGACTCTCGCGTGCAAGCAATCCATTCAGTTGAGCGGCCATCTCATTCACGGCGTTGGCAAGCTGCTCCACTTCTTGAGGCGGCTCCGGCCTGAGGCGGTGATCCAGGTCGCCCGACGCCACAAGGCGAGCGCCCTGCGTGACCGTGCCGATGGAGCGGGTGAGACGGCCAGAAAGAAGCGTGGCGAACACAATGGAGCCAACGACCACAAAGATCCCGCCCAGCGCCGCCTCAGCTCGCAGGCTCCTGATCGAATCGGTTGCCTTGGAGGTCGGAATCACTACTCGCACTTGTAATCCCGGCGCGTCGAGAACTATCGAAGGCCTTACCGCCACTGACACTTCTGTGGCAAGTACGGGGTCGTTCAGCCGCTGCGTCCCATCGCTGGAAACGAACTCAGCGCGACCTGAGTAGTTGACTCCCACCAGTGAAGTATCGTGGGAGTCTGCCAGGATGACATTATTGCTATCCAGCACCGTCACCCGGCCGCCCAGGGTTGCCGCGGTACGAATGACGAAACGCTGCTGGTCTCCCGATAGATCGGATATTCCGGAGGCCAACTCCGCCTGAGTCGCCACGCGCTCATCAAGCAGATCAAGCGCTCTTGACTCAGCATCTTGAATGACGAAGATGCTGACGGCGATCACGATAAGGGCGCTGAGTATCGCGGACGCGACCACGATGTGAAATCGTAGTGTCCAATGAAAAGTCATACCTGAAGTCTAAGCGGTGTTAACTACAGGAGCGAATCTGTAGCCCAGCCCACGAACGGTTAGCACGTATTTTGGCGACGATGGATCTTCCTCAATCTTCTGCCGCAGCCATCTGACATGGACGTCCACAGTCCGGGTATCTCCAGCGTAATCGTAACCCCAGACGTGCTGTAGCAGCTGATCGCGAGAAAAGGCGCGCCCGCGGTCCAGAACCAGGTACACCAGAAGGTCATACTCCTTGGGCCGCAGGTGGATAACCTCACCGCTCCGGGTTACCTCTCGGCCGGCCAGATCAATGACAATATCGCCAATTCCCACTCGCTCTTCAGGCTGCTCCTGGTCCTTCGCAGTGAGCATCTCTACGCGACGGAGCATCGCGGCAACCTTTGCCACTACCTCACGGACGCTGAAGGGCTTGATCATGTAGTCGTCGGCGCCAGTTTCAAGCCCGACAACCCTTTCGATCTCTTCTGCCCGTGCGGTCAGCATGAGAATTGGGACGGTATCGCCCTCTGCGCGCAGAGACCTGCAGACCTCCATCCCGCTCATGATTGGCAGCATCACATCGAGCACGATCAGGTTCGGCGTGCGCGAGCGGGCAAGCGTAAGAGCCTCAGCGCCATCCATGACTGCAATGACTTCATAGCCCTCCATCCCAAGGTTGTACTTGAGTGTCGCAAGGATGCTTGGATCATCCTCAACAAGAAGGACTCGCTTGCCACCCACTGACTTCCTGGATTCGTTAACCGTGTTACTACTCCGCCCTCTGGTGGGAACAGTATGCAACCCCGCCGCCCGAATTATCCCCCGGGATGAAGCGACTGTTTCGCGCCCGCCGCCCCGCGGCCAGTGCCCG
>DBZV01000207.1:9726-20860 GCA_002311865.1 Dehalococcoidia bacterium UBA1151
TCGTAGCTCACATCATCCATCATCGTCTTCATGTAGTCGTGCCCTGACTTGTCCACGGTAAGGCAGAACGGGTGGATCCCCTCGCGTCGAGCCTCCAAAAGTGCCTGCTTCGTATCGTGGACTGCGTACTCTTTTTCCACTCCCTCACGACTGTAACCACGATCCTGGGGGCGACCGTCAGTGATCATGAACAGGACTTTGGACTTCGCCTCAATCTCGCGCAGCTTGGTGGCTGTGTGCCGGATTGCCGGGCCCATGCGGGTGGCGTGCAGCGGCGCAATTCGATCGATCTTGCGTGGGACTGCGTCTGTGTAAGGCTCCCCCAACTCCTTAATGACGTAGAACTCTACGTTCTCTCGCCCGTAGCCGGAGAAGCCATAGATACCAAATTCGTCACCCAACATGTTGAGCGCGTTTGAGAGAAGGACAATGCCTTCCTTCTCAATATCCACGATGCGCTTGTAGGAGCGTCGCAGGCCTTCCGCCCTCCGAGACCGCAGCCACACCATGTACTCAACCGGATCATCGGGCGCACCCCAGTCGTCATCAGACTTTCCAGTCTCGTCGATGGCTTCCGCCGTTGAGGCGCTCATGTCTAGGAGGAAGGCGACTGCAACGTCCCGCTCGACCTTATTTCGGCGCCAGTAGAGTTTGTCCGTTGGCTGGTTGCCTGATCGGCGATCGACGAAGTACTCAATCACCGTATCGAGATCGTGGTCGTCACCATCCTCCAGCCGTTTGATCTTCCGGAAGGTCTCCGGCGCCATCCGTTCGAACTGCCTATGAATATCTCTGACCAGCGAAGCATTATCTAAGAGGGTGTCGCGCACAAAACTCAGATCCCCCTCAGCCATCTCTTTTTCGTGGACCAGGCACCAGCGTGGCTTGTACTCAGAGCCTCGGAAATCCCACTCGTCGTAGACGAACGACTTATCGTCGGTAGCCTCCAGCGGCCCACCATCTTCCTCAACGTGAACAAACGGGCCAGAACTGGACTGCGGATCCTGGGGATCGCGCTTCGCCATCTCTTTGAGAAGGTTCTGAATCAGCTCATCTGGAATTTGGGCTTCCTGATCGCCTTCTTCGCCTTCCTGCGGTTCGCCCTCCACCTCTGTGGACTGCTCAAGCATCTCTTTGATCTGCTCTTCCGTGAGCGGCTCGCCAGCCTCACCCTCCATCATCTCGGACGACTGCATCATCTGCGAGAGGAGTTGGGCTAGCTCTGGCTTGAAGTCTCCGCGATATGAGACATCCTCAGGAGAGTCGTAATCCTCATCTTGCGGCATCTGATCTTGTTCTTCGCTATCGTCGTCAGGAACCTGATCAGAGCCGTCGCCTTCGCCATCACCCTGCAACGACTGCAAGAACTCCTGAGCGTCCTCATCTGGCTCTTCATTCAGCTGATCTTCATCATCAAGATCAATATCTTCGAACTCGTCTTCTGGTATCTCCTTGTTGGGCACTTCTGTGAGCAGCGCGTAGATCCGGATGGTGGCCTCTGACGAGTCTTCAACCGTTGTGGTGTGGATCGCAACAGAATCAAGAATTCGCGCGATTCTGCGAGCCGTCTCTGCGTGCTCTTTCGGCACTTTCAGGCCGCTGCGCTGTTTGAGGCTGACGCGAATTATGAATTCAAGCATCGCTTCTCGCATGGGGAGATCCTTGATATCGGGGCGCTCCGATAGCGATTCCTGTTGCGTGACGAGGTAGGTCGAAACAATTCCGCGATACTCGTGCATGAGCCGAGCATCCAGGCGGGCGTCCTCAACAACTGTGAACACATCGTGGGCAAGCGCTCGGTCAGGAAACACGTCGAAGAATCGGCCCATGTCGGTGAGCCACTGCCCCTCAATGCCCTGCTCCTCCGCTGCCTCGCGCATGTCCGGCGGCAGTTCATCCACAATTGCCTGCGGTGTTTTGGAGGTAACCGGCAACGCGATATGCGGTCGCAGGTCTGGGAACGATGTTGACTCGCGCGTATAGTCGAAATTGAAGCTGCCAAACTCGATGTGGCCGACCTGGTGCGTGGCAACTACCTTGTACCAGGCAAAGTTGGCATCTTTTGATGGGAACCGATCAACCACCGACGGCAGATAAATCGTGGTGCCTTCAGTCGTTGGTACGTCGCCCTCAACCCAGCCGATGTTCTTCTCTACGATCGAAGAGGTAGGCGAAAGTTCGATTTTTGCACCGGCAAGTGCGCGGCAATAAGTCCGCAACAGGTCGCGGATTCGCGAAAGCTCCACCCCTGAGGCCAGCGTATCCAGAATCTCTTGCGAACGCGCCGATTCCAACCGGAAGAAACTCATGCCTGACTCGGCATTCTCCCGGGAGGCTGATAAACCCTCTGCGTACCACTCCTCAAACTGATTGAAGCTGACCCGATTCATGATCGTCGGCATCTGCCGTAGCAGCTCCGGTGCAGCGGCCGGAGAGGCCGACAGTAGTTGCTCCGAAAGCTCAAGGAGACGGCTCTGCCGCTCAATCGGGATACTGGCCAACGCACCGGCCCCGGAAATAAGGCTCTCGCCCGCATTGGCCTGTCCCAGTTGGACCAACTTCCTGATCAGCGTCAACAGACGCCCTCGCTGGCCTGCGTCCACACGCCCCAGCGACTCACCCGCAGCGTCAAAATAGCCTCGAATGTCTCGCCACGACTTATCGGCAAGCACCCGCGCCACGGATACGAACGCCTCGCGCTCAGAACCCATATCCCGGAACAGTTGAACACCATCTGACAGGCTCTGATTGGCCAGATCGTAACTCCGAAGAGAAAGCGCCTCCAGGAACTCAGAGAAGCGGGTGAACTCAATAAAGTTCAAACTCTCCAGCAGGTCTGGAGTGGACTCGTAGTATCGGCAAGCCAGCGTGCTCGATTTCCAGGTTCCGCGATAGAGCGCCCGGCCAAGGTTGGCCCAATCCTCTATGTACCTAGGCCGAAGCCGCTGGAGAGAATCCGGGCTGGACTTGAAAAACGCAACGCCAAGGCTTGGAGAATCGGCACAGAGCCTGGCGCCAATCTGGCCCCAGCGTATGAACTGGCCAGACGGCAGCTGACGCTGAACCTCAGAGCTTGACTTGAAATACTCAGCGGCGGCCTCCCAGGAGCGAACAGTCTTGCCGCTCACTTCCAGACCGTTTGCGGCCCAGGCAAGCAGATCGTTATCCCGAAGGCGCCCGCCAAGAGCTTCCCGCGCTTCTTCATACGCCTCCGTGACGGGGGCGGGATACTCCTCAAGTTGAGTCTTGATTTCAGGAAGAGTCAGCTTGGATTGTTTTTTCGCTGGCAGCTTGGTGGCTCCGTTTCTGCGGTGCGTGCCCTTCATATTCTCGATGAGGTGGCGGCAATGATATGGCGGTTATGAACTGTTCAGAATGCCTAACATCTGGTCGATGATTCGAGCAGTCGCGCCCCAGATAACGCGTCCTTCGTGGGAGTAACAAGGCCTGTATAAGATCTGCCCATTTCGCATGATGCGCTCTGAGCGCGAATTGGCGGGATTATCCAGGTGACTGACAGGAGTCGTGAACACCTCCGAGACTTCACCTAATCGTGGCTCAAATGTGTGCGAGTTCTTGAGCAGTCCCGTGTGTATATCAAGCCGGAAGCCGGAACTCACAGTCGTCACCGCGGGCAACCCTCCCCAGATATCGATATCTGATCTTGAGATGCCAATCTCCTCTTCAGTTTCTCGGATCGCGGTGTCCACTGAACTCTTATCTTCCAACTCCGGCTTGCCACCGGGAAATGCAATCTCGCCTCGATGGGTTCTTACGCTCTGGGAGCGCCTTGTCAGCACAATCGATGGACCTTCCGGCGTAGACGTAAACAGAACCATCACAGAACCCGGTTTCAAACTCTGATTAGCATCAATATCAGGATCAGCCTGTGATGAAACACGGCGCAGGATAGCCTCGAGATCTTCAATTGACCTCTCCGGCCAATCCCCACCGGTCATCACAGCTCTATGGAAAGATTGAAGTTACGACTTCGTCGATACTTCGCTGAAGTTGTACGTCATCGGTAATGCCCCACGTCACGGCAACCTGGGCCGCACGCCGAGCGGCAACCCCTTCCTTGATCAACCGCCCGGCGTAGATCAGCACACGTGTGCTGGCGCCTTCACTCAGACCGTAGTCACCAAGATTCCGCACCTTCTCACCCAGCTTCGCCAACTGGACCGCAGTATCTTCATCGCAGCCAGACTCGTGAAGGATAATCTCCTTCTCAACCTCGGGTGAGGGGAAGTTGAACTCAAGAGCTACAAATCGCTGGCGCGTGGAGTGCTTCAGGTCCTTTGTGGCGGACTGGTATCCCGGGTTGTATGAGATGACCATCAGGAAGCCGTCGGCCGCCTCCAGCATCTCACCCAATTTATCGATCGTCAGCGTTCGACGATGATCGGTGAGGGAGTGGATGATGACCGTCGTGTCTTTGCGGGCCTCAACCACCTCATCCAGGTAACAGATACCACCGGCCTTCACGGCGCGGGTTAGCGGGCCATCGCTCCAGCGGGTCCCCTCTTTATCAATCAGATATCGACCGACAAGGTCGGATGCCGTCAGATCTTCGTGACATGCGATTGTCACAAGAGGGATACCCTCTTTCCTGCCATGCTTGCGTACCGTGCCGTTGGCCCCGGTGCTCAAAAGCCAGGCCATGTGTTCTACAAAACGGGTTTTACCGGTTCCGGTTGGGCCCTTGAGAAGAACTGGAATCTGCTCGTTGTAGGCCGCGGTAAAAAGCTCGATCTCATCCGAGTGAGGGATGTAAAACGGCTCTTCTTCGACGTAATACTCTTCAACCTTCGTCGAGGTGAAGCCCGTATATGTCTGCGTCATCTAGTTACGCCTTCCAGCGGTGCGTTCGCACCACATATTTTCGACCATTGATCTGAGATTTTTCAGATCCCCATCGTTATTAATGATCGCGTCGCCTCGTTGAACCCGCTCTTCCTCCATCATCTGTGAAGAGATGCGAGCCTCAATCTCAGTTGCCGAGATCCCGTCGCGCTCTGTCAGGCGGCTCTCTACCGCCTCGCGTGGCATCGTCACAACCCACACTTCATCGAACATCGACTCCCATTGAGCCTCAAACAGGACAGCAGCTTCCACAACGGTAACTGCGGCTCCCTGCTCTCGATTCCTATTTAGTTGTTCCTTCACCGACTCCCCGATGAGCGGCCAGACAATGCCTGTCAACTCGCTCATGCGGTTTGAATCGCTGAAAACGATCTGGCCCAGAGCTTTTCGGTCAATCTCGCCGTCGTCGGCAACCACACCATCTCCAAACGCCAGTATGATGGCGTCGAATCCGGTCGAATCTTTCCGATAAGCCTCCCAGCCCACCTGATCTGCATCGATGAAGGCCGCTCCCAGATCTCTGAGAATTGCGGTCACAGAGCTTTTCCCCGTTCCGATGCCTCCGGTCAGGCCAATAGTTAGCATTAGCCTCTCCGTTCAAGCCACAAGGAGTTATTGTATCCCCGCTAAAAATGGGGGGTCAATTGAACTGAACGCATAAGTGGCGATTACGAGGCCGAATTTGGGGTGAATCGAGGCGCGATTCGGCCGATTCTGAGAGCCAGCACGCGTGCCTGGCAACGAAGATTCTTGCCCGTGAATATTGTCATCCAGGGCGGCTCCGCGACCGGGATCTCAGCCCCGATAACGGCCACACACAATCAAATCGCACCCGCTATTGATCCTCCATCTCCGGCGTCCAACGCCGAGATCCCGCGGGCCGAAGCGGCCGCAGGATGACAATATTGGCGACTGATATGAAGATGCCTTCCCGTCCCCTTTGTGCAGACCGCAGGTCCTCCAACACCGTGCTACGCTTTTTCACGCAAATGACTCACCCCAACAGGAATAACTGATGAACGAACTCCTCCGTTCGTTGCCCAGTGTGGAAAGACTGCTGGCAACGCCTGAAATTGAGGCGCTGGAGGCCGGGTTCGCCCACGATTCGGTTGTCGCGCTCGTTAGGGAGAAGCTGGGTCAGGTCCGCACTGAAATTCTCTCTGGCTCAGCCCGCCCCGATGATGCGGCAATTGTGGACCGCATTGTTGGCGCGGCCAGTTCAACGTTCGTCTCCTGGCCCAACCGCGTTATCAACGCCACCGGCGTAATCATCCACACAAACCTCGGCCGCGCCCCGCTGAGCGAAGCGGCGGCCGAAGCAGCAAAGCTGGCATCCGTCGGATACACGGACCTCGAGATTTCCCTGGAATCCGGCAAGCGCGGCTCACGCTACTCACATATCTCGGAACTTCTCTCCCGCGTCACCGGCGCGGAAGCGGGCATCGTCGTGAACAACAACGCAGCCGCCGTGATGCTGGTGCTCGCCGCGCTCGGCAGCGGCAGGGAAGTCGTCGTATCCCGCGGCGAAGCGGTCGAGATTGGCGGAGGATTCAGGATTCCCGATGTGCTGCTCCAGTCTGGATGCAAGCTCGTTGAAGTGGGAACAACCAATCGCACCTACGCCAGAGATTTCGAGGCCGCGGTAACCCCGGATACCGCGGCCTTCCTTAAGGTGCACGCGAGCAACTTCAAGGTGACGGGATTTACGTCGGACCCCGGAGTGGATGAGATCGCCGAGGTTGGCCAGCGACACAATATTCCCCTGCTCTATGATCTTGGTAGCGGGGCGCTGCTGGACACGTCGGAATACGGACTTGCGCCTGAGCCAATGGTCCAGCGCAGCATCGCTGACGGCACCTCGCTGGCAATGTTTTCAGGAGACAAGCTTCTCGGCGGACCGCAGTGCGGCATCATCGTGGGAAGTAGTGAGCTAATGGGCAAAATTGGCAGCCACCCACTCATGCGAGCGCTGCGTGTGGAGAAGTCCACGCTCGCCTCACTCTCAGAGACACTGCTCCCCTACCTGCGCGGCTCCGCCACCGATGAAATTCCCGTGTGGCAAATGATCTCAGCGCCACTGTCGGCCATTCAAGAGCGGGCAGCCACGTGGCAGACGAGTCTCCGCACGGCGAAGATCGACTCAGAAATCGAAGAGGCCCGATCGGCCATAGGCGGCGGCAGTCTGCCGGGTGAGTCGCTGCCGTCCGTTACGCTATCAATCGATCCAAACGGATCACCTGATAGCTTCCTCGCCGCAATGCGACGCAGTGCCCCCCCGGTCATCGGCAGGATTGAGAACGATATGATCAAGTTGGACCCGCGCACCGTGTTGCCTGGCGAAGACGATGCTCTGCTCGCGTCCATAAAATCAGCGTTCCCATAAAAGCCGCATTCCCATAACGGCCGCATTCCCATAACGGCCGCATTCCCATAACGGCCGCATTCAAGGACTTGAAAAGCTAAATTGCCCAGAACTCGACGCAAGAAGCGCCCCCGTAGCGCCCCGCCCCCCATGCGCGGCGCCGGCCCCATCGAATATGAGCTTGACCTTCACGGCGAGCGGGTTCTGGACTCGATGCCTCGAATGGAAGCGCACATCCGGCGTAATCACGCAGTCGGGCAACCCTGGGTCCACATAATTCACGGCCGCGGAACCGGCGTTCTCAGGACTGCAGTTCAAGACTTCCTTCGCCAGCACAAGCTGGTTGGCAGGTACTACTTCGCCCCACCCGCAACCGGAGGCGACGGCGTGACGATTGCCGAACTTGAGTACGGACAGTCGCGCTCCACCCGCCGAGAGATAGATAGCCGCGGCGGACCGTTAGACGCAAACGAGTAGACACATATCAGCAACTCGGATAGCGTCCGGCTCTAAGGCGCAGCAAATTGACACTATTCGAGCACCGACGGGCAGAGATCGCGAAAAGGACGGCTCCGCTTGCCGCTCGGATGCGCCCGCGAACACTTTCAGAAGTGGTCGGTCAGGACCATCTGATTGGCGAAGGTCGCGCTCTTCGATCGGTGATTGAGTCGGGTCATTTGCCCTCGATGATCCTCTGGGGGCCGCCCGGCACCGGCAAAACTACCCTCGCACGCATCATCGCCGCATTGTCACAGTCGCACTTTGAGACGCTTTCCGCCGTAACCAGCGGCGTGAAAGATATTCGTCGCGTCACCAGCGAAGCGCGCGATCGCCTTGGCAGTAACGGCCTCTCCTCAGTGCTGTTCATCGATGAGATCCACCGCTTCAACAAGTCTCAGCAGGACGCGCTCCTGCCCGACGTTGAAGAAGGCACCATCACCCTGATTGGCGCGACCACCGAGAATCCCTCGTTTGAGGTAATTGGACCGCTCCTGTCGCGTGCGCGCGTCTTCACCCTGCGTCCCCTTGAAGATGACGATATCCGGGGGTTGATCAGCCGCGCCCTGATCGATGTGTTGTCTGGCATCGGCGAATCCAATGTCCAGGTGGAAGATGAGGCACTGGAACTGATCACTGTGATCGCCGGTGGCGACGCCCGCATCGCGCTGGACTCGCTGGAGTTGGCAGCCTGGGCGGCGGAGTCGGAAGAGCACGATGGAACGCCCACCATCACAAAGATCATTGTTGAAGAGGCCCTCCAGCGCCAGGCCCGATACGACAAAGCAGGCGATTCCCACTACGACACGATCTCGGCGTTCATCAAGTCAATTCGCTCCTCAGATCCAGACGCCGCGGTCTACTGGTTGGCCCGGATGATTGATGCCGGTGAGGATGTCATGTTCATCGCACGTCGACTCGTCATCTCAGCCGCCGAAGACATCGGTCTCGCCGACCCAGGCGCGCTGAACTTCGCGGTGGCGTGCCAGCAGGGCGTGCACCTGATCGGCCTGCCCGAAGCTCGGATTCTGCTCGCCGAGGCCACGATCTACCTTGCATCTGCACCCAAGAGCAACTCTGCCTACTCTGCCATCAACGCCGCGCTGTGTGATATCGACAAGAACGGCTCGCCGCCTGTCCCACTGCACCTGCGCAACGCCCCAACCCGCCTGATGAAGGAAATGGGGCACGGCGAAGACTACAAATATGCCCACGACTTTGAGGGCGGATTCACAGAAACCTCCAACCTCCCTGAGGCGCGCGAAGACGCAAGGTTCTACCACCCTCGAGACCAGGGCTACGAGTCCAAGATTGCAGAACGATTGATCCGATGGTGGAAAGACCGGTACAGGTGACCCGGCTAATCGGACTTCTCAGCAACTCAAATAGCATCCGGTGAATTTGATGCTGCAGCACATCAAAAACCAACGGACCTATCCAGATTGATGGTGTATCCCTCGATAGCCCCGCCGCCGTTGATTGATCGAGGAGTCTGTTTCAAATTAGAGGTGGTTTCCCTGTAGAACCGCGCACCACAAGTTCGGGGACAATTTGCTCGTTTGAGTCAGGGATCTCACCACTTACTCCGACGATCAACTCAACCACTCGTTTCCCAAACTCTTCTTTATCGAGTCGAGTTGTTGTCAGAGTTGGAGTGGAGTAACGGGATTCCCGAATATCGTGAGTGCCGGCTACTGAAATGTCATCTGGAACATTGATGCCATTGTCGACAAGGCACTTAAGCACTCCCAACGCCATTTCATCGTTGTAGCAGATGATTGCCGTGGGTCGTTGCCCAGGCATGCGAAGCAACTCTTCACAACGTGTTGCGCCTATTTGATAGTAGTCACCCGAAGCCGTGTTGGATCGAATGATTTGCGCCTGGATTGTTTCAGCGTTGTCCTTATTGAATGCCTCAAGCGCGTCCATATATCCCGCGATATTGATTCTGCTACCCGATGAAATATTGGGGCCATCGAAGTAGCAAATATGTCGATGTCCAAGATCAATCAAATACTGACTCATGTCTCGAGTGCCGGTTCGGCCGTCGACTTTCGGCCCCTCAATGCTTAAGGACATCTTCTCTGCATTGATCTGTGGAGAAATTGAAGCGACTTTCCAGTCTTTTTCGAACAGATTTGCGATCGTTTCTACGTGAATTCTGGACGATATCAAAATTACACCGTCTACTTTGAGCCTGTTGGAGAGTCGAAGCGCCTTGTTTTCATCGGCGAAACTATCGTTTGTTTCTTGTATCACCACTGCATGATCTCGATCAGATGCCGCACGAACGATAGAGTGGGCAAACTCCGCATAAACCGAAGACCTGAGTTGCGGGACCATCACTCCGATGATAGCCGCCCTCTTTCCATACTCCTGATTTAATGGATATCCATGCTCGACCGCCATTTCTCGTACTAGATTTCGAGTATTTCTACTGACTCTGCGATCGTCCCGAAGTGCCAGAGACACTGTTTGCCGGGTCAAGCCTAGGGCATCGGCAATTTTCTGTTTCGTGGGCATATCTGTGTCCAATGACTGGCAGAGTATTTCGTTGCGTACCTGAGAATATGACATGTCATATGTCATGGCGATTGCACTGTAACACTGGTAATTGATACAACAGAGAACGATCGGCATAACTAACCACTTCGTTCGGATATATTTGACAGACACAGAACTGGTTGCTGATCGTAAGTAGCTGTTCACTGAAGAAGCGAAAATGAGGTTGGCTTCATGGCAACTTATTTCAATAAAATCACTGCCGAACAAGCGGCGCTCATAGCCGAGTCACCGCTATTTTTTGTCGCAAGCGGAGCCGATGATTATTCGTGTGGACCGAACGGTGAGGGACCAATCAATCTTTCTCCAAAAAGTGGGAGTCCTCTTCATGTAATCAATGAGAATGTGGTGGCTTATCTTGATTATGTGGGGAGCGGTAACGAGACAGCTCGGCACGCAGGCACAGGCGGGCCAGCTACCTTCATGGTCTGCTCATTCTCCGAGCAAAATGCTGCCATAGTGAAGTTGTATGGGCATGCCAAGATATTCGCTTTGGAAGATTACGAGTACTCGGCACGATTATTGGAATTGACTGCTTCCGAGCTAGCGTTACCAGAGCGACAGATAGTGGAACTTGAGGTAGTAAGCACTATCACAAGTTGTGGATACGGCGTGCCGATTATGAGCTTCGTATCCGACCGAACGACTCAAGATAGAGGGCGTGATTTCAAACAAGGAAAGTCGGCCTCATCCGTCCGATGAAGTTCAATATCTCCGGGAGCTGCGATCGCCAAATTGGCGATGTTCAATGCTGGTTCCACGAAGGCGAATGAGCTTACGTGACGACTTTCTGCCGGTTTTCACACTGACGCCAATTGGTTATGTAAGAGGTGGCTCCGGAAAACTGAA
>DBZV01000037.1:0-6701 GCA_002311865.1 Dehalococcoidia bacterium UBA1151
CATCCATTTGGCCGCAGACCAAGTGGACGGGGCGATGGCGACTTTGCTGAACGAACTGTCAATGGTCTCTCAATTCGAGGATTTCACCCGCGGCATCTTGAATCTACGAAGCGTGATCTATTACTTGAGTATGGTCGTCGTATTCTTGTTTCTGGCGGTTCGCGCGCTTGAATTCCGTCGCTGGAAGTAAGGGCAGTAGCAATGAAGCTTCCTCGACGATCACCAGAAGAGACTGCCGCTCCTAAGAACGGATCCCTCGCTCTGGTGCGGGAGTTGGTATCGGGACTAGGTGCCTCCAAAGGCACTCTGATCATCTCTGGCGCAGTTGCGGTACTGGTCGGGTTACTTGTGGTCGCGATGTTGCCGAAATTACGCGGACTGGGACTGAGCGTTTTTTCGTTTGGCGCAATACTTTTCCTTGCGGTGATGCTGATCGGATTACTGCAGCCGCAAGATCTGCTGGCTCGCCGGAAACAGCGCTATGGTGGCATCGCATCGGTGGCCGTTATGGCTGTAATAGGGATCATTGCGCTGATCAATCTGTTATCAGTCAACAACGACGTTCTTTTCGACATGACTGCGAGTCAGCAGTACTCCCTTTCGCCGCAGGCGCTGAGTGTCCTTGCTGAGCGCCTTGACGGGGAAGTAATCGCGACTGCGTTTTTCGTCGAGGAATCCAGCCGACAACGGCCGGTGGAATCGGTGATGGTAGCGCGCATGAAGGACTACCTGGAAGAGTTCGCTCGGCAATCTGACGGGTTGTTTAGCTATCGAGTGTTCGATCCAGAGCGGTTTCCTGATGTTGCGACCGAGATGGGTGTCGACCAGTGGCCGGTAGTGGTTTTCGAAGAGATCAGTTCGGGAAACCAACAAACCGTGCTCACTACCGCGAACCCGGAACAGGAATTTCTGACGGCCTTGCTCGAAATCACGGGGCTCGAGCAAAAGGTGATCTACATCCTCGATGGTTATTCGTCGTGGAACCCCGATGATCTGTCTGCAGGTGCGCGAGAAGGATTCGGATTCGCCGTGCAAGGGATCCTCAGTGATAGCTATGCGGTCAGAACGTTGAATTTGTTGCAGGTTGGGCAGATTCCTGATGACGCGGCAGCTGTGGTGGCGGTAGCACCGAACCGGGACATACGAGGAGATGACGTGGCGCTCCTGGAGGCGTACCTTCAACGGGGCGGACGACTGTTGGTACTTTTTGAGCCCAATCCACCAACAACATGGCGAGACTTCATTGCTCGTTGGGGTATCCAGGTGCTGAACGGATATGTCGTTGACCCCGCCAGCCACGTTGCGGGAGCGCCTCTTACGCCGGTCGTCGGACAAGGACAATACCGGGATCCTCATGTCACAAGTTTGATGGATCTGAGTTTCTTTCCTGGCTTGGCACCATTGTGGCTCGCCGATCAACCAGAAGAAGGATCGGCCGCTGTGGACTTGAGGCTGTTGGCGGTTTCATCTGAGACCAGCTTCGCTACCGATGATTTGGAGCGAACGGCGCCGCTTGCTTCGGACGCCCCCGGGCCGTTCATCGTAGGAGCAGTGGTTCGCGCAACGGGTCCCATTGAAGAATCGACTAGTTCTGCCCCGTCAGAGACTCCTGGGGTTGTTGCCGTGTTCGGGGATTCCGACTTCATCTCCAACAAGTATTTCTACGCCTTCTCGAATGGGGACCTGTTCCTCAACGTCATCGGCGACATGGTTTCAGACGAGACGTTAATTTCTGTCCGGCCCAAGTCCGTGGTCTTCCGTGAAATGGCGATGACGCCGAAAGAGTTCGCGTTCGTGCGCTACACCAGCTGGCTACTGTTACCCGTCCTGATATCGATCGCAGGCACCGTTGTCTGGTGGCGGAGGCGCTAGGATGAATAGTTTGGCGAACGCTAACGGATCTGCCGCTGACGCGGCCCCTGTCGCCGGTCGGGATTGCACTTGGGCATCAAGCAGGTAATGGCCCTACTGATTGCCTTGGCAATCGTTGGGGGTTATGCGCTCGTGCAGGAATCCGCCCAGGATGCCGCACCCATCTCTTCCGATACGTTCCTGTACAGCATCCGCAGCCGCGATGTGTCACTGGTTGAGATCACGCACATCGGCGACACTGAGCGGTTTGTCTGGGATGGTCAGAAACGTTCCTGGGTGTTTGACGATCATTCGCGTGCCGGCGTTTCAGAGTACCGCTGGGGGGGCATCACCCTGTTGCTCGAAGGACCAAAGTACGAGCGCCTCTTGAAGGTCGACCAGGTGGACCTAGGCCGCTTTGGCTTAGATCCACCTTCAACCACCATTCGAGTCGGGCTCGACAACGGGGACAGGTTCGCGCTAGATGTGGGAATAACGACGCCGGATGGTCTCAACCACTACGTGAGGCTGGAAGGAGCCGACGAAGTCGCGCTGGTTGACCGTAGTTGGGGCGACGTTTTGGTCCACCTAGTCACAGAGCCACCGTACGCAACTGAGTAGCCGTTGGCAACGTAGGGCTCAAGTCGAGCCCTTAGACGTGCTCGGGAAGATCTAGGCCTTGAAACAGGCTACCCAGTGCTCGGGGGAGATTTCGATCAACTCAGGTACTGCAGATTCGCACGATGCATCTGCGATCGGGCATCGCGGGTGGAACACGCAACCCGATGGGGGATTGAGCGGGCTCGGGACTTCCCCCTTCAAGATGATCCGCTTTCGATTAGCTTCTATGGCGGGGTCCGGGATGGGCACTGCTGAGAGCAGTGCCTGAGTGTACGGGTGCAACGGATGGGAGTAGAGATCTTCTGCGGGCGCTACTTCAACGATGTGCCCAAGGTACATCACGGCAACGCGGTCGGCGATGTGTCTTACCACCGACAGGTCATGGGCGATGAAGAGATAGGTGAGGCCGAGCCTCTCCTGCAATTCCTCGAACAGATTGATGACTTGCGCTTGAATCGACACATCCAGGGCTGAAACTGGTTCATCGCAGACGATGAACGAAGGATTGAGCGCAAGGGCACGCGCGATACCAATACGCTGCCGTTGGCCTCCACTGAATTGATGCGGATAGCGTTCGGCCATCTCAGGGTTCAACCCCACCAACTCGAACAAGTCCCTGACTCTTTCGGCGAGCTCGCTCCGGTTGTGAACCGTATGGTGAACCGTCATTGGCTCGCCGACGATCATGCCTGCGGTCATCCGCGGGTTGAGTGAGCTATAGGGATCTTGGAAAACGATCTGCATGCGTTTTCGCATTTGCCGCATCTGTTCCGAGCCCAGCTGGGTAAGGTCAGTTCCTTCGAATCGAATCTCCCCCGCTGTAGGCTTGTCGAATTGAAGGATGCTGCGCCCAGTGGTACTTTTCCCACATCCAGACTCACCGACCAGACCGAATGTTTCACCTCGACGGACGAAAAAGCTGATATCGTCGACCGCTTTTATCTGGCCGACAACCTTTTGAAAGAATCCGCCGGACGTAACCGGAAAATACTTTTTGAGTCCCCGGACTTCCAACAGAACATCGCCCTTGTCATCTCCAGAGGATTCGGCAGGCATATTTGCGGTTTGCGATGACATGGATCCCCTTCTATCTCAGTTAGGCGAACCGCGAATCAGACTACGGCCTCAATCTCGTCAACGAGCCAACATGCCGCGGTATGCTTGAGACTCGTTTCCAACAGGAGCGGGGCCTCTTGACTGCAGAGGTCGACCGCGTATGGGCAACGCGGTTGGAAAGAACACCCTGGTGGGAGTTGGCTCAAATCAGGGGGCTGTCCTTCAATCGGCACGAGCTTTGCTTCCCGCGGGAGGTCAAGGCGTGGAACCGATCTCATGAGTCCTTGTGTGTACGGATGGCGCGGAGATGCGTAGATGTCTTTGGCTGCACCGCCTTCGACGATTTTACCGGCGTACATGATGTTGACGGTATCTGCATAGCGGGCGACGATTCCCAAGTTGTGGGTGATCATTACCAACGCCATGCCCATCTCATGCGTGAGGTCCTTCATCAGTTCAAGGATTTGCGCTTGGATCGTCACATCTAAAGCGGTAGTTGGCTCGTCGGCGATGATGACCTTGGGCTCGCAGGAGAGCGCCAACGCTAGCATGACGCGCTGTCGCATTCCGCCGCTGAGATGGTGCGGGTACTGCTTGAGGCGGCGCTGGGCCTCCGAGATCTCGACCCGCTCTAGCAGTTCTTGGGCACGGGTCCAAGCTTGGCCCAAGTTCATGTTCATATGAAGCTGGAGTGCCTCAGTAAGTTGAAGCCCTATGGTAAGAAGTGGATTGAGCGAGGTCATGGGCTCTTGAAAGACCATTGCAATCTCTTTGCCCCGAATATGTCGCATGGCCCCATTGTCGAGGCCTAGAAGATCGACACCGTTGAAGAGAATCTCGCCACTCCGAATCCTAGCAGCAGGCTTCGGCAGCAAGCCCATGATCGACAATGCGCTAACGCTCTTGCCGCAGCCGGATTCCCCAACGATGGCGAGCGTTTCTCCTCTGTCAACGCTATAAGAGACGCCATCCACGGCCCGCACCGTTCCGGCGTCGGTTGAAAACTCCACGCGCAAATCATTGATTTCAAGTAGATGGTTCATGTGTATTCCCGTCGGTCCCCGCCGCTAAGAAACCAACGTTAGGCGGCCGCTGGACGACCCTCCGAATCTAATTGGCAACCGGCATGTTCTCTTCCACGCGATCGAGAACCCAATCGTAGTCATTCGAGGTAAACCGGAGTTCTACCGCCTGCGCATCCCATTCGTTTTGAACCCAAGCGAGGAGCGCTGCTTCCTTGAGCAGTTCTACCATTTTCGGATTTTCGATTTTGTGTACCTGTGCCCCACTGAGCACTTTGATGATGTAGGTCCCGTCTCGCGTGGGCACGGGTCCCACAAGAGCACCGTCCTTCAGAGGTTCTGGGAACAGATATGGATCAAGTTGAGGGAACGCTCCCACTGGTACCCAGCCAACATAGCCGGGGCGGCTTGAGTTGGCATAGTAACTCTCGGTGTTCAATTGCTGAGCGACATTCTCGAACAGTGATTCTTCTTCCAAGATCGTGATTACGGCGTCCTCCTCCTCAAAGTCAGGGGGAAGAAGTATCCAGGCTATCTCCACCTGTTCCATCGCTGCGGGAATCTGCAAGGCCAACTCTTGTTTCAAGGATTCCCGGTAAATCTGAATCCGAACCAGGCGTCGGTATTGCTCGTCAGATAGCCGCCCACGAGTGAGGAACCGAGAATAAGACTCGTTGAACTCTCTTTCAAGCTGCCCTTCGGATGTCGCGCTGGTCAGTGCCCCCTGAGGTAGGAACCGATCACGTAACGCCTCATCCACGGCCTGATTTGTGATGGCGAATTGGAGCCGTTGCGCAGCCCTCCAAATAAGCTCTTCCTCTACCATGCTTCGCTGGGCTTCATATGGGTTATCGGTGAGGAAGTTTGCTCCCTCCGCTTCGTTGAGTAAGGAAACGGCCTGAAGCCTTTCTGCGACATCACCGACGGTGGTTATGACGTCTCCATCGATTCGAGCTGTCCATTCATTCGCGGGTTGGACGTACACGCGGTAGTAGCCATATGTCGGCACGGCGAAGATCACAGCCAGAATAACGAGGCTGATGGTTCGTGCCCTCCAGGGTGAGCCAGCGCCAGAACCATTGTTGGCCCGCAGGCCACCGTGTCTTCTTTCCTTTACCGTCCGCTTACTGGACACCGTGGCTCATCAATCAACGATCTGGAATTTTGGTAAGGTGAATTCAGGAGTCACGTCGTCCCAGACCACCTCGACCTGCATCCCGATCGCCACGTCTTTGGGGTCGGCGTTGATGATATTGGTGTTCATGCGCGGGCCCTCGTCGAGCGCCACGATGGCCAGCATGTAGGGAACGTCGTCCCGAAAGCTGGGATGCGCCGGTTGATACGACACGGTGAACGAGTAGACCGTCCCTTTGCCCGAAGACTCAACCCAGTCGAGCGTGCCCACCCCGAAGCAGTCCGGTCCCGGGCAGATGTCCCTGGGGTAGAACACGTTGGTCCCGCACAAGCGGCACCGCTGAAACGTTAAGCGGTGCTCCTTCGCCGCGTCCCAGAAGGGCTGGCTGACGAAGCTCGGATTGGGAAGAGGCTTGTTGTAGCCGCCGTCAGAGGTCATCTCAACTCCTCAACCGCACCGCTACAGTGACGCTTCGCTGCCCAGCAACATAGCGGACTGCTGGGAGAATGCTCCACCGGACCCCGTCACGTAGATGAGATCAGTCGCACCGGGCACCTGGTGCTCCCCGCCATCTCGTCGGATCTGCCGGACCGCTTCAGTGACCTGCGCACAGCCGCCGGCGGTGGACGCTTGGCCGTACGACAACTGTCCACCGTGGGTGTTGAGCGGCCTGTCACCTTTGAACGTAAGGTCGTGCTCCTGAATCCAGTCTCCAGCCGTCCCCTTTTCGCAGAAACCGGACTCTTCCAGCTCGCACATCACCGTGATCGTGTACGAGTCGTAGATCTCCATGACTTGGACGTCGGCCGGCGTGTAGCCGGACATGGCGAAGGCCTTGCGCGCTCCGCGTCCGACAGGGCTCTCCGTGATCTCGCCCACGTGGGTCAGATTGCCCCGTAGGATGCCCAATCCACCGCCGAGGATGTAGGCGGGCTTGTGGGCGAGGTTCTGCGCGAGGTCGGCGCGCGTCACGATGAACGAGCATCCACCCGCGCAGGGCATGACGCACTCCAGCA
>DBZV01000037.1:6847-7006 GCA_002311865.1 Dehalococcoidia bacterium UBA1151
GAAAATAGCCATCGGGTTGTGGTTAGCGTTGTAACGCAGATCCACAGACACTTTGGCGCGCTTCTCCACCGTCGCTCCGTACAGCGCCTCATAGCGCTTGGCAATCATGGCATACCAGCCGTTCGCACCGACGGTCGGACCGAATGGGGCTTGAAACTC
>DBZV01000098.1:0-5434 GCA_002311865.1 Dehalococcoidia bacterium UBA1151
CCTCTATGGGAGGTACAACTAGGCAATGATCCACACTGAGATCCCGCGGGCCGAAGCGGCCGCAGGATGACAATTCTGGCGATCGCGGGGTGGCGATTGAGGCGAGGGGGTTCGTCGGATGGTCCGCGCCGGGCACCTTAGATGTTCGTCCTGGTCCGGCCTTCCCCCGGTGCCTTGTGCCGATATGCGCGCCTAAGGTGCCCAGAGGGTCATGGAGTCACGGAAGAGGCTTGCCAGGCTATCTGCGTCCACAGGTCTTGGCGAGATTTTTGTGACGCGGTGTTGGGGGAGTGTGCCCTGGACCAGCGCATCGATGTCCTTCTCTGAGTAGCCGACCGCTGACAGGCCGTTGGGTATTTGGAGATCCCTCAGGAGATCGGTGATCCAATCGGCAAGAATGTCACCGGCGTCCTCCGGTCCTGCGCCTCTGATATCGGCGCCAAGTAATTTGGCTGCATGCAGGTGCCGTTCCGGATTGGCGGGGGAGGTGAACCGGAATACGGCGGACGCGTTGAGGATGACGGACATGCCGTGAGGGACGATGGGTTCACCTTGTGGATAGTCGGCGGGAACGTAGTCGCGTACGTTGCCGGAGACGGGGTATGACATACCGTGGCAGAGGTGCACGCCTGCATTGCCGAATCCCACGCCCGCGAACGAAGCCGCCAGCAGCATCTGCGCCCGCGCCTCCTCGTCCGACGGATCTTTCACGGCGCGGCGAATGTTTACAGCCACCATCTCCATGGACCTGGTCGACCATACATCGCTGATTGGGTTGGAGCCCTGGTAGGCGGGCCGGTATGCCGGACTCTCCGCAGCTTCGCGTTCGTGGAAGGGCAGGGCGGTGTACGACTCCAGCCCGTGGCAAAGGACATCGAAGCCGCTACACGCTGCAACCATGGATGGCAGAGTCTCAGTGTTGTGCGGATCAACCAGTCCCATCACCGGCCGCAACGTCCGGTGTGCGATGCCGGTTTTCGCCCGCATCTCTACCAGGTCGAAGATTGCTACGCCCGTCGTTTCGCTGCCTGTGCCCGCCGTCGTTGGCACGGCGACCAACGGCTTTAGCGCGCCGGGAATGGGTGTGCCCTTGCCGATGGGAGCGTTCACATACTCCAGAAGATTGGCGGGGTAGGTGGCATAGAGATTGGCCGCTTTGGCGGTATCGATTGACGAGCCACCGCCTACCGCGACGAAGCCGTCGAAGTTGCCGTCCACGGCGAACTCGATTGCGTCTTTGAATGAACTGTCTGTCGGCTCGATGCTGGAACGATCGTAGATCGCGAAGTCGATTCCGGCAGCTCGCAGCGACTCAGTCGCATCTGCAACCGGCGGGAGTTTGGCGACTCGTTCATCGGTGACGAGCATTACACGGCGACAGCCGAGCCGGTCCATCTCGAAACCGAGTTCACGGGTTATTCCAGGGCCGAACTTGATGGATGACGTATCCATCGTGAAGCCGGTTTCAAGCGGGGTCATTTAGCTGCTTCCATTCTTTACTTCAGATCGCAGCGCGCTCACCAGATCGCCCTTGCGGCCGACTACAACGCGATCTAGCTCCAGCCAGGCGGCCATTAGTTTGAGCTCGCTCGCCAGGGCCGCCGCTACCGTGGATTTTGGCCTGTGTGGTTCGATGAACGCCGATTGCGCGCGAAGAACGCCCTTCTGACGATCAGCTTTGAGATCGACGCGGGCGACCAGTTCTCCGTCCATCATGAACGGCATCACGTAGTAGCCGTACTTGCGCTTTGGCTCGGGAACGTAGATTTCGATGCGGTAGTGGAAGCCGAATATGCGCTCTGTCCGCTCCCGCCTCCACACCAGCGAGTCGAAGGGGCTCAATAAGGCGGTCGCATGGATCTCATCCGCCACTGCCGCGTCGGGGTGCATGTAGCCGGGCTCATCCCACCCTTCGACTTGAACCTTGAGCACCCTGCCGTCCTCGACCAGCTCTCGGATTCTGGGTCTCATGGTTGGATCGTGGAGTCGGAAGTAATCGGTTAGATCTTTGGCGGTTCCAACGCCATGAGCCTTTGTCCCGAGCAGAAACAACTGCTTCCGAGCCTCATCTGGAGAGATGCTGTTCTGGCTCAGGACCTCGGCGGGAATGACACGTTCGGTGAGGTCGTAGTAGCGGGTGAAGTTGCGGCGTGAGTGCGTTGTGATCGCGCCCTTCCGGAAGTGCCACTCCATGGCGATCTTGCCCTCGCTATACCCCCACCACGGCCCCTTCCGGCTGCCGGGGTCGTTCAGATCGCTTGCGATCATGGGCCCGCGCTTGCCAACCTCTTCGAGAACCGCATCAACGTACCCAGGCACCTTCTCCAACAGGTCGATGATTCGCCATCTTGGCTGCGATTCTTCCATGCGCCAGCGGAGCAGTGGGTAGGTCTCCATCGGAATCAGCGATGCTACGTGGGCCCAGTACTCGTACATCTTCCGTTGATCGAATGCGACGCGCTCAACCAGCGAACGATCGTACGACCCCAGGCGGGCGAAGAAGGGCATGTAGTGCGACCGCACCACGACGTTGACGGAGTCGAGTTGGATCAGGGCGAGGCGGCGAGCAGTCGCTTCGATCTCCGCTTCGCCAACGGACGGCGGACGTGGCGTATCGAAGCCTTGCGCGGCGAGTGCGATGAGGCGTGCGTCGCGTGCCGAAAGAGTTTGGCTCACGCGGGATTCAGGTTCACTGTGGAATGCCTGATTGCCGCGTCGATAGCCTGACTAGCCCAGCGTTTCTACAGCTGCGCGCTGGCGCTCGTGCCGTGAAGGCCGCTCGTCGGCGAAGCGTTTGATGCCGTTGAAGATTGACTCTTCGTCCAGGTGCGCTTCAGCGATTACATCGGATTCTGAACCACCGGTTAGCCACTGGTTGTCCCAGTCTGACGAGAGCGAGTACTCATCCGTAAGCGGGCCTACGTCCTTGATCGGCCAGACCCTACGGGTACCCGTGCTAACGATCATCATGTCGTAATGGGCCGCAGCCGGAAGCACCGATTCGCGATACTCTGCCGACTGGCGGTCGAACAACTCTTCGCTGATTGTTGCGATGATCTTCACGTTGACCCCCGCTGCCTCAAGCCTTGGTATGCAGTTCACCAGGTTGACGGTTGAACTGGAGCCAGTGCTAAAAACATAGCCGTGTTTTGGCTTGTTAGGGTCGAAGTCACGAATGACGTAGAAGCCTTTGGCTGCGGCCAGAGGATCGGTGTCCGCGAACTTTGAGCGATCTGCGACTGGGAAGTCTGGTCTTGCCGTCTCAAGGACGATCACGCCGACTTTCTGTTCGCGGGCCGCGATGTTTGCTGCCGCAAAGTAGGCAGGCGCAACATCGTTATAGTCCCAGAAGCTCAGCGTGATCGCCTGACCTCTTGGGAATAGCTTCCATACCTGTGGCGAGTAAATCCCGAAGTGGGTTCGGGCGTCTGCCGCCGTCTCAGGCCCGGAGTGGCCGGCAAGAATGTGCAGCACCCCTACCCGGAACGGGCTGTCCTGGTTTTGCTGGCTCCACACACGCGCTGGCAGATACATGAGCGGTGTGAATGCTCCGTACGACCCGCTCAGCGCCCACACGCCGTTGTGTATTTTGGGATCCAGCGATGCGGACTGTCCAACAAGCCCCACTGCTGTAGACGCGTTTCCAGCCTCCTGGATAGCCGCCTTCAGCATCGTGCCGCTGGGGTTGGTCTCCGGGTCAAACGTCCCGAAGATCGAGCCGTGCTCAACGTTGATCGATTCCGAAAGATCTGCCGCAAGTGTTATGAACCGACCATCGGTTACATAGTTCATCCATTTGATGATCTCGCTGATAGCACGCCGTGTTCCTCGAACATTTCCGGCCTCCTCAAACAGCTTGATTCCAATCTCCTGGGCCTCGCCGTTCGCTCCAGTAGCGGTGATGGTCTGAGGTTCTGTGGGGAGGTTCTCTACGAGCAGGCGCTCATCCTGGAACGGATCTGTTCCTGTTTGGATGCGGAGAGGCATATCGTCGTCAATCTGATCGCCAATCTCAACCATCCGGTTCGCGAGCCACTCTCCAAGTCCATTCTGTTCAAGCACAGACATCGCGATATCGATGTTGGTTTTGGCCTGGATGAGGCGATCGCGCTCATTCCCCACTGCGCCATCGCGGATACCTTCGAACTCAATACCGAACCGCTTCTCAAATGTGGACGCGATTCCAACGAAGTATTCTGAGTTCATAGCGAACCCGTATGCGTGAGAAGCGTGGTCGACGATTTGCGGGCCATAACCAGGAATCTCACCGTTTTCGGCAGCCGGCCACCAGCCCTTGACCGTCTTCCCAATCATCATCATTGGTCGTGGATCGGCGGGATCCCAGTCCTCCATCGTTTTCATCACGGAGATGACCTGGTCGTAGTCGTTGCCATTTTCGATACTCAGCACGTTCCATCCGTAGGAGGCCCACTGGTCTTCTATCCGGTATGCCTCAAACTGAGGTCCAATAATGCTTCCTATCAACTCTTCATCGATACCGGCATTGTTGAATGACAGCATCAGGCGCAGGCGTTTGCCAACCTTCTGGGCAACTGCCTGAGTCTTCATCTCCTGTGAGTGGCCCGATGTCAGCGCAAATTCACCCTCAATACCAATGATCTTCAGTGAGTCCGGAGCGCCGACGATATCCCAGAATGCCGCCTTGCCAGCCGCGGTTGCGATACCGATTCCTGAAGGGCCACCATTCACATCATTTGTCATATCGGTGGTTTCTGAGTGTCCTGGCAGTGCGCGTATCCCACGTAGTTGAGCCTGGGCAAATAGCGGATGATCTTCCAGATCGTTCTCCGCCAGCAGGTTCTTCAGTGCGCCGTCGCCGCGCCGGAAGCCCAGCGCGTCAATTCCCAGCATAGCGATGTTGGGATCAACGCTGTACTTGTCGTCGCCAGTGCGCTTGTGGGCGTTCGCCATCGCCTCGCCCATGATCATCCACAGTGCATAGGCAGTTGGCGCATTGTGACCACCGGCCAACATGAACTTATCGCAGAAGGGGTGCTTGGGGCGGCGGTAGTCGTAGAGCAGCCCGCCATTTTCCGGGCCTGCGAGGTGAGCGACTATGTTGTACGGCGTGTAAGCAAGCGGGCCTCCAAAGTGGCCCGTCTGCGCATAGTTGCCAAGCAGAGAAAGTGTCATAGCAGTGAGGAATCCAACGTCCTCAAACCGCTGTTTATCATATTCAGGAATCGGCAAATCCAAGTCTATTGAAGACCCACGTGCGGTTACGTTCCTGATGGAAACAGACTCGCGTGCGCGTGTCTGGGTCATGTGCGTGTGCTCCTCACTAACATCAGTTCACAGCCAAGTTGAATTGGCCGGAGAAATACAGAACACACCATAACGTTTTCGTACGTGTGCGGAAAGGTATCAACTGGGGTGAAGTCGCCGAACGTGTGCCTGCGCACTCAACCTGCGG
>DBZV01000098.1:5496-11644 GCA_002311865.1 Dehalococcoidia bacterium UBA1151
CCTGCGGCCGCTTCGGTCCGCGGGATCTCTGGGATGATTGAGCGCCTGGGTGGGTCAGCGGACGACCGCTGGCTAAACGGATTTCTTGAATGTTGACGTTGAGATCCCGGTCGCGGGGCCGCCCAGGATGACAAATCTGCGGTGGTTCGGGGCGGAGTGGTGCCAACATTAGACGCGGGCGAATGAAGGAAAGCATGGCCTCGAACGGGACCTCGGGTGTCTAATCGGAATCGAATCCAACATTGTCATGGCAGATTCGACGATTGCGTCCATCCCTTCTTCGCTTCGTACATGTATAAATAGGAGGTGGCTGGATATCAAAGAGCTAATCAGGACGGGAATGCGGCATGGCTGATGATTCAGGTGAAGATGGCGGAAGACGCGGGCTGCGCGCGAATTGGCGTGTGCCGATGGAGTTCATGCGAACTCGGTTCCTCGTGGGCCTGGGCTTTCTTGCGCCGTTCATCATCACGTGGATAGTTCTAGATTTCCTGATCGATTTCCTCAGGGACGTTACGCAGCCAGCGTTCTTCGACGTTTTCGGGCGCAGTATTCCGGGCCTTGGTGTGGCAATTCTCATCGGTGTGCCGCTGATATTTGGCGCCCTGGCACTCCACTTTATTGGCGTGAAAGCAATGGCCACACTTGAGGCGACAGCGGTGCGCGTGCCACTTATTGGCGCGATATTCACCGTGTCCCACCAGATCGTCTCGGCAATGGGCGGTGGCGGACAGTCCGGTTTCCGCAAAGTGGTAACCATTGAGTATCCGCGCAGAGGTATCTGGAGCCTGGGATTCCTGACCCGGGTGATAACCCTAGGCGATCAAGAGAAGATCGCACTAGTCTATATTCCGACTGCTCCAACGCCTAATTCTGGGAACATGCTGCTCCTGCCGATCTCAGAGGTGATGGAGACCGATATGAGCGTGAACGAGCTCATGCGCACAGTACTTTCAGCAGGTGTGTCCAGCCCGGACCACATCGTACGCAGGCCGTTATCGTTGACGAGCGAAGGTGAAGTTGAAGGTGTGAATGTTGAGTAGCCAGCCTTGCGAAAAGGTGGACTGGCGATAAGGTAACTATTCGATTTTGAGTTGGTGCAGCAGAAGCCGCTCCCCCAAAGGTAACTGAGCAAGAACTAAGGAAAAAGAATGACGATTGCGCACCTGAGGACCTACACGATCAACAAGGGAATGATGGATAGCTGGCTATCGACGTTCGACAGGTTGATTCCGGTGATGACCGAGCATGGCATCAAGGTTGAGAGCGCCTGGGTGAACGATGAGGGAACTCAGTTCATCTGGATCAGGTCTTACGGTGATGACGCGGCGAATATCGAGACAGTTGAAGCTGGTTTCTATGGCTCGGACTACTGGGCAGCAAACGTGGATCAGATTCGATCGCACATTGCGCATCGTGAGATTGTGCAGATTGGTTCGATTTAGGCATCTGCCATGCAGGGTACCTGCCGTACGGGCGCACGCCGCGGGGCGGCGGGGGAGGAACAGCCCCCTCACCCTGGCCGTCTCCCGGTGGGAGAAGAGATAGATCGGGGGGGAGATAAGGCAGGAAGATTAGATGGACCTCATACAGATCGGTTCAGTCAGATCGCCGCAGACGGAAGCGGTTGATGAAGGCTGGGGTGATGTGGTCGCAGAGATAGAGCTTCAAAAGGGCCTCGGCGTTGGCTTACAGGGCCTGAGTGAGTTCTCGCACGCTCTGGTGGTTTTCTTCATGCATGAGGCGCGTTTCGACTGGAAGAATGACGTTCTCAGGCGTCCGCGCGGGAAAGACGATATGCCGGAGATTGGCATCTTCGCGCAGCGCGCTCGCTCGCGACCCAACTCAATCGGCGTTAGCGCAGTCGAGATTCTGGATGTGGACGGCGATATTGTGCGCGTGAAGGGTCTGGACGCTATCGACGGCACGCCAATCCTGGATATCAAGCCTTATTTCCCGGACTACGACTACGTGGCGCACGCTCGCGTCCCGGCATGGGTAGATCGCCTGATGGAAGGCTACTTCTAGGGCATCTGCCGTGCAGGCACTTGCCGCGGGGCGGCGGAACAGCCCCCTCACCCATCTGCCATGGAGGCACTTGGAAGAAGAACAGGCGTCTGGCGTAGGTACCTTTTGGCCTGTCACGTGGGCAATATTGATCTGATCGAAATCTCAGAATCTTAGCTATCGGGATGCCATCCGACAGGGGGGCCTTCGCCGAGCACGTGCAGGGTTCGAGCCTTCATCCACTCATACGCATTCGGGTTGTTCGATCGGCCATACCACCGAAGAGCTTGAATGCATATGTGGATCTGACAGTACATCCATCGCTCATCAAGGTTCGGAACATCACGACCAGTTAGTTCGTACCGTTCGGTAAAAAGCCGCTTGAAATCGATCTCGGGCATGTAGAGATCGTTCCACGCGCCATCGTAGACGTGATCTCCAATTATTGAGTTGTCCCAATCGAGCGCGGCTGAAACCTCGTTACCTACCACCAGCGTGTTGTCGTACCCGAACTCCATGCGAACAACTGACCGCTCATCGCGGGGCGTAAAGTCGGCAAGCTCCATCATCCGATCAGAGAAATGCTGAAACACGTCGGCCTCAAGGAATCCCTCGTCAAACCACTTCCGACGCCTCTCGTAGAAGTTGTCTCCACCATGTGGGAAAGCGTTTGCGGCGATGTAATCAGTCCAGGTTGCGTGTTTCCCATCGCCTTCGCCATCGAACCATCCGAATCCGATGGTGTCGGATACATCGATTGTTGAGATCGTGTCGATTGCTGCGACAGTCGTCGGAACGAGGTGTCGACGCTCGGGGGCTTGCAGCTCTCCCATATGCTCGCCCGGTGCACGAACACAGATCGCGTAAGCCAGAGGAAACGAAGCCTGATCGTAATTCGGCTTTTCATCGTCTGAGAGATTCGCCACTTTCATTCTGGTTTCGCCGTGTTCTAACTGTCGGGGCACCGGTATACCAACTTCAGCGGCTCGTGGGGCGATGAACCGGTCCTTTTTCAGTCCTTCTGCGTTCTCATACGAAACGAATCTGGCGACGTACTCGCCATTTTGTCCCTCGAGTTCAGAGCGACCGGGAACATCAAACGCGAAAACGCTGGCGACCTGACCATTCGGAAACTGTGAAAGGTTCTCAATATAGCTACCGGCCCAGTTGCTCAGAAACTCGGTAAGTTCCAGATAGTCCAGTTCAGGTTTCAGCAAAAATCGGTTCCTTCGTTTCAGGCGTGTGGACCAGAGTTGTTCTTACCGAATACGTCCTGGAGATTTCGGGTGCAAGGTGCATTAACCTACCTGGACAGACCCACGGTGTGGATGGGATGACCATATCAAATCGTTGTCCTGAGGAGCGAGGCCCCAGGAGCGACGTAGGGACCTCATCTTCCCAGCTGCTAGTGTCACGGGAGTTCCGTGAAACGCCAATGATCTTCAACGGCGTGGGATGAGGTCCTTACGCCCCGCGGAGCCGGGACTCCCCGACTTATCGGGATCGTAGATAGGACGACGATGCGGTATTCGCTCTGGCTGGAGCGAGGAGGCTGTGCTGAAGTTTGCGTACGCCCTACCCGCGAATCTGGTCTAATTACCGGCACTAAAACACCTTCTCCTATGGAGCTGCTCTCGATGGCTACTCACCGGCCGATTACACGCGGACACGATACGACTGAGGTGACTCTGGACGACGTTATTGGCGAAAACGTTACGGCTGAAGTCATGACGTTCACTACTGCCGCTGACGGCCCGGAGGGGTCGGTGCCGTTCACTGGTGAGATGTTGATTGAGGAGCCTAGTGGCAACATATTCGGCTTCTCGCAGAATGCGGCGATGGGATGGGAGCCATCGCAACTGTTGCGGAAGCAGTTCTTGATCCTCTCTACCGCGGGTGGCGTGCGGGGGCACGACGGCAAGCCGATTGCGCTTGGGTTCCACACGGGACACTTCGAGTTGAGCATCGCTGTTGAAGCTGCGGCGAACGAACTGAAGGCGTTGAAGGCGGTTCCGTTCGCAGGATTCTGTACTGATCCGTGCGATGGCCGAACCCAGGGCACGACAGGAATGATGGATAGCCTGGCATATCGCAACGACGCGGCCACGGTGCTTCGTCGGCAGGCGAGGTCGCTTCCAACAAGTCGGGGCGTGCTTGGAATCGCAACATGCGACAAGGGACTCCCGGCGATGATGATGGCGTTGGCTGGGCTGGGTGACTCCGCCGGCGTGATCATGCCGGGTGGGACGACGATGCTGCCGAACGATGGCGAGGACGCAGGGCAGATTCAGTCGATTGGCGCTCGGTACTCGCAGGGCGAGATAACGCTGGAGTACGCGCAGGATGTTGGGTGCAGAGCCTGCGCAAGCCCGGGCGGCGGGTGCCAGTTCTTCGGTACTGCGGGAACGTCGCAGGCGATGGTTGAGGCGCTGGGTTTGGCGCTCACACACACTGCGCTGGCGCCAAGTGGCACGCCAATCTGGCTGGACAACGCTCGCAGAACTGCAAAGGCGCTGGTGGCAATGGAGCGCAGTGGCACGATGGTGTCGGACATTCTTTCAGATGAGGCATTCGAGAACGCGCTGATGGTGCACGCGGCTTCCGGTGGCTCAACGAACCTGCTGCTCCACATGCCAGCCATTGCGCATGCCGCCGGGCGACGACGCATGACTTCAGACGACTGGAACCGGATCAACAAGCAGGTGCCGCGATTGGTGGACGTGCTGCCAAACGGTCCTGTTGGGCATCCCACAAGCCGGTTCTTCGCGGCGGGTGGAATTCCCGAAGTGATGCTTCATCTCAGGAAACTGGGACTGCTCCATTTGGACGTCAAAACGGCTACGGGCCGAACCCTCGGCGAGAACCTTGAGTGGTGGGAGCAGAGCGATCGTCGTCGGCTTTCACGTGAGCATCTGCAGAATGTAGACGGTGTCGACCCTGACAACGTGATCATGGAGCCGGACAAGGCGCGATCACGCGGACTCACCAGCACGGTGACGTTCCCTTACGGCAACCTTGCGCCTGAAGGCTCGGTGATCAAGAGCACGGCAATCGACCCAACAGTGTTGGACGATGACGGCGTGTACCGGAAGGTTGGACCCGCGCGTGTATTCCGCACGGAAGCAGCCGCAATTCGGGCGATCAAGAGCCGAGATGATAACAAGATCAAGTCTGGCGATGTGATGGTGGTCAGTTGTGCAGGCCCGCTAGGCTCGGGTATGGAGGAGCTGTTCCAGGTCACTGTGGCGCTGCGGTATTTGTCGTACGGCAAACACGTGACGCTGCTGACGGACGGACGATTCTCCGGGGTGTCAACCGGAGCGTGCATCGGCCACATCGGTCCGGAAGCGTTGTCGGATGGGCCAATCGGGCGCGTGCGAGAGGGCGATCAGGTGCAGGTGATTATCGATACGATCAACCTCACGGGCACAATTGATCTGATCGGTGACGCAGACACCACGCATGATGCCGAGTGGGGCACAGCGGAGCTTGAGCGGCGCGGTCGGCCAGATGATCTGGCGCCGCATCCTTTGCTCCCGGACGATACGCGCCTGTGGGCCGCGTTGCAGGAAGCCAGTGGCGGCACCTGGGGCGGCTGCGTGTTCGACGTTGACGAGATTGTGGGCGTGTTGCGGGACGGGTTGGCCGCGCGGGCATAGAAGCGGGAATTTGTTCGGATGCCGCTGCCCATCAGTCACCCTGAGGAGGGAGCGAAGGCTTTGCGAAGTGACTGACGTGGGGGCTTCTGCCGGTTACGCACTTGCGAGTGGTATAGCTAACGTCACACTCCTGGCTATTCGCCAGTGGGCGGAAGTCATTACTGGCAGAGACCCTCACGCGGGGCTCAGGGTGACAGCGCGTTGGTAGTGGCGTCATCGACCCTGTCGTCAACGCTGTGGGCACCTAAGCCTTCAGGAATTCTCGCTTCGCCAGCATACGCTCCAGCAGCGGCTGCATGCCGAGTTCTGTGGCGAGGGCGATGGCTTCATCCTGAAGTCGGGTGACTCTGTCGCTGTCTTCGTCACGGTCAACGAGCGCCTCCGTGTAGTCGGAGCAGGCCCAGGCCAGCACTTTCTTTATGCCGTTGTCCCGGCAGAACGTGAGTGCGTCTTCGAAATTGACCTGCCCCCCAAAACCGATC
>DBZV01000112.1:0-588 GCA_002311865.1 Dehalococcoidia bacterium UBA1151
TTCAGTTTTCCGGAACCACCTCTCAGGTCACCATGATGTTGTCGCCGTCATTATTACCAAGCCAGGTAATTGACCAGGGCAGGTCACTGAACTGGTTGTTGGCGTCCGAATAAGAAATCACCGTGACGGATTCTGCGCCGGATGAAACGTCCGGGTCGGTGCCGCTATCGTCGGCGGTGTAGTCGGGAGTCAGGTCAACCGGCTCGCCAGCGATGGCGTTGGATACAACGAAAGATAGCTTGAATACGGTGGATGTGGAGTCAGGCAGGGTTGCTTTATAAGCGATTACGCTTCCACGCGGCTCCAGTGAACTTTGCGCCTCTTCGATACCGGCGAATACGGTCTCTTTGCTGCGCTCGGATGCAAAGATGCCCGTTGACAGAACGGTGAAAGCGAATACCGAAGCCACAACGACGAACGAAATGAGGATGATCGCAGTTTCAAGCCCTGTGATCCCCTTCTGGCGATCGACGCGCATGTGTACATTGTTCATGCGTTCTAATTCCCTCTTTTCCGATGTCTCACCGTTTCGCTCGGTTGATCTCCAAATCAGCCGATGGCGAGAACATCGCGAATCTTTCAGTCCTC
>DBZV01000112.1:663-2522 GCA_002311865.1 Dehalococcoidia bacterium UBA1151
TAAGTTCTATCCCGGTTGCTCCGACGCGATCAGATGGCGGACCCCAAGATTCCCCGCGTGCTAGCCCACAGGTCACCCCTAGCGATGAGGGAGGATTGGTGAACAGAGCGCGCTCTGTTGCCATGCCTGTTAGGGTGCCGAGATGCGCAACAACACAACGATTGACATCACCCACACTGACATCATGCTTTTCGTAAATCGTGCGATCGACGGGATGCTGCGCATCATTGAAGAGCTTGGCGATGACCTGGCTAATCAGAGGCCTGACCTACCGAATGCGAACTCGCCTTATGGCATCCTCAACCACTGCGTTGGCGTAGTAAACCACTGGGTGGGGAACGCAGTGGCGGGTAGGGGCATTCCTCGGGACCGCGTTAGCGAGTTCACTGCAACGGGCACGTTCGAGCAGATAAAAGCTGAGATCACGCAGTGCCGTGATCGGCTTGCGGCGGACTTACTGGTGCTGGATGGCCTTGCGCCGCTGTCTGCGCCGCCTCCGGCCTCCTACGAGCCGAAGGACGGGCCTGCGCAGTGGACGCAGGGGGCAGCGCTGATTCATGCCTACGAGGAGTTAGCGCAACACTTCGGCCAGATGGAGTTGACACGCGACATCTTGTTGGCGCAACGGCGGTAGGCGCACATCGGTGGTGCCTACGGTGTATAGGCGATGGTGAGTTGTGGGTGTGAACTGGCGGTTCCGTGTTCCCGGCTGGCGAAGCGTTTGGCTGTTCGCTGTGACCCTTCATCGCCGAGGATGATCGACCCAAAGTCATTTGACTGATTGTCCAGCCAGAACTGCACATCTGCGACCATATTGGCGGTAGAGGTCCATGTGTACGCACCGGGGCCACTGATCGACGTGACTGCGCTTTGTGTGCCCGAGAAATCGCCGCCGGCACTGCCCCACTGGTTTCCATCGAAGCTGGAATGGAGCCATGTTGCATCTCCGCTTTGAGCGCCACCACCTTGCCCACCGTTGCCGCCAGCGAGCGATGCGCCTTCTCCCCAATTTGCGGTGAGCCGGTGCAAGTCCATATTCCTTGAACCACTGGTGGCCCTGGTGACGGTAATGGCGAGGGTGACCGCGTTGATTGTGGCGCCGGATGGGATAGCGCCAGCTACATCGAACTGAATCAGTGCCCGCCGAATTGGGCCAGTTCTTATCTTTCCGGCGAACAGCCCTGTTCCCTTCCCGTTACTCAGCGCGCCTGTACCGCTCTCGAAGATCGTGGTGTCCCGTGAGGCGGTGAGCGTGACGGACTGGGGTGCGGGGGTTGCGGGGACGGTTGTTGGCGTTGGAGTGGGGCCGACGAACTGTGGAGGTGAGTCTTTGACATCCACCTGCCAGCTGACCGAATCCGGGGCGGAAACAACAACCCTGTGTCTTGCAAGCTGACGCACCGTGAAAAGTTCCCACGCTTCACCGGAGAAAGGTTCAGAGAACACGATCGAATCGGACTCCGTGAGGATCTGGATCTCGCAATTGCACGGTTGACCTGAGTCACTGACGGATCTCACAAACAAAGGAACGTCTGGCCAGATCTCAAAGCCGAGCGATATTGCCGAGCCAGTTCCCTTGATCGTTATCACGTCTCCCGTGCGAATAAAATTGACCGCCATTTGCGAAACGGATGCCGTGTCCATTGGAACTGGCGTTGATGTTGGGAGCGGGATGGGGGTCGGCATCGGCGTCGGAAGCGGTGTGGAAGTGGGCGATGGTGGAGTTGTGGGCACGGGTACGACGATGGGGGTCGGGGTGGGGGTAGCAGTCTGTATTGGCATTGCTGGTGCTACGGGTGACGCGGTGGGAAGGGATGGAGCCGTGGGGGACGGTGGGACCATCGATCCAACGGTAGGCA
>DBZV01000112.1:2534-4755 GCA_002311865.1 Dehalococcoidia bacterium UBA1151
GGCATTGGAGCAATGGTGGGGATGGGCGCCTCTGTCGGGGGCGCAGTTGCTGGTGCCGCGAGTTCAGGCACATCAGTGCTGCTACACCCAACAAGAAGGATCAGAACAATTCCAAACGACATCATTCGGAATGCGATTCTGGATGGGATAGTAATCACCGCTCGACCATTCAAGTGTTGAGGCTACATAGGGGAACGAACTAAAGATTAGTGTGGATTTGCGACCGCTGTGGTGAGCGAGATTTAAAGCAACTTGCGAACAATTATCTACCTGGCCTCACACTTCATATCGTGGGATCAGGCAGAACTCATTTCCGTCAGGGTCAGCCATGACCGCAAAGCCACTCTCCATATCGCGAACCTTCGATCCGCCCAGAGTGATTACACCCTGAATCGCCGTCTCAAGATTGGACACATTTATGTCTAAATGCAGGCGATTTTTCACGGTATGCGGCTCTGGAACTTGCTGCAGCACAATCATCGTAGTGCCGAGTTTGGCTCCCACGTCGACAAATCTGCCGCCCATGGGGTCGCTGCGCGGTTGCCTGGGTTCGAGTCCAAGAAGTCCTCCCCAGAATCGCGCCGCCTGAGTCAGGTCTCCAACGTCAATGTAGATCTTGCCTAGCGACCCAACCGGTTCGGCTGACATTTGGGCCTCCTTGAGCGAATTAGCCCGGCTCGCGCCCGGGCCGGCGAAATGTTGTCAGGCCACGACTACTTGCCATGAGCTTTCTTCCACTCTTCGTACTCGGGTCGAGCTTCGTCTTTGAGAGGGTAGTAGCGTCGGAGATCGCCGCCTGCTTCAAGCTTTTCGCGCGAGAACAGTTCCCATTCGGCGTGCACTGAGGCTTTCTCGACGAGCTCCTCGGCGAGCGCGATCGGCACGACTACTGCGCCATCATCGTCGGCAACGATGATGTCACCGGGCATTACAAGGACGTTTGAGCAGGCGAGTGGCTCATTGACCGCAAATGGCATGAGATTGGTCTGTGTGTGGAAGTTAGGGGTCACTCCGCGCAACCAGAAGCCCAGGTCAAGGCCCTTTGCCTCCGGCCAGTCACGGATACAGCCGTCGATCACCGCGCCAAGGCCGCCTTTGCCCATGAAGTAGGTGAGCATCATCTCGCCGAAGATACCGCTGTTCATGTCACCTCGAGCGTCAACGACGATCACATCTCCCGGCTGGGTGTTGTAGAGCGCGTGTCGGTGGAGCTGCATTTCCGGGTCGCTGTACTCGTCTTCCGGATAGAGGTCTTCGCGCTTGGGCATGAACTGAAGGGTGAGGGCGGGTCCGACAATCTTCCTGCCGGGGGTGAACGCGGTGGGGCCCTGGATGAACGGGTTGCTCACGCCGAGTCGCTTTAGCTCGCCGGCGCAGGTTGCTGAGCCGATGCCTTCGAATCTATCGATGAGGGACTTGTCAGGGCGTTGGATGTCGTGGGTTGTGACCATTGTGGTTCCTTCTGGTTATCGGGGCGTGGGGCAGAGGGGCACGTGAAACGTGCCGCTACGTTGGGTGTGAATCGCGTGGGTAAGGCCGGGGGCTGAGATTAGCACAGGGGCCTTGCAGGCAGCACAGTGGGAAGGGGCGTGCGGCGAGCGAAGCCAGACGTGTGATCTCACTTCGGTGAGTGCGATGCTGAGATCCTGCGGGCCGAAGCGCCCGCAGGATGACGATTCTCTTGCGTCAGTGTCGCTGATGTATCGACCCGGCGGGTGGCAACGGGCACACCCACACGCCGCGGTCCCGAGCTAGTTGAGGTGGGGGTCTGTGTAGGTTTCGAGGGCGTCGTACTGGCCGGGTTGGAGTTCTCGGAATGTTTTCCTGTAGATCTGAATCCGGTATCGGCCGGAGTCCAGGATGTAGACACGGAACTGATCGTCCACGGTGACTGAGGTGGGTTTCCAGAATCGCTTCTCTCTATCGAGGTCGATAATGTGGTCTCGCCACTGGAGCATGTCCGGGTTGGCCATGAGCTTGTCGGCGCCGCGCTCCGTCATTACGGCGTCTCCTATGAACGCCTCGATGAAGAGTCCCCGGTGGTTATATTGCACGGCGCGGTCGCTGCCACGATCGCAGACGTAGATATCGCCGTGGGCGTCGATTGCGACGTCACTGGGGTGATTGAGGCTGCGAGTTTCATTGTCGTCGGGTCCGATGATCTGGAGTAACTCTCCCGATTGAGTGAAGCGCTGGATGCGGTCGTTTCGCCAGTCGGCGA
>DBZV01000112.1:4846-5100 GCA_002311865.1 Dehalococcoidia bacterium UBA1151
CCGACCTCTCCGAAACCGCTGATGTAGGTGCCATCAGGTGTGAACTTCTGTATTTTGGAATTGCGCGTGTTGACCACCCAGAGGTTGCCGTCGACCGGGTCTACGTGGATCCCCGAGGGTGCGTTGAACTGCCCCGGGCCGTCTCCCGCATCACCCCAGTATCCGACAGTCTTGCCATCTGTGGTGTAGTGGACGACGACGTTGGCGTATTCATCTGTGCCATAGAGGTTGCCTTCGCCATCGGATGCGAAGCC
>DBZV01000112.1:5240-5523 GCA_002311865.1 Dehalococcoidia bacterium UBA1151
GGGTAACGTGCTTGTTCATCACGTAGATGAGGCCATCACCACCGAGGGCTACATCGATTGCGCCGTAGAAGCCGTCAACCAGCAGGCGCTGGCCGATGGACGTCTCGAACCGGTGGCCCATCCTGAGGAGCATGGGGTAGTCGCCTTCGAATTCTCTGGCCAGTGTGGTTGGTGTTTGGAGTGTGCTGGTCATCTCACGCCGCTCCCGCCATGATTCCCTGGAATCGCTCGAAGTTCCCGTTCACGATCTCCTCCGGGGCGATGCCGAACCAGCCCTCGAGGA
>DBZV01000172.1:0-1017 GCA_002311865.1 Dehalococcoidia bacterium UBA1151
TCTCCAAGTCGTTTGGAGACCCTGTTTCTCTCGATGAAGTGAAATTGAGTGCGATTGGTGGCAGTTGACAACATCAGGAGGCAACCATATAGTCAATGTTATCTCAATATGTGGTGTTTACGAGACCACTGGTTTCATCTGGGAAATATTAGCTGGTACAGCCTGTAAACTTATTGTACGTGCCGAGAACTTTGTCGTCGCGCTGAGTCTGCAGACTCAGAATGGCGTGGGTATATTTAGGAGAGATTCATGGAAGGACGCTATCCCAACGGGCTACTTCTGGCAATAACCAATTGCGACGACGCCTCAAAAGGAGATGAGTTCGCTCGCTGGTACAACCACATACACTTTCCTGATATCACCGCGCCCGGAATCTTCAACCATCCGATCCGGTTTGCCAATACAGACGCCCACTCACCCCACGGCCAGTTCGCCGCCACCTATGAGACGGACTACGAAGATGTTGCCAACGCTCAGGCAGACAATCGAGAAGCGGCCGCCAAATTGCGACCGGAGGGAGGTCGAACCTCGGAGTTGGTCGATCCGGTGTTCGTTGCCGTGTTCAAGCGAACGGGCGGCGAGTTCTCGACGTCGGTGAGGCCCACACGCGGAATCCTCCTTGTGCTGAGCAACTGCAAAGACCCCTCCAGAGAAGAGGAGTTCAACCGATGGTACGAGGATGTCCACTTCCCTGACATCCTGAGCGTCGGCCAGTTTCACACCGCCTATCGGTACGAGAACGTCAACCCAGAGTCCAGCGCAAAGTACCTGGCAATCTACGAGACGGACAACGCCGACCCCGCAGACGCCCGAGCGCAACACGCGAAGCTAATGGAAGGCTGGGGACAACAGGGCCACCTGTTCGACGACATGGAAGTGGCCTCCTCAATGACCGCTCGCCGCGTTTGGCCGAGGTTAGATTAGGCGGCGGCACAGACACGACGTCTATCTGCATTTGATCCATGCGGGCAAGACCATCACCCCACGATTGGTTGGGCGATTATCCACAGGCTGGTG
>DBZV01000172.1:1090-2618 GCA_002311865.1 Dehalococcoidia bacterium UBA1151
GCGCCAGCATCGGGTATTGGCTTCTCAGGGCGCTGGCTTGATCGGGCATCTCTCGCAAGGAGATGATGTGGGTTCAGCAAATATCGGACTGTCATTTCGATTAATCGGTTACGTCAAGCCCGAGCATTGAAGATTCTGATCTTGGAGGGATAACCGTGAAAGGCGTTGTATTTCTGGGCGACAGTGTATTGGATATTCGTGAACTGCCAAAACCATCCGCCGGTCCAGGAGAAGTGGTAATCGCGATGAAGGCGTCCGGGTTGTGCGGCACTGACCTGCGGCAATACCGGATGCCCAAGTCTGAAAAGGCTTCACCGGAACTCCTGCACGTCGGAGGCCATGAACCCTGCGGCGTCATAGCGGAGATAGGCCCGAACGTAACTCAGGTCAGTGTGGGCGACCGCGTGATGATGCACCATTACACTGGATGCGGGGCTTGCTCGATGTGCCGCATCGGGTACACGCAGATGTGCCTCCATCATCATGAAGTATACGGATCGACAGAAGACGGAGGGCATCAGGACTATTTGCTATGCCCAGAATCGACATGTATCAAGATGCCGGACTCGCTGACCTTTGAACAAGGGGCTGCGTGCGCCTGTGGAAGCGGTACGGCGTTCCACGCTCTAAAGAGACTGGGCATCGGCGGGATGGACACGATCGCGATTTTCGGTCAGGGACCAGTTGGAGCGTCGGGAACACTGTTCGCCAAGTCGATGGGCGCACGGGTTATTGCGGTTGACGTAGTCCCTGAACGGCTGGAGCTCGCCAAAAAATTGGGAGCTGACGCCGTCATTAACGCCTCAGACGGCGAGTCAGTTGATGTCGTTCGGGAACTGACGCACGGCGAAGGCGCCGACGCAACTCTGGACGCCACAGGTATCCCAGAGGTGCGGAACGATGCCGTTGATGCCGCGAAGTATTGGGGGCGGGTGTGTTTCGTTGGAGAGGGCAACACGACGACCTTTGATATCAGCCCGCAAATTATTCACAAACAGTTGACGATTTACGGTTCATGGACGTTCAGCACGGGCGGCCTCGCTGAGGTCGCGGAATTCGTTGTAGAGCGGAACGTCCCGTTGGACGATCTGATTACTCAGAGGTTCAAGCTAGATCAAGCGGTGGAAGCCTATGAGCTTTTCAGAGGCGCGACAACGGGCAAAGTGCTGTTCACCTGGGACTGAGTGATGACTGCTGCTTGAGCACGCGACGATTTGCCCGCGGCTGGGGTGGGAAATAATCCCTGCCGCGAGATGCATCCGCCGCCAATAACAAGCTCGGTGGGGACGATGAACGACGCCTCGTCGGAGGCCAGGAACAGCACTCCGTTCGCGACCTCGTGAACCTCTCCTGTCCTTCGTAACGGGGTCAGGCGGCAATGCTCGTCTCGTTGGGACCGTCGTGGTGTCGCGGTGGTCATTGGCGGCATGAATCCTGGATGACCTGAGTTTGCTCGGATTCCATCGGGGCCGTACTGTAGGCACTCAGCGAAAATGGGACAGAAAGCTAATGGAGATTCGGCGCTGAT
>DBZV01000048.1:0-2359 GCA_002311865.1 Dehalococcoidia bacterium UBA1151
GTCCAACGCCTCGCGCCATTTGCCCCGATATATCAGGTCATTCCAGTCAGGGATGAGGTTCCCCAGAGGGCAGCCGCTATGGCAGAAGGGGATAGCGCAGTTCATACACCGTGCGCCCTGGTTCTTGGAAAGCTCCTCTGACCAGGGGAGGTAGATCTCCTGGTAGTTCTTGAGCCTGTCCTTGACGGGGATCCGAGTGGGAACCTGCCGTGTGAACTCCGTGAAACCGGTGGGCTTACCCATTCGCCACCACGCTTGAAGGTGCAGACTGTTTCCGCTCCCGTTCCAAAACTGCTTTATATGCTACAGGCATCACTCGCACGAATTTCTGAATGACGGAGTCCCAAGCGTCCAGCACCATGCGTGCCTTGGCGCTGTCCGTAAACTGTGAATGTGCCTCGATGAGGAGTCGCAGCGTCGCCATATCAGACTGCTCCTCCACGGCGCCAAGCTCCACCATGTCCATGTTGCATCGACTCGCGAAGTCGCCCGCCTCGTCGTAGACATACGCGATGCCGCCGCTCATACCCGCAGCGAAGTTTCTTCCCGTAGTGCCCAGCACCACCACGCGCCCTCCGGTCATATACTCACAACCGTGGTCGCCAATACCCTCTACCACCGCATTCGCGCCGCTGTTTCGGACGCCGAACCGCTCGCCAGCCATGCCTCGCACGTAGATGTCGCCGCCGGTGGCTCCATAGAGCAGCACATTGCCGACGATGATGTTCTCTTCAGGCGTGAACGTGACATTTGCCGGAGGTCGCACAATGATGCGCCCACCGCAGAGACCTTTGCCCAGGTAGTCGTTTGAATCGCCCTCAAGGTTGAATGTGATGCCGCGAGAGAGGAACGCGCCAAAGCTCTGTCCGGCTGAGCCGGTGAGCTTCACCTTGATCGTGTCCTGCGGAAGGCCCTCATCGCCGTACCGCTTCGCCACCTCGCCTGAGAGCATTGCCCCGGTAGCGCGATGGCTGTTGGACACGTTGGCCTCAATCTCCACGGGCGTCCGCTGTTCAAGCGCTGTCTTAGCCTGCTTGATCAACTCCAGGTCCAGCGCCTCTTCCAGCTTGTGATCCTGGACCTCGCACTGATAGGTACCGGAGCCCGCGCCCATCGTCGGAGCGACTTCCGCCCTGTACAACAGTGCGTCCAGGTTCAGTCCCTTGGCCTTCCAGTGCTCCTCAACGCCGCTCCAGTCCAATCTGTCCGTTCGACCGATCATCTCGTTCACGGTACGGAAGCCCATATCCGCCATGACCTGGCGCATTTCCTCCGCCATGAACCTGAAGTAGTTCACAACGTAATCAGGGTCACCGGCAAAGTGCTTCCGAAGCTCCTCGTCCTGGGTAGCGATGCCCACAGAGCAGAGGTTCAGGTGGCACTTCCGGAGGTAGATGCACCCCAGGGTGATGAGCGCCGCAGTGGCCACGCCGTACTCGTCTGCGCCCAGCATCGCAGCGATGGCTACGTCACGTCCTGTCTTGATCTGTCCGTCCGTTTGCACAACGATGCGACTTCGCAGGTCGTTGGCCACGAGTACCTGCTGTGTCTCCGCCAGTCCAAGCTCCCAGGCAACGCCCGCATGCTTGATGGAGGATTCCGGCGATGCACCCGTCCCGCCGCTGTCACCGCTGATGAGCACTACGTCCGCTTTGGCCTTGGCCACCCCAGCGGCCACAGTCCCGACGCCCATTTCCGCCACCAGCTTCACATGGATCCGGGCGTCCTGGTTGGCCGTCTTCAGGTCATGGATAAGCTGTGCGATGTCCTCAATGGAGTAGATGTCATGGTGCGGCGGAGGGGAGATAAGCTCCACGCCAGGCGTTGTATGCCGAATGTTACCGATGTAGTCACTGACCTTGTGTCCAGGGAGCTGTCCGCCCTCTCCGGGCTTGGCGCCTTGGGCGATCTTGATCTGCAGGTCCTTGGCATTCACCAGGTACTCAGTGGTCACACCGAACCGCCCCGACGCAACCTGTTTGATGGCGGAGTTCCGTGAGTCGCCGTTGGCATCCAACTTGTACCTCGATGGGTCTTCGCCGCCCTCGCCGGTGTTGCTCCGACCGCCGATGCGGTTCATAGCGATGGCCAACCCCTCGTGAGCCTCGGCGGAGATGGAGCCGAAGCTCATCGCGCCGGTGCAAAAACGCTTCACGATTTCGCTGGCGGGCTGGACGTCGTCGATGGGGATTGGGCCGCCGTTGACGCCTTCCTTGAAATCCATCAACCCGCGCAGCGCGCATCGCGCTTTGGTGTCGCCGTTGATGTGATTGGAAAATTGCTGGTACGAATCGAAATTATTAGTGCGCGCGGCGGATTGCAGCGCGGCGATGGATTCCGGATTCCACATATGTTTTTC
>DBZV01000048.1:2539-2852 GCA_002311865.1 Dehalococcoidia bacterium UBA1151
ATTTCCTCGGCAAGCTCGTCGAGGTTCACGCCTTGCACGCGGCTGGCGGTGCCGACGAAACAGCGGTCAATGACATCGTCCCGCAAGCCAACGGCTTCGAAAATCTGCGCGCCTTTATAAGAGTGCAACGTCGAGATGCCCATCTTGGCCATCACTTTGAGCATCCCCTTGGCCACGCCTTTGCGATAGGCGGCGACGATGGATTCATCGTCGGCAAATTTTTCGGCATCGGTCAGCCCTTCGTGGCGCGCTTGCCACAGCGACTCGAAAGCGAGATACGGGTTGATGGCATCCGCGCCGTAGCCGACGAGCA
>DBZV01000009.1:0-292 GCA_002311865.1 Dehalococcoidia bacterium UBA1151
AGGACTGGCTGGTGGTTATTATTGCTGTTCGTTCTCGTGATTGGATGGATAGTGCTGATTATATGGGCCATCAAACGAGGTGATGAGGGGCCAAACAAGTACGGCCCAGACCCACGGATGGCTACCTCGCAATAGCCTTAATAGCATCCACACTATTCATCCAACAGCCCAGTAGCTTCCTCATTCAAATAGGCAGAAGACAAGGAAGAAAGGATGAGTTGAGGAGTATAAATGACAATCACTGGTCTAAAAGCGTTAGAGATATGGCGAGACTGTTTTGTAAGTGGGAACT
>DBZV01000009.1:458-783 GCA_002311865.1 Dehalococcoidia bacterium UBA1151
ACGCCTCTACCTCAAGAGATGAAACACTGAGCTGGATATCAAATACTAAAGTGCGTATTAGTGATTTCGACGTATTGTATGAAAACGATGAGGTAGTGATGGGCTTCCACATGGTTTCAGTTCCGGAAAGTCCATTGTCAAAAGTAATGTTTTTTGCACGCAAAGAGCATGGAAAATTCTCCTACTGGAGAGTCCATCGATTACTTATTTCATAATAAGAAGGAGATCACATAAGCGGCAGGAATCATCTTGGAACCTGTTGGAATCGGGAGCCTAATCCAACAGCCCAATAGCTTCCTCTAGGTGATTAGCTGTAACTGACAGA
>DBZV01000009.1:960-4011 GCA_002311865.1 Dehalococcoidia bacterium UBA1151
CTTCGTTCAGAGACTTCCGGATGAGCTCGTTGAATGCGCTCTACGCACCTGCGGCGACGAGAAGGGCGCAGAAGTTTCCTCTGCTGCCTCTTTGAGGATCAGCTTGTCCAGCGTGAGGTCTGAAACCGCTCGTCTGAGACGAAGGTTCTCCTTCTCGAACTCTTTCAGGCGTTTGACCTGTTCAACGGTGAGACCGCCTTACTCTCTACGCCAGCGATAGTAGGTTTGATCCGTTACCCCGATGCCGCGGGTTGCAGGGACACCATCGCCCCCTGGGCAAGCGCCACTTCAATATCGCGTAACTTGCTGCTGATCTGCCCAGGTGTGTATTTCCTGCGTGCCATATCTCCCGTTTCTCCGATTCCAGAACTCTAACTCTAGGGTTAGATCGATTTTTAGGGGGCTGGTCAGTGCCCGTGGACTGAAGGTCGGCGAGGATTTTATAATCGTCGGAGGTCGGCATGCGTGAAGCTCATTTGGAATATGCTCTGCGGCCAGTAGTCAATATGATGTGCTCCTGGAGCTAACGTGACTAATCCCCGCACTCTACCTAGCGGTGTTCAACACAGCCAAATCCGCACTCAGCATCACACTCTTCGCCACATCGCGCTACAATCCCGGCGTTGACTCTGAAACCGATACCCGCGTGGCAATCGCCCTAACGGCTCTGTTACCGACGCAAGGAACAAATCACATGACCATCGACGTGGCAACCGGCATCGCACGAATCCTCATAACTGAGAACACGGAATGGATCTCAACATTCCCGGTGAGCAAGGTCAACAACGCCTTCGGCAAAGAAGGTCTGAAGCTGCTGATGATGCGAGACGACCGCTATGCGGTTGCCGTCGCGGATGCTTACTCCCGGATCAACAACGGCAATAAAATTGGCGTCTGCACCTTCTCCGGTGGCGTCAACGGCGCCGGCGCTCAAGTCGCATATTCAGGCATAGCCCAGGCGTTCGAAGATGGCTCACCAGTACTCTGTATTGTCGACGCCGTGCCTGCGGGTGGCGGTGAGACTACCCGCTGGGACCAGGACGCAGCTATGGCTGGCGTTGCTAAGTGGTATGGCTACATCGACAAGCCCGAACGCACGCCGGAGTTCATGCGCCGCGCCTTCACCATGCTCCGTTCAGGCCGACCGGGACCAGTCGTGCTCGGGATCCCCAACGCCGCCGCTACCTATGATGAGACGATCGACCCTTACAACTCACCAAAAGGCTGGAACAGCCTCCCTGACCCTGACGATGTTGATGAAGCGATCGCCGCGCTAAATGCCGCCAAGAGCCCAGTGCTGTTCGTCGGCGAAGGTGTACTGTACGCCAACGCCACAGATGAGCTTCGCTCGTTCGCTGAGCAGGCTAATCTCCCCGTGGTCACCACACTCAAGGCCAAAGGTGCTTTCCCGGAGAATCACCCGCTGTCTGTGGGCACCCGGGGCGATCACGTGGTGAAGTTCATGGAAGATGCGGACCTGATTTTCGCCATTGGCGCCAGCATCTCACCCGGCCGATTCGGCCATGGCATTCCTGACGCCACCAACAAGAAGATCATCCAGTGCAACATCGACTCCTACGATATCAACCGACTCTACGAGACCTCGCATGCAATCCTCGGCGATGGCCGCGCAATCCTGCAATCGCTTAATGCCAAGCTCGACGGTGGTTCCAGTAGACGGGCAGACGTGACGGCATCAGTAAAGTCGACCAAAGATGAAGGAATGGCGCAGTACTGGGAGAAGATGGACTCCGACGAGAAGCCGATAAACCCCTACCGGGTCTACGGGGACCTCATGAAAGCGCTGGACCGCAACAACTCCTTTGTGACGCATGAGTCCGGGAACACCCGTGACCAGCTCAGCACCGCGTTCGAAACGCTCATCCCACGCGGCTTCCTTGGCTGGGGCAACGTATCCTCACTCGGCTACAGCTTCCCCGCGGCAACTGCGGCAAAGCTCGCCTACCCGGACCGCCAGTCGGTCGCGGTCATTGGCGATGCCGCGCTCAGCTACATGCTTGGCAACATGGAGGTGCTCAAACGCTACAGCCTCGGTGTGACCTTCATCCATATCAACAACGGCGGCTTCGCTGGCTATGGCCCCGGCTTCTGGGGCGAAGGCCACGACCCCTTCACGTTCGATGTCCTTGGCCACGAAGACATCAACATGACAGACGCCATCAGCAACATTGGTTGGAACACAGAGCGTGTAACAGAACCGGCGGAAGTAATTCCCGCCATGGAAAGAGCCTTCGCCGCCAACAACAACAATCAGCCCGCCTATATAGAAATCATAGCCAGCCAGTACCCCATCTACGGCAACTGGGCCGGGTAACCTCCCCCTTCTCTCTTTTGGGAGAGGGCTGGGGTGAGGAGGCTGTTCCTCTTCGCCGACCTGCGGCAAGTACCAGCTTCGTTATACCTGCATGGTAGATGGCCTAAATCTGCGGCAGCAAGTTCAGAAGTTTCGCGGCCATTATTCCGTAGCCTTCTGTATTGGGGTGAAGATCGTCGGGAAGCAGGTGCGCCTTGTTTGTATCGAAGACGTCTAGGCCGTTGATGTAGTGGATGTTGCCGTCTCCGCTGGCGTGCAGCTTTTCGACAGTAATCGCCACTTCGCTGCGCATGCCATTTAGCGTGAATCCGGCTCCGTTCACTGTATCTTCGCGACCGGGTGAGTAGATGGGCGAGATCAGCGCGATGGGTGTGTCAGGATGCTTCTCGCGGATGATCTTCACGAAGCCCATAATGCCAGGTCCTCCGCTCAGAGACCCTTCTCATCGTGGGGTATACGCCAAGGCGCGACCCCTTTAGACGTGACATCGTTAGATATGGAGCCTGACCAGCGAAATCGAGGGTCCGCGGCGGCAATTATCTGGGGTATTTGGGGTGTCCTTAGGCGATGAAAATGCGGGGAGTGGGCGTCAGGATAGATCATCCAGCGCTCGATGGGACAGTGGTGCGTACGGGGCACGATTGGCTGAGAGCCACTCAGCATTAACTATGAATTTACGCAATATTGCCAACGGAGTCTCATTGGATGACATCCGG
>DBZV01000009.1:4094-4330 GCA_002311865.1 Dehalococcoidia bacterium UBA1151
TACTGGTTCGACGAGGAGCGCCAGACGACGTTTTGCCTCGCCGACGCCCCATCACCGGAACGGATCACGCAGGCACACGAAAAAGCGCATGGCGACGTGCCCAACCAGGTAACGTTGGAGGATCAACAATCGGTGATCTCGTTTATGGGTCGAATCGCGGACATCCCGCGGGACCGATCACCAGACGGACGGGAAGTGGACCGCGGCTTCAGGGCCATTATGTTCACCGATATGGT
>DBZV01000009.1:4411-4911 GCA_002311865.1 Dehalococcoidia bacterium UBA1151
GACTACACAGCCACAACGGAAACGCTTGGGGACGCAGGCGTCATGGAGCTTGTGCGCACACACAACCTGGTAGTCCGAAACGCGCTCAGTAAGTACGGCGGCAACGAGATCAAGCACACCGGTGACGGCGTGATGGCGTGATGGCGTCCTTCGCCGATAGTAACCAGGCTCTCCGAGCCGCGGCGGAAATCCAAGCCTAGTGTAAACCCAACAACCTCTCCATAACGATCGGCATAAGCGTAGGCGAACTGTCCGAGGAAGACGGCGATTTCTTCGGCTCCACGGTTAAACTCGCAGCAAGATTGTGTGATGTGGCAGATTCCAGAGCCGTTTATCTGTCGACTGAGTTCGTAGACTCGATCGATGATGCAGGCGTGGCGATTGAGCCGGTGGGCGAGTTGCAGTTGAAGGGGTTTGCGGAGTCGCAGCGGGTTTCGAGGGTTGTGGGCTAATCAACGGGATGCAACGACAGCCACCCTAATGCCTCATGCGCAATTAAC
>DBZV01000009.1:5053-5338 GCA_002311865.1 Dehalococcoidia bacterium UBA1151
CTGCTCCAACGCCACAGATCCTCGCGGTGCGGCTATCATGCCCAGGCACCTGATAAAGGCGCTATGCTCTAAGGAATCCGTCCAAATGAAAATCACCGACGTAAAAACATACGTAACAATGCTCGTGAACAGACGGGCGTGGCTGTTTGTTGAGGTTGAAACGGACGAGGGCGTCACCGGTCTGGGTGAATGTACCGGCTACCTCTCGAACCCTCACCTGCTAGGCGGAATTGAAGCCGTGAAACATCTCGTCATCGGGGAAGATCCGGCCAATATCGAAGAGAT
>DBZV01000096.1:0-7796 GCA_002311865.1 Dehalococcoidia bacterium UBA1151
GGTCATCGGAACGGTTGTGGACGTTGAGTTCGCACCTGAAGATCTGCCAGACATCTATTACGCACTGGAGTTGCAGCTTGATGGCGAGCGACTGGTCATGGAGGTTGAGCAGCACGTTGGCAACAACTGGNNCAGGTGATCGGCACGGTGGTGGACGTAGAGTTCCCGCCCAAAGAGATGCAGGCTATCTATAACGCGCTGGAGGCCGAGCTCAGCGGGCAGAGGCTGGTCCTGGAGGTGGAGCAGCACGTTGGCAACAACTGGGTTCGCTGCCTTTCTCTAGGATCCACAGATGGACTCCAGAGGGGTATTGAGGTCACGAACACCGGCGCGCCGGTGACAGTTCCGGTTGGACCGGGCACGCTTGGACGGCTGTTCAACGTGACTGGCACGGCACTGGACGGCCTTGGTGATGTGCCAGCAGAAGACCACTGGCCTATTCACCGTCAACCACCACCATTTGACGAACAGACGGGTACAACAGAGCAGCTTGAAACAGGCATAAAAGTATTTGACCTTCTGACTCCGTTCCAGCGAGGTGGGAAGATTGGCGCGTTTGGCGGTGCCGGGACCGGCAAGACCGTCATCATGACTGAGCTGATTCGCTCCATTGCGACAGAGCATAGTGGAGTGTCAGTCTTCGCTGGAGTGGGGGAGCGATCCCGGGAGGGTAACGACCTCTGGCATGAGATGCAGGACTTCGGCGTAATGGAGTCCACTGTGCTCGTGTTTGGCCAGATGAACGAGCCTCCTGGAGTACGAGCTCGGATCGCTCAGACCGGGTTGACCATGGCGGAGTATTTCCGCGATGTTGCCAAGCAGGACGTGCTGCTGTTTATTGATAATGTCTACCGCTACATTCTTGCCGGCATGGAAGTGTCCGGTCTGCTGGGTCGAATGCCTTCAGCAGTTGGTTACCAGCCAACTCTGGGTACAGAGCTGGGAGACCTTGAAGAGCGGATCACCTCTACGATCAACGGCTCTATAACGTCATTCCAGGCCGTGTATGTGCCTGCTGACGACTATACGGACCCCGGAATTGTGACCACGTTCGGACACCTGGACGCCACGATAGCGCTTGAGAGATCGTTGGCTGATCAGAGCCTGTATCCGGCGGTCGACCCTCTTGCTTCAACATCTCGAATCCTTCAGCCCGGTCTGGTTGGTGAAGAGCACTACAACACCGCCCGTGAGGTGCAGAGAGTGCTCCAGCGCTACCGTGACCTCCAGGACATTATTGCGATTCTGGGAATTGAAGAACTCTCCGACGAGGACCGCACGACGGTTGGCAGGGCGCGGAGGATTCAGCGTTTCTTGACGCAGCCGTTCTTCGTTGGTGAAGTCTTCACCGGGTTCCCCGGCCGTTATGTTCAACTTGAGGACACGATTCGTGGCTTCAAGGAGATTCTTGAAGGCAAGCACGATGACCTGCCGGAACAGGCTTTCTACATGGTTGGCGATATCGACGAAGCCCGCGAGAAGGGCGAGAAGATGATCGCCGAAGCAGCCGCGTAGGACGCTTCACCAGTAACGGAGATCATTGAATGTCACCATTCAGACTGGAAGTAGTAACCGCCGAACGAGAGCTCTATTCAGGCGATGTGGATCAGTTGATCGCGCCAAGCCGACAGGGCCAGGTGACGATACTTCCGAATCACGCGCCGCTGCTCTCTCAACTTGAGGCGGGCCTACTTGAGTACCGGGTGAACGGCGAGGATCAGGCGCTGGCGGTTACGGGCGGCTTCATGGAGGTGATGGGTAACAGGACAGTCATCCTGGCGGATAGCGCTGAGCGCGCCGAAGAGATTGATGAGGCACGCGCCCAGGCTGCATTTGATAAGGCAGAGGAGCGCATGGCGAGTCGGGATACTGATGTTGACTTTGAACGTGCAGTACGACAGTTGGCACGGGCGAGGACGAGGCTTACGGTGGCCCGCAGGCGGCGACCGATGGCGCCGATCCCGCCGACCGGATAGTTCAACAGAATCAGAAACAACAATAAAAGCGGCTTCAAACGAAGCCGCTTTTATTGTTTGGACAAACTGGTGTGGTGATCAGGATTTCAGATAGTAGGTCATCGACTGGAGCGATATCACCGGGTCAATGTTTTTGATCTTAACGTGATCGGGTGCATAGGCGGTTACGGGGGCGTAGTTCAAGATCGCTTCGATACCGGCGTCCACCAGGGAATCGATCACGGATTGGGCTGCCACGGCAGGAACGGCCACGATGCCGATTGCGATGTCATCCTCTTCTACGGCCTGCCTGATGTCGGATATCGACCGCACCGGCAGATTGTCCACGTTTGTGCCGATCAGGGATTGATCGGCATCGAATGCAGCGACTATCTTGAATCCCTCTGGGGCAAATCCGGGATAGCTTGCAATTGCACGTCCCAGTCGTCCCATTCCGACGATACAGGCGTTCCAGCTCCGATCGAGCCCCAGGATTGTTTTGAGCTTGTTGACAAGTGCAACTACGTTATATCCGCGCCCCTGTTTCCCAAATCGACCGAAGTAGGAGAGGTCTTTCCGGATCTGAGCGGGCGTCATATGTAGTTGATCACCGAGCTGTTCAGAACTGACCATGTCAATACCGCTTGCCGCCAGCGCCGTTAGCACGCGTACGTAGAGGGGAAGTCGTTCCACTACCACATCAGGCACAACTACATCATCAGATCCGTTGGAATATGTTGTCTGTATGCTGCCTGTTGCCAAGTACCATGCCTTCCTGCGGCGCGACTGAAGGCGTCGCATGCAGATAGTAGTGTGTGCCTTATATCACAATCGGGAAAAGGTGGGCAACAATTTTCTGCCGAAAATACGGGTGTGGACCGGATGATTGGGAGTTGGGAAAGTGTACGTAGGCGTCTGCAGATTGACCCTGGGAATACCAGAGAGCCACTCGCTCAAGGAGAAGCGCCGCCGCGTCCGGTCTATCGTCGAGCGACTGCGTGTGCGGCACAAGTTATCGGTAGCTGAGACTGGCTTCCAGGATGCATGGCAAACGGCGGAGATTGGCATTAGCGCGGTATCCGGTGATGCGTCGCTCGCACGGAAGCTAATTCAAGCGGCCATCGATTACGTTGAGACTGAGGTCCATGATGTCAGCATCATCGAAGAGGATATCGATGTCATCGACTTGTCTTGATATAGCGGCAAGTGATCATGAAATCTGGGAAAGCAAAAACCCCGATCAAATTGACCGGGGTTTCAGTTTTGGTACTTTCTCAGATGAGTTCAAAATGCCGTCATGCGGCTGCTTCGGAACCCGCGGCAACCTTCCCTCGGCTGTCTTCCTCACCTGATCCTCTGCTCTCGACCGCGTGGGAAGAGATCAGGAATCCGCACTGGAGACATTCGAGGAACTTACCGTAGACATCTGATTCGTACTTGACGTCACCTTGACATCGGGGGCACGCCTTCAAGTACAAGATCATTTCCTAGTAATTCCTTTCTACCGGTGACATCGATTGTCACCTTCACTTCATTGAACGAGTCATCGGCCTGGTTGGGTTCAAATCACTTAGCCACCAAACTAACGCTGCCACGTTCGAGGCAGGATTGTACAACGTTTTCTGTTCTGATGCACCATTGTGTAACAGATTCCGTAACAGTTCGGTTACAGTCATGTTTCGTAATTTCGCATTATTCATGATCTACATCGCAGCATAACCCTTGACACGACCCGTATCAAGTCTTAGGATTTGTCTCATATAAGACATGACCGCGCCAATACCGGATATTCATCTCAGATCACTCTATTTCTGAAATATGACTAACCCAAAATCGAGACAGACCGTAACTGAGTGGAAGGCGACGCTGCTTGGAACTTTGCTGTCGCATCCCTATCGTCATACTGATGTTCCATCGCGCCGAAAAGCGTCGACAAATACGATTGATGTGCAGGAATCGTCACTGAATCGATCGGTTGATGAAAATACAGATTCATCTGGACCTGTAACCGGCCTTTACATCATCAGCGTCGCGGCCCGCTTGACCGAAATGCACCCCCAGACTTTGCGAAAATATGAGCGGGTGGGACTGCTTTCTCCGTCGCGCACCGGAGGCAGCCTGAGGTTGTACTCCGAGAACGATCTTGCGCGACTTAGATTGATCCGAATTCTCACAGAGAAGTTTGATCTCAATCTTGCGGGGGTGCGGCTGGTTATGGAACTGGTTTCTCATTTGCATCATGTTCTTGATAATTTGGAATCTACAACTGAAATCTTTAGCACCCCTGAAGGAAATGCAGCGGTGCAAGAGTTGAAAGGAATACTGGAGAGCCTGGAAGTTGAGTGAACCCAAAGATGAGTTGGAACAAATTGATGAAGATGGCCCTGATGAGTCGGAAGCTTCCAAGGTGGTAGAACAGGATTCGGTTGTTGAATTAGAAGCGCCTTCACCTGATAGTGAGATGGCGGAAGCGCTGAGGGAGAAGGACCAATTCCGTGCGCTGGCTCAACGTGCTCAAGCCGATCTGGTCAACTTCAGAAGTCGTGTTGAGACAGAAAAGATGGAGTTGGCGCAACGCACCAAATCGGGGCTGATACGCCGAATGCTCGAAATTGCAGACAGCGTTGATGCGGCACTTCAAGGGGATGCTACCCAAGAAGTCGACATTGGTTTCCTGCAAGGTGTGGAAGCTATCAAGCGCAGCTTTGAGACGGTGCTGGGCAGCGAAGGTGTTGAGCGATTCGAGAGCGCAGGAGAGAAGTTCGATCCGAGGCTTCACGAGGCTCTGCTCACGACTGAAACGGACGAGGCTGAGCCGGATACCGTCATCAACGTGATGCGGGTTGGCTACCGCCACGGAGACGACATTATCAGGCCTGCACTGGTGGAAGTGGCATCAAAGTCTTCGTGAGAAGTGACGTGAGAGTCTGATTATTTATTAGATCGGCAAACAAATAATTCGTGAAACGAGGTCCCTGTTTAGACAAGGGATCGGCAACAACAGGAGTACAGAGAGAGTATGGCAAGAGCAGTCGGGATTGACCTGGGGACCACAAACTCAGTGGTGGCGGTCTGGGAGGCGGGCGAGGCCCGGATCCTGGAAAACAACGAGGGTCGCCGCACAACACCGTCCGTGGTAGCGGTCAATCCAAAATCCGGCGAGCGATTCGTTGGAGAACTGGCCCGGCGTCAGTCGATTACCAATCCGGAAAACACAATCTACTCAGCCAAGCGATTCATTGGACGCAGGTTTGATGATGAGTCGGTCCAAAGGGACATCGGCATGGTGTCCTTCAAGGTAGTTAAGGGAAGCAATGGCGACGCCTGGGTGGAGCTCAACGGAGAGAAGGAAGCGCCACCTGAGATATCGGCGATGGTGCTCCGAAAGCTGAAAGAAGACGCTGAAGCAAGGGTTGGCGATAAGGTTGACAGGGCTGTGATAACGGTTCCCGCCTACTTCAATGACAGCCAGCGCGAGGCCACAAAGGTCGCGGGGCAGATTGCCGGGCTTGAAGTGCTTCGCATCATCAATGAGCCAACCGCGGCGGCCCTTGCCTACGGAATGGATAAGGAAGGTGATCGGACGATTGCCGTATTCGACCTGGGTGGCGGCACGTTTGATGTGACGATTCTCCAGCTTGGCGATGGTGTGTTTGAGGTGAAGTCCACCAATGGCGACACCCATCTTGGGGGTGATGATTTTGACATGCGGATTGTTGAGTGGGCTGCAGATGAGTTCAAGGCTGAGAACGGAATTGACCTGAGAACAGATAGCGCGGCGCTCCAGCGGCTTCGAGTTGAAGCTGAGCGGGCGAAGATAGAGCTATCCAATGTGGCGCAGACTGAAATCAACCTTCCGTTCATCACGGCTGATGCCGACGGCCCCAAGCACCTTGCGCTGCCAATGACGCGCACGCAATTGGAGCGCCTGGTCGGCGATCTGGTTGACGCTACTTCTGAGCCGACGAAGCAGGCGATTGCCGACTCCGGTATTTCGGCTTCGGATATCGACGAGATAATTCTTGTTGGTGGTCAGACCAGAATGCCTGCCATCCTCGAAAAGGTGAAGGATATTTTTGGGAAAGATCCCAACCAAACCGTAAACCCGGATGAGGTTGTGGCCACCGGCGCAGCAATCCAGGCGGGTGTCTTGCAGGGCGACGTGAAGGACATCCTCTTGCTGGATGTAACGCCGCTGTCTCTGGGAATTGAGACGCTGGGTGGCGTTGGCACTGTCTTGATCCCTCGCAACACGACAATTCCAACTACAAAGTCGGAATCGTTCACGACCGCTGCGGATAACCAGCCCTCGGTGGAGGTGCACGTCTTCCAGGGCGAGCGTCCGATGGCGAAGGAGAACACGTCCATTGGGCGATTCATGCTGGACGGGATTCTTCCCGCTCCACGTGGCACGCCACAGGTGGAGGTTGCCTTCGACATTGACGCCGACGGAATCCTGAAGGTTTCGGCAACAGATAAGGCGACATCCAAAGAGCAGCACATCACCATCGCTGGCCGATCGGGGCTGAGTGATGAAGAGATCGCAAAAGCTGTCGAAGAGGCTGAAAGCCACGCTGAGGAGGATCAGAAGCAGCGTGAGCTGGTTGAGGTCCGGAATGCCGCCGATAGCGCCGTCTACTCCGCCGAGAAGCTGATGACGGAGCAAGAGGATCAGATTCCGGATGATGAGACCAAGACGGCGATCACTGAGGCAATTGCGAAAGTGAATGACCTGCTGGCGTCGGAGACATCAGAAACGTCCGCGATCACCGATGCGGTCAATGATCTTCAACTGCAACTTCAAAAGGTAGGGCAGGCCGCCTACGCAGAACAGGGTGCGCCGACACCTGAAGATGAGGCTGGATCAGAAGATGGATCGGACGACGACACACCTGAGGACACAGTAGAGGGCGAGTTCCGAGAGGTCTAGGGCCTTCCAGGCTGGACAAATAAGTAGACAATTGTAGCGAGGCCACACGTTGGGGCCTCGCTTCGCGTTGTGGGTTAACGCGAGACGCGTTTAACTAAACACGAATATTAACGAGCTCATTGACGCGTACACGCCAATCTTTGTGACGGTTTTTAAGCCCACAGTTCTGGTAAAAGGTCGACTTGAGGAGACAAGTCCCGGAATCAGAATGAGCGTCATTGCAAGGCCCGCCGCGGTTGCGATCAGGTGGATTGACGATACATCCGTAAAGAGCGCGCCTTTGGTGTAGGCGAGGGAGTCGGCGGAGAGCACGATTCCGATGTTGAACATGTTGCTGCCAAGAAGGTTTGATAGTGCGAGATCAGGCGCCCCTATTCGCAGCGATGCGAGGGCAACGGAGAACTCAGGCAGCGTGGTGCTGATGGGGAGGAACTGCGCTCCAACGAAGCTGGAGGACCAGCCCATGGCGTCAGATACGCCGTCTGCAGCAATCGCAAGCCATATTCCACCAACTGTAACGATGCCGACGGCGAACAGGTAGCCGCCAATGTTCTTCATGAGCGGCGCCGATGGCCGCCCAAATGAGAAGCCGGGGCCAGCTGAGCCGTCAGTGGATGTGGTTGAACGGCCACTCCTTCGGAAGGAACGCAAGACGGAGCCGAGTTGCCCAATGGTCCACAGTGCCGTTATTACGTAGGCCACGATCATTGTGATAGGGAGGACGCGGATGATCCATGATGGTACGCCCAGCTCCTCACGGCCCAGGATTAGTATTCCACCGGCCATAAGCAGGAGAATCACCCCGGCCGAACCCATCTGACGCGTTTCGACTGTGGGATCACGTAGAATTCCGTGCCACTTGATGCCCAGAACTGCGATCACCAGCAAGTTAAGGCTGTTTGCCCCAAACG
>DBZV01000096.1:7872-8173 GCA_002311865.1 Dehalococcoidia bacterium UBA1151
CTACTGCCAGGTTTGGGGAATCCAATCCTCGAACGGCAGTGATACCGGTAACCAGTTCGGGCAGCGATGTGGCGGTGGCCAGGAGAATTACACCTGCCCAGACTCTGCCAAGCCCGGTCTGCTCACCTATGGCGTCGCCAAACCGCACCAATGTCCAGCCGCCAGCAAAAACTACGATAGACGCGCCAAGGTACTGCAGCCAGGCTTCAACCAATGTTGTTCGTCTTCTCCGTCAAGTTTTATCGCGGCAGGATATGTCGTGGATTCAGGGGTCTCAGGCAAAAAGAAAGCCGCGTTATGC
>DBZV01000096.1:8224-23576 GCA_002311865.1 Dehalococcoidia bacterium UBA1151
AGTTATGCGGCGAGACGACTCAAGTATCGCACTGTTCAAGTGTTGCCGAATACGGGTTACCCGTAATCAGTCGCGTAGTCAGGACCGCTCCAACTTGTGTAAGAACCGCTTGGCATGGCGGGAGATATAACGCTAAATTCGATAGGTAGCAGCTTGTAGGTGATGTCGTGCCGGAACAGTTGAGCGTCCTCGTCATAGATGACGATCAGGAAGTGCTGGATTTTTTTCAGCGCCAACTTTCGCGTAACGATTTATATTCAGTCAGCCTGTGTCAGGATAGTAGGGAGGGTCTTGAAACGCTGTCTGAGACCACGCCCGACATTCTGATTATCGATTGGATGATGCCCGGGCAGAGTGGTATCGACGTGCTTCGGGAGATCGACGGCAACCCGGAGATTATTGAGCCTGGATATATTGCAATGATTAGCGGCGCACCAGATCTTGAGTTGCTGTCCATGATTGCGACCGAGCTTGGTGCCGCTGAGGTTCTGCCCAAGCCGATGACCGCGAAAGTTGTCAGGGCGATGCTGAAGAGAGCTGAGATCAGAATCGCTATGGGGGTTTAGCTGGCGGCGGCTACGGGACGCTCCTGCTGGTAGGTAGATTTCTTAGAGTTCACTTTCACGCCTGGCAGGCAGACCCCTACAAGGGTTCCCATTGATGGCTTGCTAAGGATGTCTATCGCCCCGCCATGTGCCTCGATGAGCGATTTTGTTAGCGCCAGACCGAGTTCTGAGCCGACAATTCCCTTTGCGATCTGGCTCTCGGACCTGAAGTAGGGCTCAAATACCCGGTCTCTTGTGTCGAGATCAAATCCATCGCCTTCGTCGCGGACCGTTACGTAGAGATCATCATTTACAAGCGAGGCTCTCATATGGATGGACGAATTTGCGGGCGAGTACTTTGATGCGTTGCTTAATATATTTAGAAGCGCCTGCATTACCCGGCCGCGATCGACGAGAATCATGGACTCTCCAAACTCAAGGTTCAGATCCAGAAACTGATTTCGCGCTTCGAAGGTTTGTCGAATCGTGTCCACAGTATCGAGAATGAGCGCGGTGGCCTCGTGTTCAGCCGTATGAATCTTCAAGATACCGGCCTGCACCTTATGCAGCTCCAGCAGATCATCAACCAGAGCCGATAGGCGGTGGCCGTTCAGGCGCATCATCCGCAGGTACTCCACCTGCTTTGGTGAGACATCGTCACCGGACTTGCGTTCCATGAGGTCTGCCAACGCCACAATGGTGGTCATCGGCGTGCGAATCTCATGGGCAACCATCGACAGGTAATGCTCGCGGGCACTGTTTTCAGTTGCCAGGGCTTTCGGCATTTTCGTCCTCATGCTGTCCATTTCGATTCCATCCCAAGAAAAGTTCGGACCGTGTCCGGTACTTGCCCTGCCACTGCTTCACTTGAAGGATGATGTAGCCACGCCGGCTCAGCCATAGGTATAAGGGGCAATCCACACACCGCCAACATTCTTATTCAGGGTGCGATCGGATGGAACGTTACCTGGGTACTGAGACTGGCGGTACTTCAGTACTGTCACACGATGGGGGCCAGCTGATCGGTGGTCTCAACGCCAGATCAGAACGGGATTTCAGGCGGTGCAGAATGTGGCGATGTGCAACGCGTTGCGATTCTCTGTCAGCTTGAAAACAACGGAGCGGACAACAGAAAACAGTCCTACTTCTGTGATCTCGAGGCTCTCTTGAATGCTCTCGGACTCCACTCCTTCCGCCAGGAGGTTGAGTACGTTCTGTTCACGCGTTGAGAGGCTTGTCAGCACCGGCCTGACAGGCTGCGCAGCCAACCAGGTCTGTCCTAGCATCTGCGCAAGACGGGCGGCCACGTTCGGCATCCTTGTGACCATATTGTAGATCGGCGCTGAACCCTGGCACACCTGCTGCACCAGATCACCGAGCTTTTCAGCGGAGGTCTCTTTTGACGTGCACGCGGCGGCCCCGGCTTCAAGGCAGGCATAGACATGCGCGTCAGACTCGAAATCGTAAAGGCCGATAACTGGCAGCGTGGGGAGGCCGTCACTGAGTGCGGCGATCGTACGCGCTCCCATCAGATTTGGTATCTCAATATCTACCAGAAGAAGATCGGGTGTGGTCTTGACGAACGAGTTCACAGCTTCTTCTGCAGTGACGGATGAGCCGGAGATCTCGAATGACTCCAGATCGCTTAGAGAGGCGCTTAACCCGGAAATGAAAAGCCCGTCCCTGCTGATGACGTGGGCGAGGAGGTCACCCATCAGGATGCCATCAAGCTGTGGGGTACTGTCCTGCGGACGCCGTTTCTGACGGCATATCCAGCCATCCACTGTTCAGGGCAAATACAACGGCGTGGGTGCGGTTGTTGGCGTGAAGTTTTGCCATGATGCCGCTCATCTGGTTTTTCACGGTCTGTTCATTGATCCCAAGAGACGCGGCAATCTGCTTGTTGCCGTGGCCCTGAGAGATCATGCTCAATACCTGGCTCTCACGGTTGGTGAGAGGGGAGACCAGCTTCTCTGTTTCAATCCCGGCGAGCGAGTAGCTTTCAAACTGCTGGATCATCTGGCTGGCAACGCCAGGTCGCGCTTGAATGGACTCGCTAATCAGGTTGGCTCCGTTGCCCACTTCCCAGATCTGCTCAAGCAGCGTTTCCGCGGGCGTGTCCTTTGCCGAGAATGCCGACGCGCCAAATTTTTACGCTTTGGAACACCTGTGTATCGTCTTCATACGGTGACAGGATAATTGTTGCGGTGGCGGGATTGCGTTTTCGAATCTTCCACGCTACTTTCAGCCCACGCTGGTGGGGGAGACCGATGTCTACCAGGGCAACATCTGGCTGCAGGGCTTCAGCAACCTCTACCGCGCTCTCAGGCTCACCGTCCCAGATTGAGTCGATGTCCTGCACATCCTGAATGGCACGAGTCATTCCACGGCGAAAGATTTCGCTGTGGTCTGCGATCAGGACTGTCAGTGCTGCCATTGGTTGGGTAGTCATTTTTTATTTGGCATAACGGGACGAGACGAACGGTGCGCGCATGCGCTCGAGCCATCAGACATGTTATTGCGATGCACGCTTGTGCTGTCAACGAAGTAATCACGCATGAAGCTGCGAGTTCTACCCTCACGTTTCCGTGTAATCGCGCTCAGGCGGCCGCTGAAAGTGCGCCTTCTAGCTGCGCTTCAACCTCTTCCGGCGTCCAGGGTTTGTGGATCAGGCCCTGGATTCCCAGTTCCTTTATTGCGCTTAAATCACCGGCAGATTTGCTACCTGTGAGGACGATGATTGGAAGAGATGAAAGGGGATGGTCGCGTCGAAGGCGCTCCAGCAGTTCCTGGCCGGACATAACGGGCATGTGAAGGTCCAACAGCATCACATCCGGTGCGATATCGACAAACTGATTCAAACACGATGCAGCACTGTCCGCCTCCAGCACTTCGTGTCCCATATCGTCCAGCAGTTCGCTCATTACGAAACGAACATCTTTCTGGTCGTCTACCAACAGAATTCTGGCCATCTGGTCCTATCCACGCCCAACTGTTCAAAAAGGCCGAGCTGGCCCGCTATCTACGGACCGTGTCATCACATACTTTCAGTACACACGCGGGTTGTGGAGTCTAGAAATGCGCAGTCCGAATGTGTGCAGTCTCCAAATCCGCCCTTCTGTAATTGAAATGAAACTTGGACAGCTAGATCCCGAATCTTGGAAACAGGGTTTTGGTGATCTCTTCGATACTTCGATCTGCGAACGCTGTTATCAGGCTTGCAACTGTTGGGTCAGGATCGCCCGGGGGCACGTCTGCGAAGTTTACGATGCCCTCAATGGCATCAAATGACGCCGGAATCTTGTCGGGAATTCGCTGTCCAGACATCACCGCGAAGGCCATGGACCAGCCTCTCGCAACGGCTCCCAGATCGTAGCCGCCACCTCCTAACGCAATCCATTTCCCGGATTCGGAGGCTAGGACCGCAAGCTTCGCAACGGACCGCGCAAAGCCCTGGGTGGTCAGCCGGAGGTGGGTGATTGGGTCGAATACATGCGTATCCATTCCCAGCTGCGTGACAATCACGTCCGGCTTGAATGCGCGGGTGAGGGGAGTGATTACGGCATCAAAGGCTACTTCGTAAACGTCGTCGCCGGTGTGTGGTGCGAGCGGCACGTTCACAGAGTAGCCTTCGCCCTTGCCGGTGCCAATGTCCCCGACAAACCCGGATCCGGGGAAGAGAAATTGACCGCTCTCGTGCAGGGAGATTGTGAGCACCTGATCGGTATCGTAGAAGATGTGCTGAACACCATCGCCGTGGTGGCAATCGATATCGATGTAGACCACGCGCCGCCCGACATCGACCATCGCCTGGATAATCATCGCAGGGTCGTTGAAGACGCAAAATCCAGAAGCGCGTGTCGGCATGGCATGGTGCAGCCCGGCAGCGGGTGCGAACGCGACGTCGTAGTCGCCAGAGTCCACCAGCTCCATCGCCACCATCGCGGAGCCAGCGGTGAGCGCCTGGGCCTGGTAGATGCCATCGTAGACCGGATTGTCGCCGGAGCCGAATCCGTACGACAGGCCACCGTTGCTATCCAGGCCACTGCTCAGCGATCGAACTGCCTGAACGTACTCAACTGAGTGGACGCGGGTTAGCTCGGATTCGGTAGCTTCCCGGGGGCTGACCACGGTCGCACTGGGGGCTTCCAGGAGGCCGGACTGGAGCATCAGTTCATATGTGTGCGCAAGCCGAATTGGCCGCATGGGGTGCGCATCAGACAGCACGTGGCTGGACAGCTGATCAGAGTAGACCAGCGCCGCTTTCCTCCCGGTGTCCGGTTCTGTCAAAATCCTCTTCGCTTGAGCGTTCGGAGTCCGAAGTATGCGATTGCGGCGATTCCGCCCGCACCGAAGAATATTATCGGCCAGCCGCCAAAGTCGTCCCATGCGGAGGTATCCTCTATCGGCGTCTGAAATAGCAGTTCTGCTGCGGCGACTGGACTTACGGTGATCTGAGGGCCGCTCTCAGGGTCATCGACGATGCCAGCGAGATCGTACGGGACGTCCAGGATCACTGGAACCAGAGCCGGCACATCCCCGCCAAACTTGCCCGCAGTCCATGCGGCGTCCAGGCTGTCCAGCTCAAATCCGTAGGCCAGCCCCATCGCGGCGGACGGATTTTTGCCCGAATTCAACTCAGTTAGTAGGACCGTCATTCTGGTGGGGCCAAACTCACCGATTAGATACCCCACAAAGCTACCGGCTTTTCCGTAGAAGAACGCGATGTCATCCCGCTGCCCGGGCACCCGGTTCATGTTCTTGATGGGCATCAGGTCGTCTTCGTTTCGGACACCTCTCAGACGGAGATCCCCGGCTTTTCCGGATTCGCTTTCAAAGTAGACAGCAAGTCCTTCGCTGAGCCATGCGGGTGGGTTTGCGATTGGCGCTGAGACTGCCTCAGCGAACATCAAGTGGGTGAGTTCGTGAACGAATGAGTTGCTGTTCACGCCCCAGAGGACGAACTCATCGTACTCATCAAACGCGAATCCCACGAAGGTGTGGCCCGCTCGGGCCGCTTCCGTGGTGCGGGGGAATGCTGAATCTGCTTCTTTGCCGGAATTGACGATGACCGCTTTGAATTCGCGCTCTGATGGAGGCCCGAATACGTCTGCAATCTCAGGCATGCGTTTACCGGCCGATTCGAAGAGCCGGTCGATATCGCTTTTGCTGCGATCGTGAAACACGATTGTCAGTCGGTCTTCGGTTCGCCTCTCCCAGTCGAATTGGGGATCAAGGTACTCGATGCGCACGGGATCAGTGGTGAACTCGCTGCCCTCGGCGTCCACGATCAGGTAGCTCACGGTGAATACGGTGCCGGGCGGAAAGAAATCACCATTGGTTGTGGGTATTTCAAAAGTGGCTTGGACGTTGTTGCCGGGCTCGAAATCCGGGTAGGAGTAGGAGCTAATAATTCGCGGCCCATCGGGCTTGAAGAGCGCCTGAATCTCTGCGATGGGCGCGCTGGCGCTGGATATCTCCAGGTCGAACGTAATGTTTTCGCCAAAGTTGATTACGTGATCGTTCCGCAGAATGGATATCGACTGGTTTTCGTCGGCGGCGAAGGCTGCGTTCGCGCTGAAGGTCGCTGCAAGTGTGAGCAGCGCCGCGATGATCAGAGCGCCTGGTGATGCGAGTCTGGTCAATTAGACCCCCGTTATGCGCACTGAGAAGTGCATCTTGTGCAGTTTGTTCATGTTGATGAGTAAGGCAGTTGTGCCTTCGAGGTAGCGGGCTGAGCTAAGCCGCCCGGCGTCCATTCCGCGCAGACCTTTCATCTCGTTCGCCAGCTCAAGAACTACCGTTTTTGCCTCATCGTCATCGCCGCAGATCAGGGCGTCGGCCTCGAGATTCGTGTTGGGATTCTTTAGCTCGCCTGCGGGTAGCGTATGAAAACCGGCAACCCAGCGGGCGTCAGGGCACAGCCTGGCGGCTTCTTCCGCTGCAGAGCCCTCAAATGGAGGTGCCGCGAACGCCTGGCCGTTTGAAAATTTTAGCGGTGCGATTACATTGACGACTATTTTGCCTGTGATGTGGGGGCGTATCACTTCGAGTGTGTCCACTTGTCCGGCGTAGGGCACCGAAAAGATGACGACTTCGCCCATCTTGCAGGCGTCGGTGTTGAGATGGCCGACGATTGTGCCAGCCGACGCTGTTTCGCCAAGCGCTATGGTCGCTTCTTCCGCGGCCGCAACCGCTCGTTCGTGTGCACGCGAGCCGATGAATACGTTGTGACCTGCTGCGGCAAAGCGCACAGCCAGGCCAACTCCTTCAGCGCCTGTTCCGCCAACTACTCCGATGTCTATTTTGGATTCCTGATTCTGCTACTTACGGAGGCAAGTTTCAAAGCTACCCCTGCTGGTCAGATAGTACGAGAACTGCCCCTGGAATGGATGGACTGATATCAATATTTAAAGGCTACCGGTGTGGCGGGCAAGAGGTAAGTACCCCGCGCCCATTCTGACGCGCACTTTTTGACTCGCGACAAGAGTCGGGTTTAGGATCCGTTCTTTCATGTAACCCGGTGTGATCAGGCCCAGACGTCGTTTGAATATGAATTGAAGGGACTCCAATGCGTTATTTCCAGTTGAGCATTAGAGGCGAGAGTCATGTTGCGGTGGAGGCAACGGAAGATACCCTCGTTGACCTGACAGCGATTTCGCCCCATGCGAGAGGCGTGCTTGATCTGCTACGAACTGCTTCCATGATGGGAACTGATATCGACCACGTGGCCCGCACAATCGTTGATCGATCTTCTGGGGGCTCGACGATATCTCTTGCAGATGTTGAAGATGCCACTGCGGAGGGGAGCGGCCCGGTGACATATGGCCTGCCGCTGCTTCCGCCGGAAGTGTGGGCGGTTGGCGTGACGTACTCAGACTCCATGCGGGAGCGCCAGGCGGAGAGCGACACTCCGGATGTGTACGCCAAGGTCTACACGGCAGACAGGCCAGAAATATTCTTCAAGGCCACCCCGGATAGAGTTGTGGCGCCGTTTAACGAAGTTGGGATCAGGGATGATTCTGACTGGGACGTGCCAGAACCGGAACTTGCGTTTGTGGTGTTTGATGGTGTCGTAGCTGGATATACGGTTGGGAATGACATGAGCAGTCGCACCATCGAGGGAGCGAACCCGCTGTATCTTCCCCAGGCCAAGATCTACGATCGGTCGTGTGCGATCGGGCCATGCTTCGTGACGAGGGAGACGGTGGGTGATCCGCAGGCTCTCAACGTGAGGCTCAGAATCGAGCGTGATGGCGCTGAGGTGTTCAACGGCACTACATCCACCAGCGAGATGATTCGTGACTGCGATTATCTGGCAGACTGGCTGCAGCGACATAATCCTGTTCCAGATGGCACTACAGTTCTGACCGGCACAGGCGTTATTCCCCCACCTGAGTTCACCCTGGCGGGCGGTGACGTCGTATCAATAGAAATAGAGAAGATCGGAACACTGACAAATACGGTAGTCGTTGTTTAGGCGTCGAGTACGCTCTACGACCAGCCACGAACTAATCGGTATGAGGCACACGTCCCTTTGACATCAGAAGATAACCCCGCGCCAGCAAGCGCAACCACGACGCCAGATGGTGCAAGCGCCACGGATCTGGCGAACCTGCATGAGGTGGCGAATCGGATCAAAACCAACGTCCAGAAGGTGGTTGTGGGCAAAGATGATGCCATTGACCTGCTACTTGTTGCATTGCTCTGTCGCGGCCACGCGTTGCTTGAAGATGTTCCCGGCATTGGCAAAACCACCATGGCGAAGGCGCTTTCCGCATCGCTGGACTGTGAATTTCGGCGTATTCAGTTCACCCCAGATCTAATGCCGGGGGACGTTCTGGGCGTGAACGTTCTCAACATGCAAACCGGCGGGTTCGATTTCCGACCCGGCCCAATATTCACCCAGGTTCTTCTGGCCGATGAGATTAACCGAGCTACTCCTCGAACACAGACCGCTCTTCTTGAAGCAATGCAGGAGCGGCAGGCCACTATCGATGGTGAAACAAGGGCATTACCCGATCCCTTTATTGTGCTGGCCACGCTCAACCCCATTGAGATGGAGGGCACGTTCCCACTGCCGGAAGCTCAACTGGACAGGTTCATGTTGAGGATCACGCTTGGGTACCCAACGCAGTCTGAAGAGTCAGAGATACTTCTGCGATTCAATGACCCGGCGGTAGAACCTGAAATTAGCCCGATCATGCACATTGATGAGCTGAACGACGCGCAGCACCTTGTGACGACTGTGAGGATGGACGACACACTCCGCACCTATCTGTTGCAGGTAATCGATGCCACCAGAAATACGGATGAGCTTCAACTGGGCGCCAGCCCTCGTGCAGCCATCTCCCTGTACAGGGCGTCGCAGGCATGGGCTGCCATATCGGGAAGGTCTTACGTAGTGCCAGACGATATCAAGGCGATGTTGTCACCAGTGCTCTCGCATCGGCTCATTCCCAGCTCCCAAGCTCGCCTCCGCGGGCGCGGGACAGACGCCATTCTGGTGGAGTGCGCACGCGGAATACCGGTACCAATTGAGAGGTAGCCAGGTGGATGGTGTGCTGCGAAATCGACAATGAACAGAGAGATTAGAACTGGTCTTAGTGCAGATGCGGCGATAAACAGCGCTCGCATCGACTTCGACTTCGACCGCCGCGGCTGGGGGTCTCAAATTGAGATGAGCGTCACTCGGCGGGATCTGTTGGCCGAGATCATGGGGGAGCTCTGGATCATTCTCCTGGTTATAGTGCTGATAGTTGGAATTGTTACCGGCGAGCCATGGATCATCGCGGTAACCGTAATGACCGGAGTGATTGCTGTCGGCGCCCGAATCTGGGCGCGATTGGCGTTGGAGGATGTCTACTTCACCCGTGGCGTAGAGCAGCGCTATCTGTTCCCCGGCGAATCAACCGTGTTGACGCTCACGCTTGAGAATAAGAAGCCTCTGCCAATTCCGTGGCTCAGGATCACGGATGAGATTCCCGTAGAGCTTGAGGCTCTGGACGCCAAGACTGTGCGAACTGAACGTGCCGATACGTACCGCCTTGAAGACTCATTGAGCGTTGGCTGGTACGAACGGGTGAAGCATCGGTTTGTGGTGAGGGCGACCAAGCGCGGTTACATTCGGCTTGGACCCGGCCAGATGGAGGCCGGGGATTTGTTTGGACTGTTCCGGTCTCGCCTGGTTCTGCGCGCATCTGATCCGATCGTTATCTACCCCAATATTGTTCCCCTGGACGATTTCGATTTCCCGTCCGGCCGACCCATGGGTGACGCGCCAAGTCGGCGACGGTTGTACGAGGACATAAATCGCCCCGCCGGATTGCGGGAGTATGTCGCTGGTGATCCCATCCGGCGAATCGACTGGAAGACCACGGCTCGGACGCGCATCCCGCACGTCCGGATCTACGATCACACTGTGGATCAGTACATGGTTGTTCTACTGGATGCGGCGACCTCGTCTAAGCCATGGGAGGGCTTCAACTCGATCAGGCTCGAGCGGGCGATTACAGCGGCAGCTTCGATTGTGACAAAGGGCGATGAGTTCGGTTTCAGGATTGGATTGGTATCAAACGGAGTTCCACTGGCCGGTTCAGGTCAGATGGTCGTGAAGCCCGGGGCCAATCCCAAACAGATGCCCGTATTGCTGGAGGCACTGGCAATGGTTCGGCCGTTCGTAGTGAAAACCCTCCCGGAGGTAATTGCAACGGCTCCAGAGGCAATTCCCTTCGGTTCCACGATCGTCGCAATTTCGTCGGTGATGTCAGAGTCGCTAGTTCTTGAACTCGAGCGGCTCAAGCGTGATGGCCATCCGACCATTGGAATATATGTGGGGGATCGCGAACTGGAGGTCAGCTCTCCCACTGTTCAAATTCGGAGCGAGGCCGAACGCTTCGAGGTCGATGAGTTGCCGCGGACGGGAGAGGGCAATGATTTTTAGCCGTCGGCAACTGCTCTTCATTTCGCTTGCAGTCGCGGAGGCTTCGTGGGTATTTGCCGCTGCCGCGGTGATCGGCGCGACGGTCGGTGTGGGTGAATCGCCGCTACCGTTTCTGGTGATCGTGGCCGTGTTGCTACTGGCGATGTCCGCCGCCTGGCTGGCAAGTGATATGGGCGGCGACGTTGTGACCCTGGCGCTGCTGCAGGGCGTATCCGGCCTCATCGTTGTGTACGGCGCGGTAGCGTTCAGAATGAGCGAAGGATCACCGACTTTTGATGCTCTCTGGTTTTTCCGCATGTTGTCGGGCGAGTTTGGTCAGGCGGAAGTGTTCGGGATTATCTCAGGGTTCCTGATTGCAATGTTCCTATGGCGTCGGGGACTCGTTTTCATCGCAACCGGGGAAGCCTGGGACGCACTCCATCGCACGTTTCGACTGGGGATCGCCGCTATTTCGATCGCGTTGATCGTGGACCTTTCGATGGATCAGGATCTTGGCGTGAGAGTCACCATCTTTCCATTTTTCGTTGCTTCGCTTGCGGGCATGGCTATTGGCCGGGTAGCTGAAGAAGGCGCGTGGGATTCCGCCAGCGAGATCTGGGGCCGCGTGATCATCGTTGTGGTGGGCGCAGTGGTCGCATTTGGAGTGGTGCTAGGGGTGCTGGGTGCGGCATTTGGCAGCGGTCCGCTGGGCCTAGTCGTCAGCATTCTGGCCGCAATTAGAGACGGCATTTTCAAGGTTCTGGAAATTGTCCTGACGCCGCCGATTACCTTATTTTTCTGGTTGATCGAGTGGCTGAGGAATCGATTTTCGGACCCGGTCGGTGAAGGGCGAGCTGTCCAGCAGATAGAAGTAGAACCAGAGCCCCTGATTCAGGGTGAGCAGGCTGCAGAGGCTGTGGGTCAAAGCCTCGCCCAGGCCGTCGTCGAAATCCTGGTCTGGCCGGTGGGATTCTTGCTGCTTCTCCTTGTGCTCTGGATTCTGATCAAGAGTTTCCAGCGGCTGGTGGGCGAGAACAAGAAAAAGCGCGCCTCGGACCGAGAGTCGATTCGAGGTGATGCCGATGCCAGGAGCGATCTTGCTGATCTCTTCAGGAAGCTAATTCCCGGTTTCTTGAAGAGACAGGGTGAGAAGAAAGTTGGATTGCGGTATCCGCCAGACCAACCCGGAATCACGGACGTCTTCAGGCTCTATTTCAGGCTGCTCACCGTGGGTCTGAGCCGCGGCGCGGTGTTTGAATCTCACCTGACTCCAGCTGAGATTGAGGGCAGATTGGAAGTGGCCCTGCCGGGCGCGCAAGTGGATCAGATTACGCGCCGATTTGAGGCGGCGTGCTACGGACATGAGCCGACCGAGGCGGCTCTGTTGAACGCGCTGTCAATCAGCCTGGATGAGGCGGAGGCCAGACCGGTAGTTGAGCCAGACCAGTAGCAGAAGACGAGTAGCCGCTTACCGAACTATCTGATCGAAGTTGTCCTGACCGAATGCAGGCTCTGGTTCAGGCAGGCTGATCACCCTGATTAGGTTTGTATTTCCAGAAGCGCCCACAGGCATTCCCGCCACTACCACCACGGAATCACCCTCGCTCCCGTAGTCATTTTCCAGAGCGATCTTTGAGGCTTGGTGAAACATCCACTGAACGCTGTTGTAGGAGCCAACCTGAATGGGAATCACTCCCCAGCGCAGTGATAGCCGCTGTGCCGCCACGGGCTCATGATGCAGAGCAATAATGGGGGCTTCCGGTCGGAATGATGAGACTCTTGCCGCCGTGGCACCGCTCTCAGTAAACGCGATGATCGCTTTGGCATCTTGATTGGCGGAGCTCCAGCAGGCCGTGTAGGCCATGGCTCGATCCACGGCCTTTTCCAGGGCTTCCCAGCGCGATTCAAGGGCGTCTCTATCGATGAATTTTTCAGCTTCGCGCGCGGCCTCTGCCATGATCCTGACTGCTTCGATTGGGTGATCACCAATCGCGGTCTCACCCGAGAGCATGATGGCGTCTGAACCATCGACAACTGCGTTGTGAATATCGTTTATCTCCGCCCGTGTCGGGACCGGAGAGTTGATCATGGACTCCAACATCTGCGTAGCCGTGATGACGGCTTTTCCAGCCTCGTTGGACTTGCGAATAATCAGCTTCTGAGCGCCTGGAACCTGTGCCATGGGTAGCTCAACACCTAGATCGCCGCGTGCCACCATCAGGCCATCTGATGCCTCAATGATCCCATCAAGTTGATCAAGCGCCTCTTTGAGTTCAATTTTGGAAATCAGCTGTGCCGAACATCCGCGCTGATCGATATATTCGCGTGCCATGATCACGTCTTTTTCTGATCGGATATACGAAAGTCCGATGAAATCGACGTCTTCGTTGACGGCAAATTCCAATGCCGCTTCAGTGTCTACTGTGAGATACGGCAAGGTTGATGTTCTGGCGGGGACCGCCACAGCTTTACGGCTTTCGATAAGTCCCGGCGTGGTGACTTTGCAAGTGAGCTGCGAACCTTCGACTGATACGGTTTCCAGACACACAACGCCATCAGCAATGAGTATCGGGTCTCCCGGCAGGACGTCGTTGTGGAGGCCTGGCGGGAGGACGGTCAAGACTCCCTCTGGCGAGTGCAGAGGATCGCCAGTCAGGCGGATTTCGGCCCCCTGCGAGGCCTGGATACCGGCATCATCCAAAATATCCAGTCGGTATTTGGGACCCGGCAGATCAGCGAGAATCCCAATCGGCACTCCCATATCCGCGGAGACTTGACGGACTGTTGCAATTGTTTCGCGATGGAACGACAGCGATGAGTGGGAGGTGTTGATTCGGGCAACCGACATTCCCGCCTCAATTAGAGACTGAATCATCCTCGTGGAAGAAGTGCTTGGACCAAGGGTGCAGACGATGCGGCTCTTGGGTCGGCATTTCACGCATTCTGGGACGAGTGAATTCAAGTGATCCTCAAGATTGTGAACAGTTCAAATTGGTGTCTGGAACGCAAAAAAATCGACATCCCCCGGCTATTCATTCCTTGTACGTGGGTACCCATCTTATCTGTAACCGCGGTCTCAATACCGAGTTGGATTTCATGCCAGATTGGCCCAGTTCGTTGACGGTGGTGCCATCTGTGAATAGAATTTTGAGTGGAACTTTTACCCACCAATGGTTTTTTAATCAAATGGGATTAACAATTGAGCTCTGCCCGCCTTCTCCTCGATATGCAAGAAATCGACCAGCGTCTCGCCACGAGCGCGGCTGAGTTTAGGAAATTAGCATCCCAGCTAGAGTCTGAGGGCAATTTGAAGCGCCTTCGAGAAGATTCAGAATCTTCAAGGTTCAAGGTCCTGGAAACCAGGCTGGCGGCCGGAAAGCTTGATGCTGAAGTCACTGCGCTCAAGACCCGAATGGAAGATATTGAGTCCCGACTTTACGGTGGGGCGATCACCAATCTTCGTGAACTGACAGCCCTTGAAGAGGAGCACAATCTCTCCAAGCGCAATCTTGCGGCCGCGGAGGAGTCCGTTGGGCCGGCGAAACTTGCCGCGGAGCAGGCAGCTACCAAGCATGACTCGCTGCAAGTTCAACTTTTGGAGACAGAAGAGGAGTGGAAGGTAACTTCCAGAGAACTCAAGAAGCGTGCACGGGATGTCTCAAAGGTTTGTAAAGGTCTTGAAATGGAGCGGAACGGTGCATCCGAGGGCGTGGGCGAACGCGACCTTGCCCTCTACAGGAACCTCTTGCCGCGCAAGGGCGGCGTGGCGGTAGCGCGCGTTGAGCGTGGAATTTGCCAGGGCTGCCGGATAAAGCTTCCTATCCGAGAGATCGGCCAGCTAAAAAGCGCTGACAATCTTGTCATGTGCAGCAGTTGCGGCAGGATTCTCCTCGCCTGACCCGTGAGAGCCATCGGGTACTACAAACCGCTGGCCGCCGATGTCGCAGAGTCAATCTCTCGGCACGATGATCCCTTATCGGCGATTAAGCAATACTGCGCTGAGGAATTACATCAGCTAGTTGCCACAATTCCTGGCGATGAATCTGGCGCTCCTGTAACTCCCAATTCGACCGATTCAGAGAGACTCCAGAGTCTGATTCAGTACTTCAATCAGGCGGAGCGTCGGCAAGCGTTGGTTGTCATTCCCGACTCGACACACCTGGCTGGTGACCTGGAATTGCTAGTGAAGGCGTTGATCGATATCGAAGTCGCGGGCGGAGACGTTCGTTGCGCCAATTTCGACGCCCCCGACGCCGTGCAAGATGGCCTGGAGAAGCTTTCGCTGCCGGGCCGCAGACCGGGCCGACAACGAAGGATTCAAGAGGCAATACAGGCCAAAGCTGCGCGTGGACAGGTGCTAGGCCGCGTGCCATTTGGTTATCGTGGCGGGCCTGACGGAATGATGCATCCCGTGCCGGAAGAGGCGGAGATCGTTGCCCAGGTGTTCGACTGGTATCTCGGAAATCCAACGCCACCGGACGAATTGGGCAACGGCGCCAACGGGATTGGGCTTCGGAAAATAGCATCAGAGCTCAACGGGCGGGGCATCCAGACCCGGGCAGGCAAGCCGTGGAGCCCGGTAGCCGTGGCCGGAGTGCTGCGCAATCGAACTTATATCGGCACATACGCCCGCCACGGAATGCGTATCGTCACAAATCATCAGCCGATAGTCGAGCGAGCATCGTTCAACCGGGCGCAGGAGATTCTTGAATCTCGTAAGCCCATCCGCAAGCGACGTTCAAAATCGTCATTTCCGCTGGGCGGTGTGCTTGAGTGTGGCACGTGCGGAAACGGCATGAACGGAGTTACCAGGGCACGCTCATGGACACTCTCAGACGGCTCTACCAGATCACGACAGTATCGGTACTACGCCTGCCGATTGTTC
>DBZV01000139.1:0-286 GCA_002311865.1 Dehalococcoidia bacterium UBA1151
GATGTCGTGACTCGAGCTGCGGCATCCGCGTTCCCGGACGATCCTCCGATGTTCCTCGCCCGAACTCCCCACGGCTACCACGACGAGGAGTTAATTCAGGACCAGCTTTGATCAGCCGGATTTTCACAGGTCGAGATCGAGCGCCTTGAGAAAATCAGCTCGGCGCCATCCGCCCGCGATGTGGCACTCCCCTACTGTCACGGCACACCGTTGCGAAACGAGATTGAATCACGGGGCCGGGATGCGCTGGACCAGGTTACGGACAGAGCGACCAGAGAAATCGAAG
>DBZV01000139.1:521-820 GCA_002311865.1 Dehalococcoidia bacterium UBA1151
GTGCTCGATCTGGTAGTTGAGCCCTCCATACCAGTAGTCGACGAACCAGTTGCCGCGGACGTTGCGGGCCGTCAGAACCTGCGTTCGAATGAAATCTAACTCTTCGTCCTCGGCCATCATCTTCATGCCCTTGTGGTTGGGGGCAAAGACGGAACCCATGTACAGGCTGAATGCGAGCTGGCTGACGATGAAGAAGGCCAACGCCTCCGGCCAACCGCCAAGCTGTGTGAGGAGGAGAGCTATGAGCGTCCAGTGCGCGATCATGCCAAGCCCCTGCCGAATCCGCATCGGAGTGCCCT
>DBZV01000139.1:925-2445 GCA_002311865.1 Dehalococcoidia bacterium UBA1151
GGAGTGCCCTGCGCGAAAAGTGTGGAGATGCTGGCGGAGCGCATGGTGATGAATATGAACATCACCAGTAGTGGGTAAATGTATGCCTGGACCGCGATTATCGGCATCACGTACCAGGACTTCTGCGCTTTCTGCTCGCCAAAAATAGCGAGCATCGGGTAGCTGGCGTCGGGGTCTTCTGAGATGTGGTTCGGGTTGGCGTGATGGATGTTGTGCTTGCGAGTCCACCAGGAGTAGCTATTGCCCATCAGAACGTTACCCAGCAACCACCCGGAGAAGGTGACGGAGCGCCCTTTTCGGAACACTTGCCGATGGGCCACATCGTGGCCTAGCATGCCGTGCTGCGTGAGCATGAAGCCAAACAACACGGCGCTCAATATGAGGACGGACGGGTGTGGAGACCAGATCGCAAGGGCAACGATCCCGGCGACGGCGACTGTGTTGAACACCGCCATGAATATGTAGAAACGAGGCTGGGTGGCGCGAAGACCGGCTTCAGCGATCATCCGTTTCAGGTCGGCATAATCAGAGGTCGCGGCCCGGACGGGCGCCCGGTCTTGCGTTGCGGTGGCTATACGTCACTCCTCTTGTGGCAGAAATCCAATTCAGATTCCGGTGGGTCTCAAGTTTCCGTGCTGACGGCGGTACCCGCTCGTGGGCCGCACTTTATAACAAGCACACCCAGTAGATTGTGATACAGATAACAATTGTAGGTCGAGATCAGACCAATATGGTCAATTACGGTCCTCCTTAATGCCAGACATCAACCGTTATCTACGTTCACGTACGGGTCTTGTACTCATCTAATCAGGGTCAGTTTCAACCCAGGGACGTGTTGGGGCATTCCGGGGGCATCGGTAGATGACTATTCAGCCATCGAGTCTTGCCACGTGATCCCCCACACATCTGGGCGTCCGTTCATGAACATGCGGTCATGAGGTAGAGGTGTCGGAAGATTCCAGATTTGGGCGGCGTTACCGCCGAGGATCAGGTTGATCTCGTCCTGCGTTGTGAAATCCTTAACCTGGTCGATCCGATGCAGAGATGTGCCCCACCAGTCCACCTGATATGGGGCCTCCATCTTCCACCTCGGCATGAAGGTTGCGTACGCCGGCCCGTTACGGTCCAGCGGCCTGAGCATGTACTGGCGTGATCCGTAGTCGCCACCCCAGATCAGCTGAGTCACGCCGACATTGGGATCCTGCATCGCGATTTTAAAGTACTCAGCTGGCCAACTTCCGGTTTCCAGGTAAATGTTGTTCTTGCCGCCGCGCCAGTTGCCGCCCACGACCCGTAACACCTTTGGCAGTTCCAGGTCGCCATCGTTGTACGCGCCAACTGAATGGCCTGCGTGGCTGACCACGATGGGAACGTCCGGGTACTCCTTTGCTAGCCGTCCGAGAAGCTTCCAGTGGTCCCACTCGTAGCCATTCGAGAACTCGTGATAGTCGATCGTGACGTTGTATTTACGGGCCAGATCCATGAATACACGCCACTCGATTAGTCGCTCTTCAAACGTG
>DBZV01000139.1:2525-2831 GCA_002311865.1 Dehalococcoidia bacterium UBA1151
GCGACCTTGAGTTTCTGTGTCTGATCCAAGCAGAAAGCCCGGAACTTATCCGGGTTGTTGGCCACCATTTGTGCGTGGAAGTCGTTGCTGGGGCCGAGCTGACTGGGCGATTTTATGAAGCAGATGTCGATCCCGTAACGGCCCATGTCGTACATGCACATCTCCGAGTTGTCGAACACTTCGGATTCGCCCGGCCAGTTCCGATTCTTGGTCGGGACCGGGTTGTAGAGGGTGGAGATGTGGGCGTGCGTCTCAACAATGAACCGTGCGGCGTATGTCAAAGATGAGTTCCTCCTTAAGTTGCCA
>DBZV01000041.1:0-11370 GCA_002311865.1 Dehalococcoidia bacterium UBA1151
ATACGAGGGCACCGACGTGATGCCTTGGTGCATCCGGTGCGGTACCGGACTATCGCAGCACGAGATCGCGACCGAGGGCTACCAGGACGTCGTGCATGATGGGGTGTTTTTGAAGTTCCCGCTAAATGGCCGGGGGAATGAGTCGTTGCTGGTGTGGACGACCACCCCGTGGACACTCACGTCGAACGTCGCCGCTGCCGTCCATCCCGATTACATCTACGTCAAAGTGCGACAGGGTGACGAGTACTTCTATCTCATCAATGACCGCCTCAGCATTCTGGAAGGCGAGCATGAAGTGATCGAAGAGTTGCTTGGCTCGGCGATGCTTGGCTGGACCTATCGAGGGCCGTTCGACGAGCTTCCCGCGCAGGAAGGCGTTGAGCATCTGATAATCCCATGGGATGAGGTCGGTCAGGACGAAGGCACCGGCATTGTGCACAGCGCACCGGGCGCTGGTCCGGACGACTTCAAGCTGGGCAAGGAGTTTGGACTGGCCACGATTGCGCCGCTCGATGAGGCAGGCAACTACGTCGACGGCTTCGGATTCCTCACTGGCGTAAACGTGATGGACTCCCGCGAGCCGATTTACGCCAGCCTGAAAGAGAAGGGCGTCCTCTACAAGATCGAGGACTACGCTCATCGCTACCCATTCTGCTGGCGCTGCGGCACGGAGCTTGTCTGGCGGCTGGTCGATGAGTGGTTCATCTCAATGGATGTACTGCGCCACCAGATGATGGACGTAACCCGCAAGATCAAGTGGGTGCCTGATTTTGGCCTTGAACGAGAGATCGATTGGCTCCGCAACATGCAGGACTGGATGATCTCTAAGAAGCGTTACTGGGGCCTCGCCCTGCCGATCTACAAGTGCCGTGACTGCGGCCACTTCGAAGTAATTGGTTCCAAGGCGGAACTGGAAGAGCGAGCGACCGAGGGTTGGGAGGATTTTGAGGGCACCAGTCCGCACAGGCCGACCATCGACTGCGTGAAGATTTCATGTTCCGAATGTGGCAGCACCGTGGAGCGCATCCCTGACGTGGGCAACGTGTGGCTCGACGCTGGAATCGTGCCGTTCGCGACTCTGGGCTACAACGACAATAAAGAGTATTGGAACGAATGGTTCCCCGCCGACTGGATCTCCGAAAGCTTCCCGGGCCAGTTCCGGAACTGGTTCTACTCGCTGCTCGCCATGAGCACGACGCTTGAGAACACTGAGCCCTTCCTGGCCTGTTTCTCATACGCGCTGATGCGGGATGAGAACGGCGATGAGATGCACAAGTCGAAGGGCAACTCGATACCGTTCGAAGAGGGTGCGGAAAGGATTGGCGTTGATGTGATGCGCTGGCAGTTCGCTCGCCACAACCCTGCAGCTAACTTGAACTTTGGCTTTAGCACCAGTGATGAGGTGCGACGGCAGTTCTTCATCCCACTCTGGAATGTCTACTCCTTCTTCGTCACGTACGCCAATCTGGATGGCTGGACGCCTGACGACGTTGATGACTCGCTGGAGGTCTCTGAGCTCGATCGCTGGCTACTCTCCGAGTTGAACGGCCTGATCGCCACGGTGGAGAACCGGCTGGAGAGTTGGCGACCGCAAGATGCGGCGCGCGCGATCGAAGAGTTCGTGGACGGACTCTCGAACTGGTATGTGCGCCGCAGTCGGCGCCGCTTCTGGAAAAGCGAGGACGATGGCGACAAGCGAGCCGCCTACCAGACGCTCTACACCGCGCTCACCACGCTGACCCGCATCCTCACGCCGTTTGCGCCGTTCCTTTCAGAGGAGCTGTACCGGAATCTCGAAGGCATGCGGAATGGCGGCGCGATCGAGAGTGTCCACCTGTCAGACTGGCCGGAGGTCCACGAATCCGCCATCGACGAGGACCTGTCGAAGGCCACAGCGCTGGTTCGACGGCTCGCGAGCCTGGGCAGGTCAGCGCGGGCGACATCCAAGCTCAAAGTGCGTCAGCCGCTGGCGGAGTTGGTGGTGGACGTGCCAACCATCGAAGAGCGCGGCTACCTGGAGTCGATTACGCCGCAGTTGCTCGATGAATTGAATGTGAAAGCGGTACGGGACGCCAGCGAAATTGGCGGGCTGATTAAGCACGTCATCAAGCCAAACCTCCGCATTCTGGGACCCAAGTACGGCAAGGACCTTGGCAAGATTAGGTCGGCTCTCGAGAGTATCGATGGCTCTGCCGTGGCCGCGGCCGTGGCGGCTGAAGAGACCATCGAAGTGGCGGGCTTCACCCTTGGCCACGATGAGGTGCTGGTAGAGACCGCCGCACCGGACGGGTACACCGTGGCCTCGGAAGGTGGCTACTCGGCGGGAGTATCGATGGAGATCACGCCGGAACTTCTCGCTGAAGGAACAGCGCGCGAAGTGATTCGCCTCATCCAGAACCTCCGTAAGGACTCAGGCCTTGAGATTTCGGACCGCATTGAGCTGTTTATCTCTGTTCCGGAAGACGTGCAGGCGTCGCTTACCGAGAACGTGGCATACGTCCAGGAAGAGACCCTGGCGTTGAGCGTCACATTCGGAGATTCACCTGATGGTGCGCATGTGGTCACGCATGAGATCAACGATTCGGCGGTGACGATAGGGATCGTGAAGGCGGGGTAGGGGTCGGGCACGCCAAGGCGTGCCCCTACGATTCGCGAAATTCCAATCGAAGCGGTACAACAATCGCATACCGCTCGAAGTCGTGATCTGTGGTCAGTACCGCCCAATCGCGGCGCAACGCAGCTGCGCAAATGAGAGAGTCAATGTGAGACTCAGCAATGCCCACTCTTCGGCACCGATTGCTGATGAATGCGGCCTCCTCGTAATCATCAGTTAGTAGCGGCTCGTCTGAGAACATTCCCAGGAGGCTCCTCAACCTCTCAAACTCCTCCTCGTTCCGGATACCTGAGAGGAGCTCCTGACGGATTGGCCCAATCATTCTTGCCTGACCCCGGGCGATCAGATCCTCAATCTCTTTGACGACAATCTGCTGTGTCGAGGAGAGGCGATCAGGAGTTCGACGAAGTGCGAGCGACCAGGCCGATGTGTCTACGAGTGTGGTCACCGCCGCGTCTGTCTGCCAGCCTTGTAGTCGTAGTCTTCGTCGTACTCAACTGTTCCGAACAGCTCGATGATCTTCATCTGCTCGCGACGCTGTGTGTACTCTTTCAAAGCAGCGTTGACGGCCTCTTTTTTGGTCTTGTGACCGCCTAGCTCCAGAGCTTTCTTGATCAACTCATCATCCAACTGTAAATTCGTCGCCACACAACTCTCCACATAAATAGTTCACACATTGCTATGTGTGAATCTTACCATGCGTGATTTCACCGTAAGGGTGAGATATATTTGCATACTCAATGACCCACCACACGGAGCACATTCCACTTGCCCAACGCCCCTGCCCCCGAACGCCCCAACCTCGTCTTCGTTTTGCCGGACCGGCTGCGGCAGGACTCGATGGCTTGCTACGGGAACGATTGGATTCAGTCGCCGCACATGAACGCGCTGGCTGAGTGCAGTTTGGTGTTTGAGAACGCGTATGTGACGCAGCCGGTGTGTGCGCCTGCTCGGTCGTCGATCATGACGGGGCTGTACCCACCTTCCGCGAGCATGTCCGTGAACCGACTGATCATGCCGCGCGAGGTGCAGGCGGCCGCGGAGATGGTCTCGCCGGAGTACAAGACCGGCTACATCGGCAAGTGGCATCTGGGCGATGAGATTTTCGCCCAGCACCGCTTCGATCACTGGGTTGGCAGCAACGATAAGTGGTGGGCTGAGTACTCGGATCACGAGACCCGAACCGAACTTTCGCCGTACCACTACTTCCTGAAGGACCAGGGCATCGAGCCCGATGAGGTCCATCCCGGCGGTATGACCTACTCTGGCGAGTTGCGCTCGAAGTTGCCGGTAGAGCTGCAGATGGCCACGTTCCTTGGCAACCAGGCGGCGGAGTTCATCGAGGACAACGCCAACAACCCGTTCGTCCTCTACGTTAGCTCGATCGAGCCGCACCCGCCGTTCGCCGGGCCGTACGACGGTCTGTACGACCCCGAGACGCTGCCGGTCGACGATACGTTCGTTAAGTTCCCGGAGCAGAGCACGCTCTTCAACCGGCTACGGGCCGAACTCTTCTCCAACTGCATCCGTGACGGCATCGACCTGCGCGAAGGCGAGCAGGCATGGCGAAAGTTGCGCGCCAACTACTGGGGCAATGTGAAGGTGGTCGACGACATGCTTGGCTCGATCATAGGTGGCATCGAGCGAGCCGGTGTTGCCGATAACACGATCATCGTATTCACGAGTGAACACGGCGACATGGTTGGCACTCATTCAATGCTGGAGATGCGAACCCCGTACGAAGAGGCGGCACGGGTGCCGCTGCTGATGCATGTGCCGTGGCTCGAAGACGGTGCGCGGCGGGTGCCCGGCAACTTTAGCCAGATCGATATCCTGCCAACGCTGCTGGACCTCATGGGCGAATCGCTGCCGGAGCAACTCCAGGGCGTGAGCAGAAAGGCTGTCGTTGATGGCGAAGACACGCTGGCCGACAACGATATCGTCGTGCAACACAACGGCGTTGACGATCGCGACCTGGCCGGTGAGTGTGATGACTACTTCTGGCCGGAAGATAAGCTCGCCAATCTCAACTTCATGAACTCCCAGCCGTGGCGCTCCATAATCACCGCCGACCGCTGGAAGCTGAACCTCTGCGCTACAGATATGGGCGAGTTGTACGACCTGAACTCTGATCCCAGTGAGCAGGAAAACCTGTTCAGTTTGCCGGAACACGCCGATCGCATTCGTTCGATGGCAGCGCGCCTGCGCCTCTGGCAGGTGAGGTCAGGCGATACGGCTCCGCTGCCGGGAGTTTAGCGCTTTTGTCCTGGTAGCCGCCGGGCTTGCCCGGACCGGCGCGTGATTGACGATGCGTGCAAAAGGGACATTGGAGGGGCAAGCCCCTCGGCTACCGTCGCGCGGTGCCCCGCCTGTTCCCGCTAAAACCCCGATCATTGCGTCCTGTGACCTGAGGGGTGGGAACGCCGCACGTGACACCAGTGGGAACTGAGCTATTCGTTGGCCGTGAGTCGGAGATGGCCGAACTCAGGTCGGCCCTAGACGATGCGCGATCTGGGCGCGGCCGCATGGTGATGCTTGCTGGTGAGCCCGGCGTCGGCAAAACGCGTACCGCAGAGATGATCGCCAGCGTGGCTGAGCAAGTTGGCTTTACATCGCACTGGGGACGTTGCTCTGAAGAACGGGGCGCCCCGGCCTACTGGCCCTGGGTGCAGATCGTCCGCTCGTGTATCGTTCGCCATGAAGCCGACTCTGTTCGAGCCGCCCTGGGGCAAAACGCGGGCATTATCGCTGAGTCAGTCCCGGATATTGCGCGCGTAACACCGGATGTCGAGACCCCTATCGCGTTGAGTGACCCCGACTTAGCCCGATTCCGATTTGTTGACGCGATCGCCACATTTTTCCGGAATCTCGCCTCAGGCGGTCCGCTCGTAATAGCGCTGGATGACATCCACTGGGCGGACGTCTCGTCACTACGACTCCTCGAGCACATCGCACAGGATCAGGTTGAGTCCCAAATCATGATTGTCGCTACATACAGGGACACCGACATCACCCATGATCATCCGCTTTTTATCGCACGCTTGGAGATCTCGCTCGGCTCCAGCACATTAGCAGGACGCTGATGCGCGGACTGGACGCTTCAGATGTGGGAGAGCTGTTGGAAGCTTACTGGGGTGCGAGACCGCTAGAGAAACTTTCATCTGCAATTCATACCCAAACGGAAGGCAACCCGTTGTTCGTCGGTAAGATGGCCCGATTCCTGGCACAGGATGGCGTACCGACAGCCACCGATAATGTCGACATTGAATCTCTGGACACCGGGCTTCCTGAGGGCATTCGAGAAGTGATTGCGCGACGATTGAGTCCGCTTTCGCTATATGCCAATGATGTTCTCACCATTGCGGCGCTGATTGGCCGGGACTTTGGCTTTGCCCAGTTGGCTGCCCTGGTTCCAGAAGACTCAGCACAGGATCTGCTGGGGGTTCTGAATGAGGCGATACCCTCGCGAATAATTGAGGAGATTCCCGGGGCCACTGGACAATTTCGATTCTCCCATGCGCTCATCCAGCAGACACTCCGAGAAAACCTTGATGTGGGAGAACGTATCAATCTGCATACCCGAATTGCGGAGGGTTTGGAAGCGCTTTATGGCGATGAAGCGGAGGATCATGCGGCTGAATTGGCCCTCCACTTTGGTGAGGCGGTAATGGTTCTTGGTGCGGAGAAGGCGATTCACTATTCGCTACTTGCGGGTGAGCGCTCGCTTGAGGAGCTGGCCTTTGAAACGGCATCTGGTCACTTCGATTGGGCGCTTCAAGCGCAGGCCGACTCACCGATTGACGAGAAGAAGGCCCGGACTCTCTATGGCTATGGCATCAGCCAGGGATTTGATGCCGAAATGGGCAAAGGTTTGGTAGCGCTGGACCAAGCGTTCGACTTCTATTTTCAAAACGGAGACTACGTGCGCGCTGTTGAAGCGGTGTCAAATGCGCCGACAGTTGACCCAGAAAACCCGGAGAACGCACGGAGGTTGCGCCAGGCGTCGAGGTAGTGGACGCCGGGTCGGTTGATGAAGCGTTGCTGCTCCACAAGCTTTCCAACACGATGCAAGGCAATGCCATCACCAGGGATCCGGTGGAAGAGGATGAATTGCACGAGCGCGCAGTAAAACTAGCCCGCCAGAATCGGGACAAGAACGCGGAGGTATACATGCTGGGCGGCTATACCTCTGTTCTGTTTGCCCGAGGAGAGTTGCAGGCTGGTCTCAGCATGGCTCGAACAGGTTTGGCTCTTGTCGACATCTCCGTCGCAGCTGACTCAGAACGAAACGTCGCAATGTGGGGCGCCTGTTTTGCCACGCAGATGGGTCTTCCTGAAGAAGCTATTAAGCACAGTGATCGAAACATGGCCGCGGCCAGACGGACTCGCTCCAGGTATCGGGAACTGAATGGATACGTGATGGGTAGGTCAAGCATCTGGGACGCGATTGGTGATTTCGACGCGCTGCTTGAGGATGCCCGCGCAGCCAGTGAACTTGTACCCGGAAACGTCGTCCGCCTCGGCGGTTACGTGAAACTTGCCGTAGCTGCCGTCAACGCGGAATTTGAACGCGGCAATCGTGAGGAGGGTCAGCGGCGATTTGAAGAAACAGTCGAATTTATTCGAAGTGGTGATGATAAGTATCAGACGCTATTAGCCAGTCCGCGACTCGCTCACATCGCCCGCCTGGCGGGTGAGGTAGAACATCTCGACTTCGCCAAAGAGATGCTCGACCGAGTCGACGCGTCAAATTATGCGCCCGGCCACTCCATCATCAAACCCGCGACCTTCGCGATTATTGCGGCGATTGAGAACGACGTTGAACTCGCTGCCTCCTCCTACGAGCAGATTCGAGGCTGGAAGACTCACATCGATCCCTTCGCCCCGTGTAGTGACCGAATCATTGGCCTTGCAGCGCGCACGATGGGTGATCACGAGACCGCGTCCCAACACTTTAAGGCCGCGCTGGAGTTTTGCCGAAACGCCGGCTTCAGGCCTGAGATTGCTTGGACCTGCCACGATTTCGCGGAGATGCTCATCGAATCTGCTGACTCGGCAGACAGGCAACTCGCTCGGGCTCTCATCGAAGAAGGCCTCACAGTCTCAGCGTCAATTGGTATGCGCCTACTCAACGAGAGGCTGACGGTACTTCAGGTCACCGTTGGAGCGCCAAAACAGACCAATCCGGGTGGTCTATCTGATCGAGAAGTTGAAGGCCTGACACTGGTCGCCGCCGGAAAGAGCAACCCGGAAGTTGCTGAAGCCCTCTTCATCAGCACCAACACCGTCTACCGGCACGTGGCCAACATCTTCGCGAAAATCAATGTTAGTAATCGTGTCGAAGTTGCCACCTATGCGAAGGACCAGGGAATCGCGTAGCAAACTCCACCCAGGCGCGATCCAAACTCATCAACAACAGAATCGGACCATTGATCCGAATCCACGCGCTCGCTTGAATTAACAAAGCGTCGCGATGCCAGAAATCATCCCAACGTTCAACGTGTCTTCTCAGACAACAACCGAGTTGTCATTCATTTCGCCCTTAATATGGGTGCACATGCAAGGAAGAAGACAGTGGGAACTCTCATATTCAATTTGCGCGCTATCGTACTATCAGTGTTACTTCTATTGACACTCGCGGCTATCGCGTGTGGGAGCGATTCCGCCCCCGCCGCCCCAGAGCCGACCACACCAGCAATACCCCCTACGGCCACCTCGATTCCGCCCACAGCTACGGCGTTACCAGTGCCCACAGCCACACTGGTTCCACCACCACCCACGGCGACGCCTGAGCCAGGTGTGCCCCTGGAGGTAGCTCTTGCCGAAAGCCGAGCGACTATCCAGGGAAGAGGGCGTAGATCTGTGGGTCGAGTATCTTAATGACTCTAGGGTTACGGCCGAAGGTGATGCAACGATCGTAGATTTCTGCGGCGATGGCACGGGCTACTTCTTGAGAACTGCTCGGGGCCTGGGGATATCGGCTCTCCAGATGGCAGGGCTCACGTTCACATGGGAGATCGTCGGCGACCCGGGAGGACGATGGAATTCACCGCGGATGCGGATCACCCCCGATGAGGAAGTCAAGGGCCTAAACATAGCTGGGCTGGATGGAGTCTTGCAGAGCGCAATGACAACAGCCGGCGTCGACTGGCCGGAGCCCGCCATCCTGGGAACCCCGCAGTCTCGAGGATGGGCACATGATATTGAGCCGTCTGCCGATAGCGTTTGCAGCGCGTGACGGTTCACTCGCGTTGGAGGGCGTGAAATCGCAATAGCGGTGCTGGACGGGATGGCACAACCGAGCAACTCACCCGGATATCGTGAGGGTAACTCAAGGCGAAGTTCCCACCGCTATGCCCTCTCGTCGGAGCCTTCTTGCCCCAGGGTGAGAAGGCTCCGTTCGAGAAAGAAGATCCTCTTACTGCCGAAATCATATGGCGAACCGGCCTCTGTCCACGGCGAAGAAAGGGTGGACCAGCACCCGGGACGTGCTCAGGTGTAAACAGGAGGTAAGTCAGACCAGCCACCCTCGCCGAGCACACGGGCCTACCAGGGCGACTAGAGCAAGAGCATATCGTGATCGAGATTCTAGACAGAGGAGTCACAGAAACCGGATTGGCATAACAAAATCTTTGGGCGGGTTACTGTCTTCACCCGCTGAGTCGCAAGGCCCCGGGTAGCGCATGCCGGGGCCTTGCCGCGTCATGAGCCAGCGGGCCGGTCAGGGTCCGATGTGGACGATGCCGGCTGGGCCGTTGATAACCTCGCCAATGACAGCCGCCGCCGGTGTCTCCGCTGCGTTCAGTGCGGCAACCAGGTCGTCGCACTTCTCCGCAGCGACCGATATAAGAAGGCCGCCGGAGGTTTGCGCATCGCACATGAGCAGCTTCTGGTTGGCGGTGAGCGCTGGATCCCAATCTGCTGAGTCCACAACTCCGGCGAGGTTTCGGTGGGTTCCGCCGGGCACGATGCCGCGCTCAAGTAGCTCCAGAGTTCCGGGAATGATCGGAACAGCATCCAGCGATAGCTGAATGCCAACCCCGCTGCCGCGTGCCATTTCAGCGGCGTGGCCCACGAGGCCGTACCCGGTGATATCCGTGGCTGAGTGGACGCCAACCTCAATCATCGCCTCACAAGCGCCTTTATTGAGCACGCCCATGATCTTTGCGGCGCGGCTCAGCACATCGGCGTCCGCCTCCTGGGCTTTGCCAGCAGTCGAAATAATTCCAGTCCCGATTGGCTTGGTCAGTACCAGCTTGTCGCCCGGCTGCGCGCCTGCGTTGGTGATGATCTTGTCGGGATGGATGTAGCCGGTGACGGCCATGCCGTACTTGGGCTCATCGTCGGTCACTGTGTGTCCGCCAATAATCGACACTCCGGCCTCCGCGGCTTTGGCTGCCCCGCCACTCAATATGCTGCTCAGTATCTCTGGCGGCAGGTCCGCGGGAATTGCGGCGACGTTGAGCGCGGTTACGGGGCGGCCACCCATCGCGTACACATCGCTGAGGGCGTTTGCCGCGGCGATGGCTCCGTATATGAACGGGTCGTCGACGATTGGGGGAAAGAAATCTACCGTCAGCACCAGCGCCAGATCGTCGGAGACGCGATAGACCCCCGCGTCGTCAGACGTGTTGAAGCCAACGATGACGTTTGGGTCATCAATTGATGAGGCGGGTAGCTGACGCAGAACCTGCGCCAGGTCAGCTTGACTGAGTTTTCCGGCTCAGCCGGCGCATTCTGCGAGTTCAGTCAGCCGGATTGGCATATCAGACAACGGTTCCTCCTCTCCAAAATGATGCCACTGGATACATAATTGATGTGCGACTATTAGACTAGCCGTCTCCCCGGACTACCACCAACGCGTCGCGGCCGGACATTTGGCATTACGGGTGTGTTGTTGTCGCAGGTACGCCGAATGATACGTTTCTATGGACTGGAGTGGGATTCACATATGTTTTCTGGTACGGATACCTTCCCTATCACCACCAGTGTGACTTCAGATGGGCATCTGGCCATTGGCGGATGCGATCTCACTGATCTGGTCAGCGAATACGGAAGCCCGTTGTACGTCTACGACGAAGCCACGATTCGACAGACTGCCCGCGACTTTCTGAGCTCGTTCAGAGGGGCTTACCAGGATTCGCACGTCTCTTACTCCTCCAAGGCGTTCTCTAACCCGGCCCTCATCAAGATATTGGATGCAGAAGGTATTGGCATCGATGTTGTCTCCGGCGGAGAGTTGGCCGTCGCAAAAGCGGTTGGGTTCCCGGCCTCCAGGATGAATTTCAACGGCAACAACAAAGACCGGCAAGAGCTGTCTGAGGCAGTTGAATACGGCCTTTCCAAAATCACCATCGATGGCTTCCCCGAGATCGATATGCTGAACGAAATTGCTGCCGAACAGGGAGTGATTCAGCCGGTGCTGGTGCGTGTGTCGCCCAGTGTGGACGCAAAGACCCACCGCCTTACAACTACCGGAATTCTCGATACCAAGTTCGGATTTTCTATTGAGACAGGCCATGCTGAGATCGCTGTGCAGAAGGTCCAGGAAGCAAAGAATCTCGATCTGCGGGGCATCCACTTCCATCTCGGTTCGCCACTGTTCGATTTGGAGCCGTACAACGAGGCAATTCCGTATGTGATGCAGTTTGCCGCGAATATGCGCGACAGTTATGGCCTGGATATGCGTGAGTTCAGCCCGGGCGGCGGATTCGCGATCGGCTATGTTGGCGAACAGCTGCCGCCCCCAATCTCGG
>DBZV01000041.1:11614-11760 GCA_002311865.1 Dehalococcoidia bacterium UBA1151
TCCAGAACCTGGAGATCTGATTGCACTGCCCGCTTCCGGCGCTTATAACGTGCCAATGGCAAGCAACTACAACATGATTCCCCGGCCGGCTATTGTGATGGTTGTTGATCGCCAGGCCAGGCTGATTCGCCGCCGTGAGACGTATG
>DBZV01000026.1:0-8584 GCA_002311865.1 Dehalococcoidia bacterium UBA1151
GGGGGGCAGGTCAATAGATCATCGCTTTCGTGCGTTGCACACTTCGCTCACCCAAGTTTCCACACATAGCTCTGCTAGACTTCGACCTGGCCTTTTTTCAGGCTGAATCCTCATATCTGAACCATTGAGAATCGATCAAATTGCCAGACATCCTCACCGTAGATGACGTGAGATACGTCGCCAGACTGACCCACCTCTCGTTAACCGACGATGAAGTCGAGACGATGCGAACACAGCTCTCGACCGTCCTCGATTTCTTCCAGACGCTGCAGCAGGTTGATACGACCGATGTCGAGCCGACCGGCAGCCCCACCGACGTCAGTTCCGTAATGCGAGACGATGAGCCAACGCCGTCACTTACCCGCGCTGAGACGTTGGCAAATGCCCCACACACCGAAGACGACTACGTTCGCGTGCTGCCAGTGCTTGGCGTCTAACGGACTGCGCCCCCTTGATTCCATCGATGATCCCGTCGATAACCCGGAGATGACCACGTGACCTCAGGCCACATTTTTAAGACAGCGCACGAAGCGCGCGATCTCATTCGCAACGGAGACATATCCAGCGTCGAACTGACACAGACCATCCTCGATCGCATTGAACAGGTCGATGGCGATCTGAACAGCTACATCACAATCACTGGCGAGCAGGCGCTCGAACGCGCCGCCGCTGCTGACGCAGGCATCGCAGCAGGCGAACTCGATGGGCCGCTGGTAGGTGTGCCGGTGATGGTTAAAGACAACATGGCCACCGCGGGCACCCTCACCACCGCTGGTTCGCAGATCCTCAAGAACTTTGTGCCCCCGTACGACGCTCACGTTGTCGAACTACTAAATCAAGCGGGTGCAATCATTCTCGGCAAGGGGAACCTGGACGAGTTCGCAATGGGCTCATCCAACGAGAACTCCAGCTACCCCCCAACCCGCAACCCCTGGGACACGACGCGCGTACCCGGCGGCTCCAGCGGTGGTCCCGCCGCGGCCGTCGCCGCGGGGGAGGCGTTCATCTCACTGGGTTCAGACACCGGTGGCAGCATCCGCCAGCCAGCATCGCTCTGCGGCGTGGTCGGCATGAAGCCAACCTACGGCCTCGTCAGCCGATTCGGCCTGCTCGCATTCGCCAGCTCGCTCGATCAGATCGGCCCATTCAGCCGCGACGTCACAGACGCCGCCAACACCCTCACCGTCATCGCCGGGCACGATAAAAGAGACTCCACATCCTCACCAAAATCCGGTGGCGTCGACTACGCCGCTGGACTAAGTGGTGACCTCACCGGCATGAAGTTGGGAGTCCCGAAGGAGTACCTGGTCGATGGCATTGAGCCTGGCGTGCGCGCGGCATTTGAAGAATCGCTCAAGATTCTCGAAGGACTCGGCGCAACGCTGGAGGAGACAAGCCTCCCCCTGACCGATCAGGCCCTCGCGGTCTACTACATCATTGCGCCATCAGAGGCGTCAGCAAATCTGGCCCGCTACGATGGTTTCAAGTACGGCCACAGCTCCGAAATTGCAGAGAACGCCTGGGAGGTCATGGACATGACCCGTGGCGAAGGCTTCGGCCCGGAGGTGAAGCGCCGCATCATTCTTGGCGGCTACGCGCTATCGGCCGGCTACTACGACGCCTACTACAAGAAGGCGCAGCAGGTGCGGACGCTAATCCGGGAAGAGTTCGCCGGAGCATTCGAGAAGTTCGATGCGCTGGTCACTCCAACCTCTCCCACCGTGGCGTTCGAGACCGGCTCCCGAACCGACGATCTCCTGGCCATGTACCTCAGCGACATCTGCACAATCCCGGTCAACATCGCCGGCCTTCCCGGCATCTCAGTACCCGGCGGCTTCTCAGAGGGCCTTCCGGTAGGACTGCAGATCATCGGCCCGCACTTCAGTGAGCAGTCCGTCCTCAACGCCGCATACGCCTACGAGCAGGCGACCGAGTGGCACAAGGAACACCCGTCCATATGACCACACTGCTCCGCTCCCGCTCCGTACTTCTCCTCTTCGCCCTAGCAATGACGCTGCTGACGGCCTGCTCATCTGACGGCGATCCAACCACAACCATTACACCCACCCCACCCGCGTTGCCACCAACGTGGCCGCAGGTGTACAGCGGGCCTGCCATCGCGGATGGCGTTCCCGTTCCTGAGGGATTCACAATCCTCGCCCGCATCGATGACTATGAGTCGCCGTCGGTCCAGACACTCCCCGGCCGCTACCTCGCGCTCACCGTCGCTCCCTTCGAGGAAAAGTGGTGGGATAAGGAGATCCGGTTTTACATCTTGGGATCAGATGGCACTGAAGTTGAGGCAGCGGAGTCTGATCGGTACGAGCAACGATTTCAGCCCACCTCGGATTTACAGTTCGTATTAACGTTCCCGCGCCTGCCGTAAAAACGCCAGCATCGGAACCAGCATGGTAACTGACACACAAAATCAAACCCATATGAAAGAGACGCTATGACCGCGGACGACGCCGACTCAATACTCGTCGTAACCCCACACCCGGACGATTCAGAGTCCAGTGCGGGCGGCACAATTGCCCGCTGGTGCGCAGAGGGCAAAAAAGTCGTCCTCGTCGTCTGCACAGACGGCAGCAAAGGCACCAGCGACCGGTCAGTCAAGCCGGAAGATCTCGCGAAGACCCGGGAAGCTGAGACGCTCAACGCCGCAAAAGTCTACGGACTTGCCGGAGTCGAATTCCTGCGCATGCCGGACCAGGCCCTTGAGGATAACGATGAGTTCCGAGAAAAGATCGTCCGCCAGATCCGCAAGCACAAGCCCCGAATTCTTCTAACCGTCGAACCCGATCGTTCATATCTGCGGCATCGCGACCATGCCATGACAGGCCGGGTAGCACTCGACGCCATCTTCCCGTACTCACGCGACCATTTAGCATACCCGGAGCATCTTGAAGAGGGTCTTGAGCCACATAAAGTGGAGGAAGTATGGTTCTTCAGAGCCGAAAAACCCGACACCTATGTTGACATCACGGACTACTTCGAAGCCCGCCAGAACGCCCTCCACTCCCACGTGAGTCAGGTAGGCGAACGCAGTGAAGAACGCGACCAACGCACCCGCGAACGCCTCTCCGAAACCGGCAAGAAAATCGGCTTCCCCCTCGCAGAATCATTCAAGCGAATAAAAATCTTCCGCTAGGAATTGCCGATTGGATACTGGCACATGGTGGGGTCTCCGTGAACAACAACGAGGGGTTTGAATCAATGGTGGAGAGGTTCAAGTCGACCGGAATCTTGAATCTAGCTGAGTAATACTTTGCCCATGCGTCTATCTGATAAATCGGCTGATTGAGGCCGTTTACCTAAGTGGGTACCGACTCTTGATAGCCCTGCCACATGGATTCAAAGAGGGATTCACTTCCCTGATTCGACACAAGTTGGTCATCCACTTCGCGACCCAATCCATCGGGAGAGCCGAGGGGTTCCATAGCCAGCCAATACGCTGCTCCCTCCCAAACTGCCTCAAATGTCATCACGTAAAACTCTGCTTGATCAACCCAGTCTGAGTTTGCCTCAAGCGTACCTGCGAGCTTGGACGCCGCATGATAGAAAACCCAATTGGGGCCATAAGGGGGGCAGGTCACATCGCCGCCAACAGCAAAGTGAACCTCGGCTAAGAATCCACGCTAACCGGCGGCGCCTATGGCAACCACATCTGGCTCAAAAACGGCTCGACCCTCACCTACACCACCTACGGACATGTCATCCAGGAGTTCTCCTCCAATGAAGGCGGAGTATTCGAAGAGCAGCGGGAAGATGAGTGGGAGGAGGAGCCAGAGGAAGAGCCGGTTGAGCCTGATATACCGGAAGGCATCACCGCATGAACGCTCTATCGTCAGTCAAAATGGTTGAACCACCGTAGAAAACCGGGCCGTCCGAATTGGTGGGCGGCCCCACCGTGTGTCTTTGAATCAGGTACCCGTCAATCATCTCCGATGCAGGCGGGGCAAGCCCCGCAGCTACCAAGGGAATCATTCGATCTGCTCTATGCAGACCGCAGGTCCTATCCGAAGAACTTAAGACACACCGGCATCGGCACATCTATCTCCGCGCCCGTCGGCGACAACTTCCCGGTATCCACATCCCGCGTGAACACCACAATGTTGTCGGTATCCTGGTTCGCCGCCAGCAGAATCTTCCCAGAAGGTGCAATCCCAAAGTTCCGAGGCGTCTTGCCGCCAGTCGACTGATGCCCCACATAGGTCATCTCCCCCGACGCCTGATCCACCGAGTAGATCACCAAACTATCGTGTCCTCGGTTTGAGGCGTATACGAACCTGCCGTCCGACGACACGTGCACGTCGGCAGTCGTATTCCCGCCGCCCGTCCAATCGTCCGGCAACGTTGGCACGCTCTGGATCTCCGTGAGCGTCCCCGCAGAAGAGTCAAATCGGTAGCTCACAATCGTGCAGCCAAGCTCGTTGAGCACAAACACCAATTCACCATTCGGGTGGTAGTCGAAATGGCGCGGACCAGCGCCCGCCGCGGTACTTGTGTACGCCGGAGTACCAGGGACAAGTTTGCCGTTGTCGAAATCAAGCCTATACGTCACCACCTGGTCCATGCCCAGATCTGGAACAAAGGCCCACGTATTCGTCGCATCGAGGTTGATCGAGTGCGCGTGCTCCGACCGCTGCCGCTGCTGGTTGATGCTGCTGCCGCGATGCTGGTGGAAGTCCGAACGCGGCTCTAGTGAACCATCTTCGTTCAGCGGGAACATCGTCACCGCACCACCACCATAGTTCGCGACGCAGAGGTACTTGCCCGTGGCGTCCACTTGCAGATGACACGGCCCAACACTACCAGTCGACCGCGAGTTGATCTCTGTCAGCGCCGCCGAATCGGAGTCGATTGAGTACGCATATGCCGCGCCACCGTCGTTGCCACCGTCCGCGCCAACTTCTGCAACCGCGTAGAGATATTTTCCAGACGGGTGAATTGCGACAAATGATGGATTAGTCGCTCCGCTGACTGAGCTCGAGTGCGATAGCGCACCCGTCTCCTCGTTCATATCCAGCACATAGACTCCATCGCCGCCACTCCGTGTGTACGTCCCAACAAATACTTTCATGGTTATCTCCTCCTCCGTAGGATACGTTGTCACCACGCGTTCACACTGGTTGGGGCAAGTTTAAACCCTGCCCGAATTTCGATCGTCGCAGCACGTTGCACGCGCCCCTCAGTCATCTATCAATCACTATGCGCGCGCCAACAAAGCAAGCACCCGAGTCTGCAAATCAGCGCTCGGATCAACTCCCTGGTCTTCATCAAACGCGCCCGATTCCGAATATATCTCCCGCGTTAGCTCTGCCACCGGTAGGCAGCACTCCAATAATTTTTCGTCCAGCGTCCTATCCTGACCCGAGCCCACGACAATATCCCAACCATGGATCAGGGAATCCTGAAACAGCTGCATCGCATACTCGCCACCCGGCGTCAGCCCGGCTGAAAGATACGTAGTCCTGTCCATCGCCCCCGGCTGCGCGGCCGCCGCTTTCGCGGCAGCGATTGAGTTCGCAAACGCGCCTAACGGGTCATCGCCAACAACGTCACCATCGTGCTTGATACCCACCTGCTCAATCGTCATGCCCTCAAACAGGTCCTTCACCCACAGCGCCTCATACGTCATGTGATTGACCACGTCTTTCGTGGACCATTCGCAGATCGCGTTTGCATCCTACGTGTCCGAGCTGACTCCGTTGACTGCCTCCATGCACGAATCCATCGCCATGACCATCAGCGTGGCCATATCGCTGCCTTCTTCACGCAATTTGCTGACTACTGCGGCAGCTGTGTTCATATGATCAATCTCCCCCTAATTGCGGTTGACCGCCTATTCGAGATCTCCCTGCGCTTTATACTTCGGTGTGCGGTCAATGTACGACTGTGTGGCTCTCTGGATGAGATTAGTGTGGCGCTCTTCCACTGGTCCGCGAACCCGCGCCGGCATACCCGCAACCAGTGACTCCGGCGGAATCTCCATCCCTTCGACAACCACCGCGCCCGCCGCGACCAGGCTCCCTCTCCCCACCTTCACACCATGGTTCAACGTGGCTCCATTGCCCAGCAGCGAATGATCACCAATCTCAATGGCGTGGCACATCACCAGGTGGCCAATCGTCACATGATCGCCAATGCTCATCGGCGTGTCCGCGTGAAGCGCCGAGTTATCCTGCACGTTCGAATTCTTGCCGATCGTGACACGCGCCGCGTCAGCCCTGATCACGNNCCGTGGACCACCGAGTTGTCCTGAACGCAGGTGCGCGCGCCCATGGTGATCTTGCCCGCGTCCGCCCGCACCACCGAGCCCGGCCAGATACTGGAGCCCTCGCCAACGATCACATCGCCAAGTAGATAGGCCGCCTCGCTGACAAAAGCCGTTGGATGAATCTGCGGCGACTTACCACCGTAGCTACGTATCATTGATAACCCCTGAGACTGCGTTGTGTAATGTGTCTGCCGGAAACGCGGCCGCAAGAGCATATAACGAGACCGGAGAGAGGCGCAGCACTTGATGCCAAACAACCGACGAATGGAACTGCCACTTTCCCGAGACGGCCGGACGGTTCACGAGGTGATCCAATCAGCCGCCCGTGAAGCTGGTCACATACTTGAGACCGGCAACCGCGAAACTCTCCAGGTCGCCGAAAAGAAGCCCGCCAATTATGTGACCAATCTGGACCACGCTTCGGAAGCACGACTCAGGGAGCTCCTGATCGGGGCCTACCCGGATTTCGGATTCCTGGGAGAAGAGTCCGGCGAAACCGAGTCGTCCAGCGAGTGGCAATGGGTAGTCGATCCCCTCGATGGCACTCGCAATCTCATACGCGGCATCCCCATGTGGTGCGTGAGCGTTGGTCTCACCAAAAACGGCCACCCCGTAGCCGGCTCGATTTACGACCCCTCACGAGGCGATCTCTTTGTGACCACCGCCGATGGCCCACCAACTCTGAACGACCAGCCAATCACGACCACATCTGCAACTCGTCTGGAAGACTGCGTCATCGGCACCGACTATGGAAAGTCCTCCGGCAAGTACCGTGAAACCCACGAAATAATCGGCAGGTTCTTGCCCCAATTCCAGTCCATCCGAATCCTCGGCTCAATCGCTATCGGCCTCGCCTACGTAGCATCCGGCCGACTCGACATCTACTTCAACATGAAATCATCCCCCTGGGACATCGCAGCCGGCACCGCGCTCACCCGTCACTCCGGCGCAAAAGTAGCCAACCTCAACGGTACCGAATCCCCAATGCCAACCAACGGCCTCGTAGCCGCCAATCCAGAGATAGTCGCCCAGTTCTTGGAAGCGACTAGCTGACGCCAACCCTCCATGTCATCCTGAGCGTAGGCTGCTCCGAGCCGGAGTCGAAGGACCTGATACACACACCGTGAACCCACCACCCGAACTTTGACATCAAGATCCACCGTGCTCAGGTTCTTCACCGTCGCGCGGGCAAACTTCGTAACGTTTACAACGATCTTGTCCGTGACCTCATCAATCACTGATTCCGGCCACTTTCCCGTGTGAGCGCTGTAGATAACCTAGGCTGTGCCTTCGTCAATCACATAGTGAACCTCGCCGCTGATATCCCCACTGATTAGCGCTGTAACCACAATGTCACACGCCCGGAATGAAGCTGGCCTGGTAGTAGACGAGGCGAGTTTTAACCCCGTCCATAGTCAGCATCCCAGTAGAGCGCGGCAGGTTTGACAAACGAGGCGATGATCTTCTGGTCCATATTCTCCTCATCATGGCCGTACACTGGCCTTGACCGACTTGATGCCAAGCAAACCCCCGAACATCATGGCCGGAGGAAGTGGCATTCGATTATTGAAGTCTGTCACGGCCGGATGAGCATTTAATTGGTGCAGGTTCTAAACCGATCTGCGGGTAATGCACCATCACGCACCGCAATGGGTAGCAGGGGCTATCTGAGAAATATCGACGGGAGAGATCGTTGACAAGAAGAAGAGTGACCCTTGAGATGGGCATGGGAACCGATATTCACGGCGGTGAGTACACCAAGCCAGCTGAGCGAGCGCTGCGAGACGCACTGTGGCACAACTCCCTCAGCATCGGCGCCGCAATGGGCCTAACCGCGGACGATATGCACGTAGTGGTTACCGTGGCAGTGCCCGAACCAGATCAGGTGGACATGGAGGCCGTTCTGGCCATCCTCCCCCACGGCACCAGCGAAGGCAAAGCCGTAAAAGGCGGACTGGAGATCCCCAACGAAGCAGGCACAGACAAGACCGTAATGGCCCTCGCCGCAGTAGAAGTGTGGCTGGAAGTCCCAGAAAAGTAGTCGGGCACGCGATGCGCTTGTCCGCTCTCTCGCTGGGAGAGGGTTTTAGGGTGAGGGTACGCGACATCCGCCGCTCAAGCCTCTAATTCAAGAATCAATGTCGCCGCCCTGGCATAGGCATCCCAACGGGGCCGGCAGAAAAACACGGTAGAGGCGGGTTTGAAACCTGCCCCCGCCCGCGACCGGTACCAGTTAGGCTCTGCTGCCGGAAAAGGGTTAGGGTGAGGGGGCTGTTCGCCGCCCCGCGGCATGTGCCCGTGCGG
>DBZV01000026.1:8725-9419 GCA_002311865.1 Dehalococcoidia bacterium UBA1151
ACCTCTTCTTCACCCATCACCACTCCGATCACGATGCCGACTATCCCTGCTTCCTGCTCTCACGCTTCGATATGTCCATCGGCAAAGAGAACCAACTCAACGTCTACGGACCAACGCTAACGGAGCAACTTACCGAGCGCTTATTGGGCGAAGACGTTGGCGCCTACTGGCACGATATCGTCGCTCGCACCAACCACCCCCTCAGCCTTGAAGCATACGTACACCGCGGCGGAAAACTGCCCCGACGCGCGCCCAAGATCAACGCCCGCGACATCAAGCCCGGCATCGTCGCTACCGGGAACTCATGGGAGATCACAGCCGCTCCCGTGGAGCATGTGCAGCCGTATCTCGATTCACTCGCCTACCGCATCGATTCCGATGAAGGATCAATCGTCTTCTCTGGCGACACACGCCCCTGCCAGAGCCTGACCGACCTGGCGAAAGGCGCAGATCTGCTCGTCATGGAGTGCATCAAGCTGCACGACGATTGGAAAGGGACGGCGTCCGCAGACTCAGAAACCGACACCTGGGGCGCTGGCCAAACGGCGCAAGATGCCGGTGTGAAACGCGTGCTTCTGAACCACCAGAACCTCACTCTGGAAGACCCCATTAAGAAGACGCAGGCAATCCACGAAGTAAAGCAGTTCTACGGCGGACCAGTACTCTGGGCCGACGAACTGATGGAAGTACCGTT
>DBZV01000026.1:9536-11394 GCA_002311865.1 Dehalococcoidia bacterium UBA1151
ACAAGTCGCGTTTGATATCGAGCCCGCAGTCGAGCGGTTCGCGCCAGAAGTGCGTTTCCACCCCAACGAGACGCACTTCCCATCGTCAGTTGAGTGGTATCTGGAGCGCATTCAACTCAGGTTCGACCACCGGTTCAGGCGTGATGTGCCCGTCGGGATCATCGGCTCAACAGGTCTCGGTGATCTGGCGCACCAGCAGTGCCACGGCGTTAACTCTGCAGGCACCGAACAGACGCCGTTCTTCATGGACATTCCCCACGACGGTAGCGAGCGCGACGTTGAGGCTGGGAACACCGATTCGGCAAACGTCTACGTCCATGTGCGACCTGCACTCAGTGTCGACAGCATGTCCGATATCCAGTACTGGTTCTTCTACCCACTCAACGGATGGGACGACCGACATCATCGTCACGACGGCGACTGGGAACACATCACCGTGCGAGTCACAAACACCCCCACGCCAGAGCCGTCAGCCATCTACTTCAGCGCCCACGGTCCGGGAATGGGAAGCTGGATTCCATTCGCCGACGCTGTCATGTCCAGTGAAGAGCACTCGATCGTCTACTCCGCACTCGCCAGTCATGCCAGCTACGCCAGCCCCGGCGCCTACAAACGAGGCGCTCTTCGCCCCGTCGACCACACTGATGATGGCGGCCAAACCTGGGACACCACTAACCGCACAAAACTGGTCGCACTAAACGGAAAACCGCTCGTAAATCACGATTGGCTCACCTACTCAGGGCGCTGGGGTCAATCCGGTGCCTGGTACCTGCCGTGGATCACCCACGGCCCGCTCGGCCCAGCGTTCCAGGCAAGCTGGTACCGGGAGTAGCTGCTACTCCCGGTAGAGATCACCCAACACCACGTCAGCCCGCTCCTCTTGCAACGTCCGATAGGCAAACATCTTGTCGCGTCCCCACCCGCGCGCATTCCCCTCAACCAGCCGCTGCCGCACGAGATTCGCGATATCCATCGGCACACCGTTCAACGCGCCTAGCTCGCAAGCAAGCCTCACATCTTTGAGCGCCAGCTCCAGATAAAAAGTCTTCTCATCCGCCTCAAAACTTCGATCAAACGACCCATCAGCCCACGCGTCAAACGGCCGGTTCTTACCGCCCGTGCTGCCAGCAATTGCCGTCGCCAGCGTCTTCAGATCGATCCCCGTCTTCACCCCCGCCGTCAGCACCTCGACCACACACGAGTAAATCATTGCGCCAACCACGTTGTTCATCAGCTTGCAGGTAGTACCAGTGCCCGATGGCCCGCAGTACATCACCTTGTCGCCCATCGCATCCAGAATCGGCTTCACCTCCCGGTAAGCCTCTTCATCCCCGCCCACCATCACACATAGATCCTGATCGATCGCCCCCTGCACACCACCACTAACCGGCGCATCCAGAAACCGCACACCCTTCTGCTCCATGAACTCCCGCTGCAGCCGCGCAATCATGTCCGACGCGTTCGTGGAAAGATCGATCACGATAGAGTCGGAATCGACACCCTCCATGATCCCATCAGGCCCCAGACACACCGCCTCAACGTGATGAGGCATCGGCAACGACATCACCACAACATCCGAATCGCGCGCCATCTGAGCCGGTGAATCCGACCACTCCGCCCCCATCTCCTGCAAGTTCGCCGTCACCTCTGGCCGGATGTCATGCACCCTGAACTCGGACGCTGCAGGCAGCATATTCACCGCCATAGGATTCCCCATATTCCCAGCGCCAATCCATCCAACCTTCATCATTCCGCTCCTGTGCATTTGGTGTGGCCGTTCTCCGTGCAGCGGACTATCCGCCGGAATAAGGCTTCATGCAACCCATTACGGGTGGCCGCTCGCGAGCAAAGCCATCCT
>DBZV01000180.1:0-2272 GCA_002311865.1 Dehalococcoidia bacterium UBA1151
GTCACCCTGAGCCCCGCGTGAGGGCCTTTGCCAGTCATGGATTCATGGGCGGTTGAACAGCCATCAGGATGCTGTAATACGTGGACTTAGGCTCAATGTGTCATTCGGAACCGCGATACATGCAAACGCCCTCGCGTCAGTCGCAGAACCTCCCTCCTCAGGGTGACGGATGAGGTGTGCGCACACAGGTATCTCGAAACTAGTGCCCACCGCACTGCCACCCTGAGCCCCGCGTGAGGGTCTTTGCCGGTATTGCATCGCGCCCACGATTCATCTAGCAGCGCGCTTGGGTATGATGTGGCGGATTCGGCGATACAACCAACATGCACGTCTGTAACTGGCAAACGCCCTCACGTCAGTCGCGGAGCCTCCTACCTCAGGGTGACTTGCTGGAGGGAGCAACATGAACGGGGAATCTCAAGGTATACACCCCATTTAGGCATGAACGCCTCCCAGTCAACCGCACCCTCACTCCAACTTGCCCGTCCTGAGCTGAGCCGAAGGGCTCCCAGAGGGCGAGGGAGCATGTCGGCTTGCAACCCCTAAAGCGTAATCGTCACTTTTCCGTGCTGGCCATCGTAGCCGGGAGTGATCTCCACATCACCTCGCCGCACTGCCAGGATTGCTGCGGCCACCCGCTCGTTCGATGCCGCCTCAATGTCCGACTCACTGGCGTTCAGCAGCATATCGAACTCACTCCCCAGCTCCGCCACAAGTGCGTCGGCAGTTCGACCAACAGTCTTCGTATTTGGTCCAACTCCCGATGCTTCCGATAGCACCTCATTGAGCCGAACCAGCCGCCTGAAGGGTGGGCGTGAATCAGGGCTCTCGATCAGCCCACCCGCTGTCATCGACACCTGTGTCGGCCGCACCGCCAGGTCGTCGATGCGCTGTACAACGCCAAGGGTGAGCGGTCGACGGCACACCGGGCATCGACCATCTGATGGTGTCTCATCCGGCTCAAGGATTACGTTGCACTTCCGATGCCCGTTGAGGTGGTATTTGCCGTTCTCGGGGAAGAACTCCACCGTCTCCACAATGCCGCCGCCCTGAATCGCCGCACTCAGGCCGTCGAAGGTCATATCGCTGGTGACAACGGTGAACTCGCGCCCCATCGTCCCCGGCGAGTGCGCGTCTGAGAACGAGACGATAGCGCGGTCGTCCAGCTCACCAATCCGCCAGTTCATCGCCGGGTCGCTCGAAAGGCCGCTCTCGACGGCACGAATGCGGTCCGAATACTCACCGAACGCCTCTTCAATCGAGTCGAATCCCGACTTCGAGCCAAGTAGCCCGTACCAGGGAGTCCAAACATGCGCAGGGATGATTACCGACCGATCATCCACATCCCACACCATTAGCGCCAGATTGAGCGCCGATATCTTGATGATCGGCCGCCCATCGCTCTCCAGCCGCGCCAGTTCGCCAAGCCGATCGGACAGCGCATCGGCGGCCCGGAAATCTGGCACGAGAACCAGGACGTGAACCCGTCGCCCGCGGTCGTTTTGCTTGAACACGCAAGAGATCTCCGTCCCCAGGATGAAGTGCGTCCCCTTGGCAGACACGTACAAACCATCGCCAGACTCGGAGAGGTCATCTTTCAACTCATCACGCCACACCGGGTGAGTGAAGTCGCCCGTCGTGAGAACGTCCAGACCTTTGCGTTTCGCGGCTTCGGAGAGGGTCTTGATATCCAGCGACGGACTCGTCGAGATCGCGAATCGCGAATGCGTATGGAAATCGACGCGTAGCTGCCGGGTCGTCAATGCCGGTCGGGTCGTTTCCAGTACGTATCGAGGCGGCTAATCTGGTCGTCATCGAACTCGTAGATTTCGCAGATGTTCTGGTTCAGCCGCTCGCCAGTCATCGACCGACCAGTCATCTTCGCGAGAACGAATACCCGTTCGTCGACAGCCAGGATTTCAGGGTCTGCGATAACGGCGTCGGGCACACGGTTGAAGAAGCTCCTGAACGCACCTTCCACGGCCGACTTGCCGGAGAAGCGCTGCCCGTGCGGGTATGGACCCCGGTGTGAATCCAGTACGCACGTCTCAGTGAAGTTCCGTGCCGCCGCCACCGGGTTGTGCTTGTTCATGGCATCGAGAACTTGCGTCACCATCTCGATGCGGGAGTCTGAATCTGCCATAGTCAGCCCTCTAGTCCAGACGGGAATCATACATAAAGTCACGCAATTGGGTAGGTGAGGGGGCGTTTCACTCTATAGAATTGACGCAGTCGGGGAGTGGCGCAGCCTGGTAGCGCACCTGCTTTGGGA
>DBZV01000180.1:2396-2561 GCA_002311865.1 Dehalococcoidia bacterium UBA1151
GTTTGTGATATATAGCTGGTCAGTTCAAGGCCGGCTATATTCGTTATATACGGCGAAATGACTCCCTGCCGCAGTATTCGCGACGCGCTGTGTGATTTCCGTTGTCCAGTGGACACTTACCAGTTCTCAGGACAACGGCCATGCTTAAATTCATGAAGAATCACC
>DBZV01000082.1:0-5612 GCA_002311865.1 Dehalococcoidia bacterium UBA1151
CGCCGAGGACGAGCGCGACAAGCGTCCCAAGCCGGTGCCGCTGGAGGATGCAGAGGTTGAGCGTATTCTCAGCCAGATGCACTCTGAGCAGCCAAGAGTGAACGTTGGCTTTGCGGCGGGCGATTCAGTACGCATCAAGGACGGACCATTCGCGGACTTCATGGGTACGGTTGAAACGGTTGATGAAGGCCACGGTAAAGTCCGTGTCCTGGTCTCTTTCTTCGGGCGTGAAACGCCGGTGGAACTGGACTTTTTGCAGATAGAAAAGGGTTAGGGGCTCCAACAGCCCCTCATAACGAATAAACGTATATTCGAGATCGAGACTAGAGAGACAGAGTGGCCAAGAAAGTAGTCGGATTAATCAAGCTTCAGATTCAGGCAGGTGCTGCATCACCCGCGCCGCCGGTAGGCCCCGCGCTGGGTCAGCATGGCGTGAACATCATGGAGTTCGTAAAGTCCTATAACGAACGAACTGCCCAGCAGGGCGGCGCAATCATTCCGGTTGAGATCACGGTCTTCGCTGACCGCTCGTTCATCTTCATTACGAAGAGCCCGCCAGCTTCTGACCTTCTGAGGAAAGCGGCCGGAGTAGAAAAGGGAGCAGGGGCTACGGGCGCAGAGACGGTTGGCGCGGTTTCTCGCGAAGCCATACGCAAGATCGCCGAGACAAAGATGGAGGATCTGAACGCCATCGACATTGAAGGTGCCATGAAGATAGTTGAAGGCACGGCCCGCTCCATGGGCTTGATGGTCCGAGGTTAGGGAGTCGGTTCTCAAATGACGAAACAGGGTAAGAATTTCAAAAAGGCCGCGATCGCGGTGGGTGAGAGCGCAAAATCCGTGGAAGCTGCGGTGGCTCTGGCGAAGAAGTCTGCGTTTGCAAAGTTTGACGAGACTGTAGAGCTTCACATCACCACCTCTGCTGATGTTCGCCATGCAGAACAGCAAGTCCGAGAGATAGTGAGCCTTCCGCACGGGACCGGCAAGAACGTCCGCGTGCTGGTATTTGCTGAAGGCTCCACTGCCGACGCCGCACGAGAAGCGGGTGCTGACTATGTGTCTGATGACGCCATCATCAAGCAGATTGAAGATGGCTGGGCCGACTTTGAAGTTGCGATTGCGACTCCAGATCAGATGGGGAAGATCGGTCGACTGGGCCGCTATCTGGGTCGGAAGGGCCTTATGCCCAATCCGCGTACCGGCACGGTGGTTCAACCGGATGCGATTGCTGATGCAATTGACGAAGCGCGCAAGGGTCGTGTCGAGATTCGAATGGACAAGACGGCAGTGATCCACACGGCAATTGGCAAGGTGAGCTTTGAAGAGGAAGCACTGGTAGAGAACCTGAAGATGGTTGTCACTACCTTGAACAAAGCAAAGCCGGATGCCATCAAAGGCCAACTCATCAAGAAGGCCACACTGGCCACCACGATGGGCCCCGGCATCAACCTTGATCTTTCCGAGCTGGAAACACTGACTGTATAATCAAAGGTGTGCCTCATGGCGCACTATTAATAAGTGAATAATCGGCCGTAGACTGCGGGTGGTCCCGACTCATCGGGAACGTAATGCGAAAGCGCCTGCCGAGGCCGGGAACTTTAGACACAGATCACCTGAAACGGTAAGTGTCCCTGAACCCGGGTCTAGGCCCGGGTTTTTTTATTGGGATCCTCCAACAGGATCAAAAGGGAGAGGTTGAGGGCCTATGCCGACTACTCGTAGCGTTAGTGAAGTGGAAGATCTGAAGACTCTTTTCACTGACGCGCGCGTGCTAATCAGTACTGATTATCGCGGTCTGAGCGTGACGGAAATGAACGCTCTACGTGCAGCGTTGCGAAAAAACGGCGCTCGATACCGGATTAGCAAGAACACACTTTCAAGACTGGCTGCCGATGAGATTGGCAAGCCAGAAATGAAAGATCTGATCGATGGGCCAGTTGGCTGGGTCTACACAATGGATGATCCATCAGGGGCTGCAAAATCTCTGGTAGAACATCTTGATGATGCAAGAGTTGAGATGGAAATTCGCGGCGCCCTCATGGACGGGAATATTCTGACAACGGCGCAGCTTGTGGCGTTGGCCAAACTACCGAGCCGGGACGTTCTGCTTGCGATGTTGATGGGCCAGATGAACGCACCTGTTCGCGGATTGGCAACGGTACTGGCAGGACCGGTGCGTGGTCTGGCCGTGGTGCTGCAGCGAATCTCAGAACTCGCGCCGGCCGCGACGGAAGAAGAACCGGCGATAGAAAAAGAAGAAAGCGACTCTTCTGTCGATGACTCTGAAGCAGAGGAAAAGCCTGAAGGCGAAGGGGGCGAAGACGAGGCATAGCCTCAACGTCCCTGGATCCAGTGATCTAACAAACTGAAACAAAATGCATTTCCAAAAATGCAGCCACGAGAGGATAAGGAAACACACACAATGGCAATGTCCAAAGACGAACTAATTGCAGAGATCAAGCAGATGTCCGTTATCGATCTTTCGGAGCTTGTAAAAGCTCTGGAAGACGAGTTCGGAGTATCAGCCGCGGCTCCTATGGGAGTTGCAGCAGCAGCCCCAGAAGAGGTCAAGCCTGAAGAGGAGCAGTCTGAGTTTGACGTGATTCTCAAGGAGTTTGGCGCCAACAAGATCGCAGTTATCAAGGCGGTCCGTGAGCTCACACCGCTTGGTCTCAAAGAGGCCAAGGACCTTGTTGAGGCTGCACCGAAGCCAGTGAAGGAAGCAGTGAGCAAGGATGAGGCAGATGAGGCCAAGACCAAGCTTGAAGATGCCGGCGCAGTCGTGGAAGTAGCCTAGCCGACCACCCAGCACTCATTACATCGCCCGGGCTAAAATGCCCGGGCGATGTTTTTAATGTTCGGATTGGCGCGACTGGTGGTGAGGTTTCACATATGTCAGAGATGAACACGCTTGAGGAGGCCCGTGCGCGCGCCTATCTGAAAATCCGTGAAGCATCGGTCGTTCGCTGGGGTGAGGAGCGAACCGCCGAGATTGAGGACACGTTAAGAAAGACATCCGACTCGATCGCCCGATTGAGCCTGTTTAAGTTCGATCATACAGATACGCCGGGAGCGTTCCTGAGCGAGTTTGGCGTCGACCCCGAGACGGCGAGTCAAGGGAACACCAGTGAGTAGGCCATCATCTCTGACGATTTCACAGGCCGCCAGGCAGATTGCCAGGGGAGATCTTTCACCGGTAGAACTGGTTCAAGACTGTCTTGATGTGATTGAGATGCTTGAGCCAAGGTTGCGTGCTTGGGAGACGATTGATCGACCAGGTGCGATGGAGACAGCCCACGCAGCCACCAACGAGATCACAAAAAACGGCGTGCGGGGTCCGCTTCATGGAATCCCGGTGGGACTGAAAGATATCTACTTCACCAACGGAATGCGCACCAGCATGGGTTCTCGTGTCTACGCGAATTTCATCCCGGAGTATGACTGTGCCGCGGTGGAGGCGTTGAAAGCATCAGGCGCAATCATCCTCGGTAAAACCGTGACAACTGAGTTTGCATCCGGTGATCCAAGCGTCACACTGAATCCGTGGAACCAGGGTCGAACGCCCGGCGGATCAAGCAGCGGCTCATCGGTGGCTGTTGCTGTGGGCATGTGCCCGGTGGCGACCGGATCTCAGACCGCTGGCTCGGTCAACAGGCCTGCCGCCTACAACGGGATTGTGGGCCTCAAACCAACATATGGGCGCGTCTCCAGATGGGGCGTGTTTCCGGTGAGCTGGACGCTGGACACGCTGGGTTGGATGACGCGGGAGGTGCGGGATGCCGCGATCATGCTGGATGCCCTCTCCGGCTACGATCCACGCGATCCGGGGTCAGCAAATCGACCGCCAACATCGTCTACGTTATCGTTGGACTACGAAGATCTCGCGTGGACTCCGCGCATTGGGATCGTCGCGGGGCCATTTGCGGATCTGGCTGATCTGGAGACCAAGGCCAACCTGCATCAGGTGAGCGAAGCTCTGGCCGGCGCCGGGGCAATTGTGGATTTCATCGATCTGCCGGACTCTGTTCTTGGCATCAATGAAGCCCAGGTGATCATTGACTACTCAGAGGCCGCACAGGTACATCGAGAGATCCACAGTCAGCGTGCGATCGATTTTGCTCCCAACGTCCGTTCGCGGATTGAAGCAGGGCAGCTGATTCCATCGTCTGCGTATGTTCAAGCGCAGCAATTGCGGCGACGGTTCAGGCGCGACATGGAAGACGCCATTGGCGGCGCGTTTGATGCTCTACTGTCACCCGCCACACCCGCGGTTGCTCCAACGCCGGAGACAACCGGCAACCCCGCGTTCCAGGCTCCCTGGACAACCGCCGGTTTGCCCGCGCTGAACATTCCGACGGCGTTGAACCCGGTGGGATTGCCGTTGGGCGTCCAGTTCATTGCCCGCGGGTTTGAGGAGGAGCGACTGCTGCGAGTAGGCAGGTGGGCAGAACGCACACTTGATGTTGACCTGGGAGTGCCAGAGGTTGCTCCGCGCTAGCGTCGCCTCCGAGCTAATCGCGCCTACCCACGATAATTCGCAGGGGCGTCTGCGGTAGCTGCGCTCGGGTCTGTTCAATATCAATAAAGGTTGTGTGACTGACCGCCATCCACGTTGATACAAGCTCCAAGAATCAATCCAGCCTGTTGTGAAGCCAGGAATGCCACCGTGGCTCCAACCGGCTCCGGCCAGCCAAACTTGCCCATCGGCATATTTCGTGAGATGAACTCGTCCACCACTTCAGTTGAGTTGTTGTCTACGAAGCGCTCCCAGCTACCCTGGTCATGCTTGATCGACCCGGGTGCGATTGAGTTCACGCAAACACCGGTTGGCGCAAGCTCAAGGGCCAGATGCTTGGTTACCGCAATCACGCTGGCCTTTGCAGCCATGTAGGGGGCAGTGCCTCCATGCTCGCGACCAAATATTGAGGCGATGTTGACGATTCGGCCCCAGCCACGATCTTTCATGCCCGGCGCAGCAAGCTTCATCAACCGCACCGTTGCCCACAGGTTGAGATCAAATACTTTCTGGAAGTCTTCTTCGGAGCTGTCCAGCACACCAGCGGTGCCCATGCTTCCACCAACGTTATTTACCAGGATGTCCACATTACCCAGGCCCTCAACAACCGTGGCTAGCGCCTTATCGGTGGCCCCATCATCGCCAAGATCTGCCTGGAATGCCACAGCGTTGACGTCAAGGGCCTCTAAATCGCCCTGAATTTTTTTTAGTCCGTCCTCACCACGGGCACATACGGCCACGTTTACACCCTCTGCGGCCAGCGCAAGGGCGGCTTCACGTCCCAACCCCCTGCTGCCACCGGTGATGAATGCAGTTTTTCCAGCAATGCCAAGGTCCATGAAATACCTTTCGTAAAGGTTCCGTAAACGGGTAGTTAATATGTTGCCGCTTCAAGGCAGTGGACTCGCGAACAATAGCAGCACTTGATGGCGATGGGAATTGTCTGCGCAGATGGATTGTGGAGGCAGGCGATTTTGGGCAGCCGTTGAAGGGTGATAGAGGGTTGTGACCTGGGTTCCGTGAGGTGCTTATCGTATCTGAGATGAATAGAACAGCTCACGCCAGAGCGTCAATAAATTTGCGCTCAGGATGAGGG
>DBZV01000082.1:5773-6036 GCA_002311865.1 Dehalococcoidia bacterium UBA1151
GGCCGGGGGCGATGTTTTCCCGGGTCGCCTTCATTGAGGTGGAGCGCTCTGCACGAGCGCGCAGTGTGTAGTCATTGGCTCAAAATAATCTCACGATAAACATCTATAGAACTAAAACTTAAGGGCGGGGCGAAAACCCAACAATGCAAATAGCATTCTTCTCGAGTCGATGGATCTTTGCGATTCTCGTCGCGTCTTTTATCGCGCTCGCGGCGGGCGGGTTCAACGGCGCATGGGCTGGAACGAACTCCTCTTCAACACCA
>DBZV01000082.1:6163-10619 GCA_002311865.1 Dehalococcoidia bacterium UBA1151
CCCATCTACCGCCGGCACCATTCCCGACATTGGCGCTCCGGGTCAACCGACAGATGTGATCGCGGCAGCAACGTATGTCTCCACCACGACGGTTACGGTCAGTTGGACGGCCCCGCGATCTGACGGCGGATCTGCGATCACGTCGTACTTGGTCCGGCCGATTCCCCAGAACTCTGCGGCTGCTTCATCAACTATCTCCACTCCTGACGGGTTAACCCTGACGGTAACGTTTACGGGCGATGTCCTGGCGCTGGGTGAGATTTATCGATTTGACGTCATTGCCACCAACGCTGTGGGCGACGGTGCCCCATCTGCACTATCTAACTTTGTAATTCCGGCGGCTCCTCCGTTTGCACCTACGAACGAGACCGTCACGCCCGGTAGCAAAAGTCTGTTGGTGGAATGGTCCGCCCCACTAGCTGTGGGAGGCATACCTGGTGACGGAGGAAGTCAAATAACGTCGTACCGGGTGACCGCTTCCCCCGATGGATCCGCCTTTGATGATGATGTTTCTGTGCCCGGATCAAGTAGATCTGCAACGCTTAGCGGGCTTGTCAACGGCACACAGTACATCGTTGGCATAAGAGCGATCAACGCGGTGGGTGAAGCTGGGATAAATATTCTTAAGGGTACGAGTACAACACCCATAGCTGTTCCCAGCAAGCCTCTGTTTATCGTGCCAACGCCGGGCGGCTCACAGGTGTCCCTGGAATGGACTGAGCCGTTGGAGGACGGTGGAAACACCATAACTGCCTACAACATTGAGATAATTCCGACTGGTGGCGGAGCATCCTTCGCAACTACCACGGCCACAACTTCCGCCATCGTCGGTGGCCTGACCAACGGCACCACATACCGCGCTCGTATTGCCGCGGTAAACAGCGCGGGAACTGGCGAAACTGGTCTGTCCAGCAAGTTCGTGCCCGGTACCGTCCCAGCCACTCCAATAATTGTGGCAATCAGAGAAGGTAATACTAGACTCTTGATCGAAGTGAGTCCTCCTGGCGACGATGGGGGCTCTCCACTGACGAACCTGCGTCTGGTAGTGCTCGATGGCACGTCGACAACTTCTGATCGTCTGATCGCGGCACGCAGCAACGTGGTTCAGGAAGGCAACCTGACCAATGGCACAACGTACACGATCCGTTTGTATGCGATCAATGATGTTGGTCAGAGCGCGTCTACAAGTGCAACATCTACGCCGCAAGCTATCTCGCCAGGCAAGCCAACCGTGGTTACCCCATTGCCACGGGCGACGGGCCAAGCCACGACCTCCATTGGATTGCTACCTGCCTCAGGTGGAAGCTTTGCGACTACTGACGCGTTTGTGATTCGTGTTGTTCTTGCAAATGGTAAGTCCACTACAACTCAGTTTGCCGTAGGGACTACGAGTGCGGTGACCGTACCAATTCCGTTGACGATAGACGGATCAACTCAAGTTAGTGGTCCCGCCACTGTTGAGATCACAGCGCTCGCGGGCAGTGTAGCGGCGCGAACGCTCGTAGGCGTCATATTCATCGACGCAATACCCCCGGTTGCTCCTTTCGTACTCTCAACTCCGGCATTGACCACGAATGTGTTCGTGAACCTCACAATCTTCGCGGAGCCATACACCACCCTAGCGGTAACTGGTGGCGCCTCTGATGTCAGCGCTGTGGTATTTGGATTTGCGTCAGTTATCACGGTCCCGCTGAGTGAAGGACTCAACTCGCTGTCCGTTACCTCAAAGGACTTCGCTGGAAACACGTCCCCTGCCACAGCAGTAAGCGTGACATCAGACACCACTACCCCCGACGCACCGACGTTGACCAATGGTGCGACAACTACTACCGCCGCGGCGGTCAGGCTGACCCTTGGAATTGGTGAAAGCGGCATACTCCGCATCACTGGTGGTACGACGATTGTGACGCGTGCTCCATCGTCGGGCGGGACTATCGTCGTAGACGTACCTCTAAAGATAGGTACATTCGTCAGTCCAGTTGATAACGATCTGGTAATTACACTGACTGACACTGCTGGAAACCGGTCGGCCCCGCTATTGCACACGACTGTGTCGAAGCCGGCAGTTGGCCTTGAGCCGCCCGCAATACCGTTCGTTTCGATTCCCGCATCACCAACCAGCGAATTGACGGTGATTCTCATATTGAGGGCGGAGGAAGCTGGCCTCACCTACACGGTTACTAACAATGCCGCGGCTCCAGGTAACCAGAATACTTCTGGAACTAGCTCGGGGCTCTTCGACCTCCTCGCGGTCAACCTGGTCGCAGATGATACGAACGATCTGGAAATTATCGTCACAGACGCTGCGGGTGGAGGAAACTCAGCGGTTGTATATCGAACGATTGAGCAAGACGCAACACCACCAAGCGCACCGGTGCTGGGGATTGGATCTACGTCAACAAGAGCCACATACTTCCCACTGCCGGTAACCGGTGATGCCGATAACGTGATAACGGTGGCGGGCGGTGCTTTTACAGTGAGGGTTCTGGCCACGGGCGCTAGCCAAAACGTACCTGTGCCGTTGTTTGAGAACGTGAGCCACAGCCTATTTGTCACACAATCTGATCCGGCTGGAAACGTCTCCGATCCGGCGACGCTGACCCTGTCCAGGACCGAAACCCCGACGACTATCCGTGGTCTAGTCCGCGCATCTGACCTCGCAGGAGCTACGGTTGTCGCGACCGGTCAAACATCGGAGTTCACCGGGGGAATTGACCCGTTCTCTGGTCGCTTTAGCCTGCTCGTCACACCCAGAACAGCCACGTTCACCGTTATGGTGCTTGGCATTTCCGGTGGTACCCGCTACTACAGTGCCGGCGAGCCGGGCAATGTGAGCTTAATTAGTGCCAGCTCTTCCGTGATGGTGCCTGGTAAGACCGGAATATTCCTGCGTTCTATGACAGCTGCAAACCTGCCGACGATTACAACTGCGACCGATGACGTCACAGATAACAGCGAGAGTGGGGATCTGACAATTACCGGCACGAACTTGGTCAATGTTAGCGCTGTGTTCCTTGTTCCGACAGATCGGACAAGGGGAATTCGACTTGGAGTCTTAGACGAGAGTCCGGGCGGGACTACGTTGACCGCCAAGATCTTCCCGGGATTGCCAGCTAAGACTTATAACGTCATCGTGGTTACACAAGATGGCATATCTGCCCCGTCAAGTGATTCGATCACTATTGATCCGCAGATCTCCCCACCAATCGTAAGGAAGCTATCCCAGGTATCTGTCGCGGAGGGTACCGGCCCAACGATTACCTTGTTTGGAGAAAGCCTTGGTGGTGCGGCTTCGGTGGAGATTGTTGGAAACGGAAGCATCCTGACGCCGTTGAACGTTTCAGGATTCAGCATCGATGTGATTGTTCCAACAACGCTTGATCCTGGTATATATCAATTCCAGGTGACTGACGCTACAAGCACAGGGCCACTAAGCCCAACCTTTGAAGTCACGGAGATCGTAGACCCGGCCGACATCGTGGAAGACGAGGTTGTGACAGATGGTCTCAACCTTATTGCGGCAGCCACCAGCCCCACGCGATTTATCCTGAGTTCTGAAGGTACAGAGGGAGACATCAGTGGTGTGACGGCGTTTGTCGAAATTCCGGAGGGGGTAACGTTTGAGCCCACAGAGGGCCAGGAGCTACCTGATGAGTTGTTGCCGCCAAGGGAAACAGAGCAGCCCGATGACCTCCCCGCTGGGGATGCAAAAACGGTAACCATTGGGGACCCGAACCAGCGGATCAACCTGTCTGTACCGGTTGTGCTTCAGTTAGTAACTGAGGGTTACACTGTCGATGCCAGTTCTTCTAGGCCATTCGTCTACCTGGAGACTCCTGGTGAGATCTCCCCACGTGAGCGGGTTGGATTGACCGCAACTGTCGACGGCGTCGACTACGTATCGGGTGGAACGATTCTCTCGGAGACATCAATTGGTGGCGGACGCAGTGAGTTCACGCTTGGTGTGCTGGTGGATCACTTCTCGGAATTCACGATTACTAGCGAGGAATCCGTGGCCGCACCCACAAGCATCACTGCAAACGGTGGCGACACAGAGGTGGCTGTTTCGTGGACGGCAGCGGCGGCCAACGATGACACGGTGTTGTTTTACACCTTGAAGCTGTTCCGTGACGATGACAGCGATGGAGCAGCTTCCAGTGACAAGCTGATTGGCACGGCAACAACGTCTGCTGCCTCGTCAACGCTCACGTTCACAGATGACAACACATCTTTAAGTCTGCTAAACGGGTTTGAGTACATTGTTGAAATCATCGCAACCGGGGCAATACTGGGAGATGGCCCAAGTGGCTTCTCAAATACCACAACCACCGCGGCCGCGGCGGGGGTCACGATTAGTGGAGCTGCTAATGCTGTGACACTTGATGGCGCAACGATAAATACGGCCGCATTTACGGCCATTGCTCCAACAGTTGTAGTGGCAACATGTGCAGATGCA
>DBZV01000017.1 GCA_002311865.1 Dehalococcoidia bacterium UBA1151
ATGTTACTTGCCGCGGAGGCTGGGGTTGTTCCAAGCCGCCTTGCACGCGGAGCTTCCATCGCCCTAGGGATTCTATGCCAGGAGAAAGGTCGCGACGATCCATCGGTCCTCCTCGATGAGCTCTGGGAGAGCGAGCAGGGCGATCATCGGCAGGAATTCCAGCAATTAATTCTAAGTTGCTGAAAAAGTGGAAACGGGACGTGGGTTCGATTAGTATTTGAATTTGGAGCCTCTTATGCCTGTTATCCCTGACCATTCGAACCAAGTTCCGTCACACGTTCGTGTTGTCGTGGTGGGAGGGGGTATTGTCGGCTCTAGCGTCGCATACCACTTGGCGAAACTCGGCTGGAAAGACATCACGCTGCTTGAGCAGAATGCTCTTGCTGGTGGTACCACCTGGCATGCTGCTGGCATGGTGGGTCGGCTGCGAACCTCCAGCAGCATGACGCGCATCAACGAATACAGCGTCCAACTCTACTCCTCGCTCCAAGAGGAGACCGGGCACTCAACAGGCTGGAAACAGGTGGGCTCGCTGATCGTTGCCCGCACACAGGATCGCATGCGCCAACTGCACCGAAGCGTCGCCCTGGCTGAGTACCTCGGGGTTGAGGCAATGATGATTGATGCCGAGGCGGCAGGAGAGAAGTGCTCGATCATGCGATCGGACGATCTGCTGGGCGCGGCTTGGCTGCCCGGCGACGGAAAGGTCGTTCCCAAGGACACCGCGACGGCTTTGGCAAAGGGTGCGGCCGCTCGGGGCGTCCAGATTCTGGAGGGCGTGCGAGTCACGAACGTGGAGCACCGCAATGGCCGTGTCACCGGAGTGGCCACCAACCAGGGGCCCATTGAGGCGGAGTACGTTGTGCTCTGCGGAGGCATGTGGACCCGAGAACTCGGGTTGATGTGCGGTGTGGACATTCCACTTTATCCCGTTGAACACCATTACGCCGTTTCAAACCCAATTGAAAGTGCCTGGGATGAGATGCCCTGCACACGCGATCCAGATGGAGCGATTTACTTCCGCGGTGAGGACAATGCGGTGCTCCTAGGAGCATTTCAGGCATACACCAAACCATGGATGATCAAGACCATTCCGGCCGACTTCAGTTTCCAACTCTTGGAGGAGGACTGGGAGAAGTTTGAATCTCCCCTTGAGGAGGGCAAGAGGCGTATTCCGGCTCTGGAGACCAGCGGCTTCGCGAAGTTTGTGAATGGTCCGGAGAGTTTCACGCCGGACAACCAGTTCATTCTTGGAGACACGCCGACACTGGGTAACCTCTATGTCGCAGCTGGATTTAACTCTGCGGGAATCGCCTGCGCAGGAGGCGCTGGCAAGGTGCTTGCCGAGTGGATGGAAGGCGGAGAGCCGCCGATGGACTTGTGGTCGGTAGACATCCGGCGATTCACTCACGAACAAAACGACATTGAGTATTTACGGAATCGTGTGACCGAGGTGCTTGGTCTGCACTATCAGATGGCGTGGCCGAATCGCGAGTTCCAGACTGGGCGAGATCGACGTCTTTCCCCGTTGCACGAGACACTCAAGGAACAGGGAGCATGCTTTGGGGCCAAGATGGGACTGGAACGTCCGCTCTTCTTCGCGCTTCAGGGTGACAAGCCGATCATCGAATACGCCTTCGGGATTCAGAACTGGTTTGAGGCCCATGCTTGCGAACACATGGCTGCCCGCGAGAAAGTTGCTATCTTCGACCAGACGTCCTTCTCGAAGTTCATGCTCGAGGGGCCAGACGCACTGTCTCTGCTTCAACGCCTCTGCGGCGCGGACATGGATTCGGAAATTGGCCGGATCACCTATACGGGGATGTTCAACCAGCGTGGAACCTTCGAGTCGGACCTGAGCATTGTGAGAACCGCTGAGGATGCGTATTACCTCATTACTGCAACCTCGCAGACGATCCGCGACCAGGATTGGATTCGACGAAACGTTCGTGATGGAGAGCGAATTTCCTTACGCGACATAACCAAAGATCTGAGTGTGATCAGCGTCATGGGCCCGAACTCGCGTGAACTTCTCCAGCGTGTGACCGATGCGGATCTTGATGATTTTCCATTCGGTTCAACTCGCGAGATTCAGATCGGTGGGGCAATTGTTCGCGCGGCAAGAATCACCTACGTCGGTGAACTGGGTTGGGAACTGCACGTACCGGTTTCAGAAGCGATCAAGGTCTACACGGCGATTCGTGAGGTTGGTGATGATCTCGGCCTGCTCAACGCAGGCCATTACGCCATCAATTCCCTCCGACTTGAGAAGGGCTACCGAGCCTGGGGCTCTGACGTCTCCATCGACGACACTCCTCTGGAAGCGGGCCTTGGTTTTGCCTTGGCCTGGGACAAGGCAGAGCCGTTCCTAGGTCGTGAGGCTCTCCTTCGACAGAAGGAGACAGGAGTCAGTAAGCGACTGGCGAGTTTTCTCCTTGAGGATCCAGCGGAGACGCTCTGGCACGACGAACCGATCTATCGAGATGGAGTCTGCGTCGGGTACATCTCTTCTGGAGCGTACGGTCACGCGCTCGGGGGAGCGATTGGGTTGGGATATGTCCGTGGTACGGAACCAATTTCACGGGAGTGGGTGATGGATGGCAGTTACGAGATCGATGTGTCTGGACGACGCGTACCTGCCAAGGTGTCGCTCAGGCCGTTGTACGATCCGAAGCGAGCACGAATTCTCGCGTAAGAGGAATGGCAGCGATGAGTCCGTCGATTCACGCAATCACCTTTGATCTCTGGGATACCGTTGTTGTTGACGATTCCGACGAAGCCAAACGAACGGCAATGAATCTCCCAAGCAAGCGCGAGGTTCTTCCGGTATTGAGTTGCCTCATTGGTTTAACCCACGGCTTTTCTGCTTGCCTTTGTGATCGATAGCGATCAATAACAATCAGAAACGATCAATAACAATCACGGTGGTAAGCGAAGTTAGAACAGATTTGGCCTCTGAAAGGAGGGAGCGGATGAGCGTTTTCTTGACCTGTGCACCGGTCGCATAGGTCGCATCCATTTGCCCGTGGAAATCGTTACTCGCACCCAGATGCAGAAGTGGCGCAGTAATCCGAGGAGCGTAAAACTGGTAGCCCATGGTACGGCGAAACAGTTCAAGATCCCCTTTTACGTTTCTAATTTGCGGCGGCAAACCGTAACGGGAATAGGTGCGAAAGCCTGAGCCTCCTACTGAAGGCGATGCCGCCTTCACGCGCGCATCCGAGCCGGCCACATACATCGTGAGATTTCCGCCCATCGAGTGTAGGATTTCTGCTGCGTGCCGGGCACGGACTTC
>DBZV01000215.1:0-29080 GCA_002311865.1 Dehalococcoidia bacterium UBA1151
TGCCATTTTGTTCCGCCATGCCGACCTCATTCTGTTCAGCCAGTGGTTCCCCCCCCCCGAACGCTTCAGATTTACTGGCGTTCGCGGTTGAATCTGCAGCTGACAATCTTGGGAGTGTGAGCTCAAACGCTGTGTAGTGATCCTCGCTGGGCGCGGTGATACTCGCCACCGTTAGTCCACCGTTAGACCGGCCTGCCAACGTGCTGGCAATATGTAAGCCGAGACCGGAACTGGTCCGCTCTTCCTGACTTGCCAGCTGTGGCGTCCAGCCTCGTTCGAATACGTGCGGGAGATACTCCTCAGGAATTCCCGGGCCATCATCCCAGACTTTGATTACGAAGTCTGAATCAGTCTTGCTAAGTTGAATCTCAATCTTCCCCTCAGCGTAACGAACGGCGTTGTCCACCAGGTTGGTAACGATGTGATCAATGGCGCCGCCGGTGGAGAGTTCAACGCCGAAATCCTCCGGCTCCGACCACCAGATAATCTCAATCCCCTGCTCGCTAGCCAGCGTGGAGTATCGGTCTGCAATGTTTCCAATGATCCGCGCCGGAGCCACAGCGTAGATCTGAGGGGTGGAGTCCTTGTCTTCCAGCTCAACTAGGACCTGGATATTTGCCATCATGAGTCGGAAGTTAGGTGCCTGCTGCTCTATCTCGTCCAGCAGATCAGTCACGTATTCGTCTGCGTTATTCCCGGACGCCTCAATGCGGGCGCGCAGCTCACGTTCTTTGCCAAGAATTCTCCGAAGCGGACGTTCAAGGTCGTGCCCAAACGTATCAAAATACTGCTGCGTGAGGTCGGCCCACTCCCTGACGTTGGCCATCTGCTCGGGGGGCGGTTCTGGCTTCAGGGCGCTGAGATGCACGAGCGAAAAGAAGATCAGGCCACCGATGACCATCACGCTTCCGATCGCTATAAGCGGTTCCACAAGCCACAACTCAGTATCGAGTGTGTCGCCGAACACCTGTCCAATGACTACTACGATGACGCCGATGACTAAGAGGACGCCTCCTCCGTAGATGAGACCACGCCGAATCTGTGTGATGGAATTAGATGCCGCAGACTCCTGGCTTCCCGGCTCGGGGGGTGGATATGTCATTGGGGTGGTCATGTTTCTAATCGAGCACGACTAGTCACGCGGGGGAACAAGTATGTAGCCCCGCCCTCTTACGCTCACGATCAAATCATCGGGCCCAAGATGCTTGCCTGTAGCGTTGCCAAGCGCGTCCTTGATCTCACGAACACGCACACGGAGCGATGCGCGTGAGTCATCCCCCTCAGAGAACCCCTCAAGTTTCCAGTAGGGCACAAGCTCCCCAGGACTTCGGTACCAGGAATTCGACAACTCAACCAGTATCTCGAATTTCATTCCCTGGATCTGCCTGATTGGCTCTTGCTGTCCACCGACGACCCCAAAGACGATCCGCTTCTTAACGTCCACAATATAGTCGCTGCCTATCTTCAGGGTTTCCGGCGCCACGCCAATCAGCCGCCTGAGCCGTAGCACCACCTCTTCCGGGCTGGCGAACTTGTCGATGAAGTCAACCGGGGCGTTTGCGTTCAGGCTGGCCGCGACGGCGGTCTCGCGGTACGGGCCAGAGGCGTACTGACTGAATACCAAAATCGGAAGATCTGGCGTTGCGTCAATCAGCTTTTTGAGGATAGCAAGGCCTTTGAATTGATCATCCGGGTGCTCGCCGAATCGCACATCCAGAATCACTGCGGCTGGCTGTTGCACCTCAACAGCGTGAATTGCCTCCAATTCAAAGTCGTCACCGGTTGGATGCGCAATATCCGGCTCAATAATAGATGTCTTGTAGCCCGCCAGATCGAGATGCCTCCGAATTGACCGCATGAGGTCTGACGAAGCTTCGTCGTCAACAATCAAAACGTTTTGCTTGGAGGAATCAGGCATTGGCCTACAACTTCACGAGCGGACGGGCACATCAAGATCGAACCCTATCGGTAATCGCCCACTACCATAGAGGTTACGACACCCCGCTAAGACTAAACATGGGACTGGCGCTGAGGGAGTAGGAGCACAGGTACCGTGCTGGTACTGAGTAGGCCGTCTGCCACGCTTCCCAACGCCCACCGAGTCAGTCCTGTCGAGCCGTGGCTGGACATCACAATGAGTGGGCCCGGTAGCCCGTTAGCCAACTCAATGATCCGGTTACGCGGATGGCCCGCTTCCACTATGCACGCCGCGTCCACGCCCATCGACGAGAGGATTGCCGCGTGGTCTTGCAAGTACTCGTCGGCCGAAGACTCAAGGTTGGAAACTCCAACCAGCAAGCCCGGTTCAAAGCCCATTTCGTTCCCGCTCGCGCTAAGCGTTGGGTATCTAACGCACCTGATGAGATGCACAGGGATACTTAATTTTGAGGCAAGCTGTCCCCCGTACTCGATGGCGCTCTCCGAAAGTTCAGAGCCGTCCAGCGGGATGATCAGAGACTTGAGGTTCTGTGAAGTAGCGGCTCTGAGTTCTTCAACACCGGGTTGCGTCACCAGGACTGGACATCGGCTGATCTGCAGGAGCCTGGCCGTGACGCTGCCCAGCAAGTCTCGAGCCATGCCAGAGCGCCCTCTTGAGGCGATAGCCACAAGGTCCGCAGCGTGCTCACCAGCCAGCCGTTCGATTTCCGTCGCTGCATCTCCGGCCCCGACGACCAGCGTGGGAGAAATTCCAGGGAATTTGCCCGCAATCCTAGCGAGGTAGTGGGCGACGGTTGCTTGAGATTTACTCAGAACACCCTGAGGTATCTCGGTGTTTGTTTGCCACCGATATGATTGGCCCTCCGAGAGGCCGGCTTCTCCTGAGGCGGACGGCGCGATTGATATGAAGATGTAGTCCGATGATTCTGAGCCAGCGAGTTTGATCGCCAGAGGAATGGAAGACTCCGATAAGACGGAACCATCCAGCGGAACCGCCATTCGCGAGGCAATGCTCACACTCAGGATTCCCTACTGTCGCGGGCCTCATCCCGGAAGAAATCCACGGTGGATTTCATTCCTTCGTCCAGATCAACAGTGACCTCCCAGCCCAGCTGCTCGCGCGCCTTCTCGGGATTGAGTCTGACCATATGGATGTCACCTGGTCTTGGTGGGCCATCCTCAGGCCTTACGCTGGTCTCCGTGAGCGCAATTAGCCGCGCCGCCAGATCATTCGTGTTCGTGCCAATACCGGAACCCAGGTTATAGACGGTCGAGCCGCCCTTCTCTGATGCCTTCAGGAACCCTTCAACTATGTCCGATACATAGACGTAGTCTCGCTCGTCCTTTCCATCGCCGAAAATCTTGACGGGGCAGTTTGCGATCATCGCCCGGGCGAAGATGGCGATCACACCGGCTTCACCATGCGGCTCCTGGCGAGGCCCGTACACGTTGCCCAGTCGGACGATTGAGTAGTCCAATCCATATGCCGCCTTGTATGTGCCAAGATAGCCTTCCGCGGCCAGTTTGGATGCTGCGTATGGTGATTCAGGCCTGCACGGGTCAGTCTCAGAGACTGGATTCCGTTCTGGCTCTCCGTAGATTGCGCCGCCAGTGGAAGCAAAGATGAAGCGTGGGAGTTTCGTTGCTCGCAGTGCTTCAAGCAGGTTCAAAAGGCCCATGATATTGATGCGCGCATCATCGACCGGCTCACGAGTGGATATCGATACGCTGATCTGCGCGGCGAGGTGGTACACGATATCAGGAGATATCTCCTTGATGACCTCAACAAGATTCTCATCACAAATATCAATATCATAAAGTTCGGCGGCTTCGTTCAGGTTAGAACGCTTGCCCGTAGAGAAGTCGTCGATGATGGCGACATTCATTCCATCCCGGACAAGCCTGTCCACAAGATGAGAGCCAATAAACCCCGCTCCGCCAGTCACAAGAGCGGTCCTACCCGTCATTCACATCGCCTCCAAATGATTCATCCCAAGCGGTGGGCGGATAATGGTAAGAATCCAGTCTAATGTGTCCCAGTACCGTTGGCATTGCCGGATCAATCGGGAACCTGTAATCTCGCCGCGGTCACGGCGCAGCGCCAGTTCACGTAGGCAGTAATCAGATCGAATGAAGCTGTTGACTGTGGACTGTAGCAAGCTGACGTGCCTATAATCGATTGCATATTGATTGAACATATTTGAACTGGCTCCGGACTCCGGAACTTGCCGGGAGGAAAATCGCTCGGATGACATACATCATCACCGGTCCATGCGTGGACGTCATAGATGGCGCCTGCGTGGATGTTTGCCCTGTTGACTGCATCTACTCCAAAGAGGGAGACAACATGCTGTTCATCAGCCCGGATGAGTGCATTGACTGCGCAGCATGTGAGCCAGTTTGTCCCGTGAATGCAATATTCCCTGAAGATACGGTTCCTGACGATCAGCAGGAATACATCCCACTCAACTACAACTATGACTACCTGGCATCTGAGCCCGGCGTAAACACCACGATGGGCACTGGCTAAGCAGATCGTCCCGATGAAAAAGCCCTCGGGGTACCGGGGGCTTTTTTGATAGGCCTTTGATCTATTATCAACGGTTGTTCTCAGGATCCCAGCGCTTCAAGAGCATCTTTGATTGGCATTAGCGCCGTGGTGAAGATCGGAATCTCACGCTCCGTGTAGAAGCCCGCTTCCACTGTGCGCAGCTCCTGAACAAGGTCCAGGAAGTCCGCAAGCACATCGGTTTCAAACGCCACCAAAAACTCTTGATCATCAAGACCAAATGAGTATGCCGTGTTGATCTTGATTGACGGGTACCGGTGACCAACCTTGAAGTGCTCGATCATCATCGACTGACGATCTTCTTTGGACTTCTGATACCACTCTCGCTTTTTCACCATGGGGTACACGACGAAGTACTTAAGATCCCAGCTGCGGTCATCTTTGCCATCCAACTCAGGATGGCTATGCGACGTCCGATATGGCGACTGGCGAGTCATCCCCAGGTAGGAATATGCCTGATCAAGATAGTGGCCCAAACCGCTGGATTCCAGGCGAGTCATGGTGGAGCGGAAGTCGTCTGCATCGGACGATATTTGCCTGATCATCAGATCGCAGTCGGCGCGAAATCCAACCGTGCTATAGCTCCGAACCCACGAATTGTCAGCGATCTCTTCCACGATTGCAGCAAACTCGGCCTTATGCGCCTGCTTCACATCTCCATCAAGCTGGCGCCATGCACGATCTAGCTTGAAGAAGTTGTACTTCACGAACTCCCGAACAACTTCCGGCTCTTCGGAATGCGAAGACTGCTCGTCTGTCTTGTTTGACGTCGTGGTTGTCATGACTCCCCGTTGCTCCTTGAAATCTGCAAAGTAAGTATCGCACCTTGCAGGCTTTTCGCATCACAGGGTGCCTTCTCCAATGCCTAGGCTACTTGCGTCGCCAGATAGTGAGTCGCACAATTCCCTTCAACTCAAGCAACTCGGCAAATCGCAATATATTTCGGAGGTTCGGATGCCCGGCAGGTTGGACGGCAAGGTAGCACTGATTACAGGCGGAGCAAGCGGCATTGGCGAGGGCCAGGCGCGACTGTTTTCATCCGAAGGCGCAAAAGTGGTCATTGCCGATATGCAGTCGGAAAAAGCTGAGGTGGTTATCGGGGAGATCAATCCAGCTGGTGGGGAGGCGGCATTCGTGCAGCTTGATGTTCGTGATGAGAGCCAGTGGCAGGCCGCCGTGAACTTTACTGAAGAGCGATTTGGCGGTCTCAATATCCTCTGCAACGTCGCAGGCACTAACGTCAGAGTTGGATTTGATGAGCTAACAATCGATCAATACCGCAACATCATCGATGTAAATCTGAACGCCGCGTACATCGGTTGCCGAACCGCAGGCCCAGCCCTTGCACGAGGTGGCGGTGGCGCCATCCTGAACATCGGCTCGCTAGCGTCAACTAAGCACGGCGGCTCCAGTGGTTACACCATCAGCAAGACGGCGATCATTGGCCTGACCAAGAACGTGGCACTGGGATTCGCCTCGCAGGGAACACGCTGCAACGCCATCAGCCCGGGCCACGTAGACACACCGTTCATTCGGGGCGATAACCCGCACTCCCGGAACGACTGGTCGACATCGCTTGAGAATCCTGAGAACTACGAGCGCCGTCTGGCTGGCACTCCTCTGGGCCGCCTCCAGACACCGGCAGACATCGCGTACGCGGCGCTATTCTTGTGCTCAGATGAGGCATCGATGATCACCGGAGCTGTGTTGAATGTGGATGGCGGAGCGGCGCTGACTTAGGTTTACACCCATCGTGACCCTGGTAGGCGCCGGGCTTGCCCGGCCAAGCGCGTGAACGACGGTGTGCGTGGATTCAACCATGGAGAGGCAAGCCCCTCGGCTACCAGGACCATAGCGGATCGTCCGAGTGACTACAGAAATATGTTCCGCAACCAACAAGTCGCTTACCTAATCCGCGGCCTCATCAGACCCGCGCAGAATGGGCTTTCGCGCTGCGGTCGCCTCATCGAGGCGTGTGTTGGCGGCATGGTGCGGTGCGGAGTGAAGCAACTCGGGTGATTCCTGGGCTTCTGCTGCAATCGTCTTCATCACCGCGATGAACGCATCCAGGGTCTCTTTGCTCTCGGTCTCCGTTGGCTCGATCATCAGCGCTTCCGGGACGATGAGCGGGAAGTACATGGTGGGCGGGTGGATGCCATAGTCGATGAGCCGCTTTGCCACGTCCAGAGCGCTAACGCCGTTGGCCTTCTGTCGACGGGCGCTCATGACGGTCTCATGCATGCAATATCGATCGTACGCCACATCGAAATCATCCTTCAGCTGCGACTGAATATAGTTGGCGTTGATGATCGCATTGCGAGCGATCGCTTTGATGCCTTCCAGCCCCATGAGGCGAATATATGTGTAGGCGCGGACGACGATGCCAAAACTGCCCTGGAAGCCGTTGAGCCTGCCTACCGTGCGCTCTGGTGACACGAGCGAGAATTTGCCGTCCACTTCCCCTACCACCGGCGTAGGCAGGTATTTTGCGAGTTCATCTGTCACCAGCACGGGGCCGGATCCCGGGCCACCACCACCGTGAGGCGTTGAGAAGGTCTTGTGCAGGTTGGAGTGGGCGATATCGAAGCCCAGGTAGCCCAGCTTTGCCAGTCCAAGGAGGGCGTTGAGGTTGGCGCCATCGGCGTAAACAAGTCCGCCTGCATCATGAATGATCTTCGTGATCTCCAGGATGTTTGGCTCGAACAAACCAACGGTGTTGGGGATGGTGAGCATGAACACGGCGGTTCGCTTGTCAGCCAGGTTTCGAAGATCTTCCACGGAGACGTTGCCGTGCTCATCTGAGGGCACCGTGACAACTTCCAGCCCGGCCATCGCAGCGGACGCCGGGTTCGTGCCATGGGCACTGTCCGGTATCAGTGCGACGTTCCGCTGTTCGCCCTCGTCGCGATCCTCGTGGAATGCACGCGCGATGAGAAGGCCAGCAAATTCGCCCTGAGCGCCGGCGAGAGGGTCGACGCTGACGGATGGTAATCCCGTGATCTCCCCAAGCATGTCTTGCAGCTCGTGGAGAATCTGCAGAGCGCCCTGCACCGTATGATCGCGTTGGAGCGGGTGGATCTCAGAAAAGCCGGGCAAGCTCGCCATTTCGTCGTTCAGCTTGGGGTTGTACTTCATCGTGCAACTGCCCAGCGGGTAGTACTGAGTATCGATAGAGAAATTTAGCTGGCTGAGCAGCGAGAAGTAGCGGACTACTTCGCCCTCGGTTACCTCCGGCAGTTGAAGATCGTCCCGCAACAGACTTGCGTCCGGCAGTGGCGTCAGCGGAACGTCTGGCTCAGGAACTGTTACGGCGCGCCGGCCAGCGACGCTCCGATCCATCAGGAGTCGTCGGTCCACGCTGCTCATCAGGACGCGCTCCCGATCTCATCGAGCGCCGCGACGAGACGATCGATCTCGGCGCGTGTGTTCTGTTCGGTCAGCGCAAACACAATGCCGTTTGCCACGCGTTCACTGGCGTCCGCTCCACCGATGATCTTGTGCTCAAGAAGTGCGTCCAGCGTCGACTGCACCGGCTCCCGGCAGCTGATCACGAACTCGTTGAAGAAAGTCCCATCAGATGCCAGTGAGTAGCCATCTAGAGCGTCGATCTGTGACGCCGCGTAGTGGGCTTTCTGGTAACAGAGCTCTGCGGTCTCACGCAGCCCTTGCTTTCCAAGCGTTGCAAGGTATGCGGCCACCATCAGTGCAATCAGCTGCGTGCTGGTGCAGATGTTTGACGTGGCACGCTCTCGGCGAATGTGCTGTTCCCTGGTTTGGAGCGTGAGCACGTAGCCGGTCTCGCCGTTGGTATCGGTTGTCTTTCCAACGATGCGGCCGGGAAGTTGTCGCTTGAGCGCATCTTTGCACGTGAAAAGGCCAACGTATGGCCCACCGAAGCCGAGCGGAACGCCCAGCGGCTGACCTTCTCCGGTTGCGATATCCACGTCGCACTCACCGGGCGACTTGAACATCCCAAGTGACATTGGATTGACCGATGCAACGGCCAGTGCGCCGCTGCTGCTATCGCGGTCATATCTTCAATTACGCCGGCTACATTTGGCGACTGCACCATGACGCACGCTGCATCAACAGGCACGATGAGACTGCTTGATGATGCTCTGACGATCTCGATGCCCTGGTAGTGGGAGTACGAACGAAAGACATCAATATTCCGTTCGTCAACGCTATCGAGGGCGATGACCTTGGCGCGCTTTGTGAGGCGAGCCGCCATGAGCGCGGCCTCTGCGAACGCCGTTGGGCCGTCGTACATTCCGGCGTTGGCCACTGGAAGGCCCATGAGGTGGCTGACCATGGTCTGGAACTCAAATGCGACCTGCAACGACCCCTGTGCGACCTCTGGCTGGTATGGAGTATATGAGGTCATGAACTCGCCACGGTTTGCCACTTTCCGGGCGACGGCAGGGACGTAGTGTCGATAGGCGCCTGAGCCAAGGAAGCAGGCGTAGTCACCAGGTACATAGTTCGTTGCAGCAAGAGTGGCCAGTTCGGAAGCCAGCGACATCTCATGGGCGGCCGCGCGAAGGTCCAGATCGGGATGCCGGTGCGCCTCCGGCACATCGCTGATGAGGTCTTCGAAGTCCGCTACGCCAATCGCGTCCAGCATCGCTCTTTGATCGTCATCGGTATTGGGAATGAATGTGGAGGGAGAGCCGCCAGAGGGATTCGCGGTGGTCAAATGCGCTATCCCTAGCCTTCTTCGGCAGTGAGCTGATCGTACGCGCCAGCGGACATCAAATCGTCGAGTCCCGACAGTGTGCTTAGCTCGATCTTGAGCAACCAGCCCTCATCATAGGGACTCTTGTTTACCGTTTCGGGGTCATCGATGGCGGAGTCGTTGCGCTCGGTGATGGTGCCCGATACGGGCGAGAAGAGGTCACTGACGGCTTTGACCGATTCGATCTCCCCGAACTTGTTGAATTGCTCGATTGTAGAGCCAACTTCAGGCAGATCGACGAAGACAACATCGCCAAGGGATTCAGCCGCGAATTTAGTAATACCAACCGTCGCCACATTGCCATCGACACGCGCCCACTCGTGCTCTTTGGAATACTTTCGATCGTCCGGGGTCATATGATCTCTTTCCATTGGTCTTTCAACTGGTGTCTGTCTGTGATTTTGATGCAGGACTGCTCCTGCGAATACCTGATCAGCACTTGCGGCTGGAGTAGAACGGCAGCGGAGTTACTTCCGCCTCGATAAGTCGGCCTCTAACGTCGATTTCGAACCGCGTTGAAACCGCCGCGAATCGCCGGTCAACGTAGCCCATGCCTATGTTTGCATCAAGCGTGGGCGAGTGCGTCCCCGATGTGACGATTCCAACGGTCTCCCCGCTCTTGGAAATAGCTTGCCCGTTGCGTGGAATGCCTCTTCCAACCATCTTGAATCCCACCATGATTCGGTGGGTTCCCTGGGCCCTCAGTCGCGCGAGGGCGTCATGGGCCACGTATCCGGGACTGGTTATGTGTACAAAGCGCTCAAGACCTGCCTCGTACGGATTGTTATCACGAGAGATATCCGTGCCGTGGAGCATGAGCCCCGCCTCAAGTCGCAATACATCTCGAGCACCCAGGCCGCACGGTTCGATGCCCGCGTCACGGAATGCTGCCCATATTTTTTGCATCGCCTCACGTGGGGGCATCACTTCAAAGCCATCCTCACCCGTATAGCCAGTGCGCGCCGCCCTCATGTAGGCGCCAGCAATCGAGACTTCACCAATCTGGAACGCTCTGATGGCTGAGACTAGCGTCTCCGATATCTTGTCGAGAATTGCCGCGGCTTCCGGTCCCTGCACGGCGATCATCCCAACCTGGTCCGTGTAATTGAACATCTGGACGTTGCCGTGGGCTTCAAGGCGGGGGTTGATCCAGTCCATTACCTCATCGGCGTTGCCTGCGTTGACTATCAGCAGACACTCTTCGTCGGCGATGCGGTAGACGAGAGCATCATCGATAATTCCGCCATCCTCATCACAAATGACATGGTATTTCGAGCGGCCAATTCGCATGCTGGCAACGTTGGCGCTGAGGACGGTATCGAGGAACGAAACTGCGCCCGGGCCGGAAAATCTGAGACGTGCCATATGGGAGACATCAAACATGCCTGCCCTGGAGCGAACGGCTTTTACCTCAGAGATGATGCCACCGGGGTAATTAAGCGGCATCTCCCAGCCCGCGGAGGGGACCATTTTCGCGCCCAGATTTACGTGAGCGTTGTAGAGGGTTGTTCGTCTGTGCGCGCCGGTGCCAGAATCTGCCAAACGCGTGGGCCTTCCCGGTGAGAATTAGTGGCGAAAAATCTGTCTATGCTGTGATAGAAATGCTATTCCGGGCCAATCGGGTGGTCAACCGGTCTCACGGCCGAAAAATATCGCGTTATTGGGCTGTCGCAATCAGGAAGCCGACCCGCAATCGCTCATCCCGGAGATTGGGGATCATCGTGTTTGAAATCGATTGGTTATTTATCTGGGTTTCAGTGAGTTCGCGATGCTGTTCCTTCCTCTCCCGGATTGGGTCTCCAACCTCCCGCAACCAGCCCAGAGCTTGCGTCTTCTGATCGATGAACGGTTCAACAACAAAACCAGCAGATTCAAGCCGCGCCATCATGTCAGCCAGCGGCTCCAGAAACGAAGTATCCTCATCTGCGGCCCACGGAACAGGAAATATCACCGGTTGATTCCCGCCGAGGAACCAATCGTGGAACAGCAATCTGCCGCCCTTGCGAAGCACGCGACGACACTGAGCGACCAGATCTGCCTTGGCCTCAATTTGCATCGCGCAGTGTTGAACCAGGACTACGTCGAATGAGCCATCATCGAACGGCATCGCAGTGCTCGTGCCGAGGTGGATGTTCACCAGATCGTTCATGCCCGTTGCCGCATTGATCGCGATCGCAGCCTCCATGGCTTCCGGTGTGATGTCGAGGCCGGTCACCGAAGCGCCCGTCAAACTCGCCACTCGCCGGGAAGTTCCACCGATCCCGCAGCCTGCATCCAGCACGCGGTCGGCAGCGGTGATCGGCCCCAGCCTGATCAGTTCATCCGTGGACGCTGCTGCACCCATATGCATAAGGTCGATCTTATTCACGGTCTCCACGGTTAACGGACTCGTTGGCAGGCCCTTCTCTTCCAGCCTTTCCAGTACACGATCGAGCGAAGATATGCGTGATCCCCAGAAATCAGCGGCTCGCCGCTCAGATTCGGGGCGGGGTGCGTTACTCTTCGGCCTGTCCAACCAACCAATCCCGTGATTCAAGCTTCTGCTCGGGAGAGCCATAGGCCATGGTGTAGTGGCCACGGTATCCTCCGCCTTCCAAGCGCTGGAACATGGACCTGAAGTCGATGTTCCCTTCGCCGGGAACCATATGCACTTCAATCTTTCCATCGTTGTCGGCCAGTCGTACGCAGCCAATTCGGTCGATGCCGAACTCCTTCAGAAAGCCGTCAATTCCATCCGGCACCAGGTTGGCGTGGTTTACTGTGAACGCCCAGCCAAAGGCGTCTTTCCTGATCGCATCGAAGTACCAGAGACACTCCTCAACCGTGTGCGCAAGATAGTGAACCTCGGCATCATCTGGCTCAAAATTGAGGTTTTCCAGCAGTAGTTTCTGCTCCAGAGCCTCCGCCAAGTATGTCGCCCGCTTGAGATGGTCGATAGACGCCTCACGCCGCGCTTCTATTTCGGTGGAGAAGTGCATCCCGGCGTGGACGGTGATCCACTCTGCTCCAAGCTTCGCACCCAGCTCAATGTTGGCCGCAAGATAGTCATCAACGGCCTTTGACATGCACGGCGAGAACTCTGCGATGTTGACAGCTGAGAGAGTGTGGATCCCAACGTGAATGTTGTTGTCCGAGAGGAGATCTTTGATGTTCTCAATGCGGTCGTCTGACCAGTTATCGATGTGATTCGGGCCGATATCGCAGTTGAAATCGATGAACTTTATGTGGTTGAGAATGGACCACGCGATTGCGCTTTCCAGATCCTGCCTGCCCGCGTCAAAACCGATTCTCTGTCGTAGAGCGGCCGAATCACTATCTATCCCCTGTTGCCGGCCCCCGCTGATGGTCATTCTGCGATCAGCCGCGCGTTTCGCAGTGTTGTTTCGACCTGCTGGCGTGTCTCATCGTCTGCCGCCGGGAAGGGCCGACGACGACCGCTCATGCTGTAGCCCAGCAGCGATAGTACTGCTTTGACGCCGGTGAGTCCAAAGCGGCCGATCTGCCGGTCCAGGATTGACGCTGTGGTTTGCAGCCAGCGGGCCGTTCGGTAGTCACCCTGGGCACTGGCGGCCATTATGTCCATGCCAAGTTGCGGCGCCACGTTGCCAAGCCACATGCAGGCGCCGTTTGCGCCCAGCAGCCCACCGTATGCAAGCAGTCCGCCGTTGCAGATCCAGAATCGCTTCTCGGTCGGGAATACCGGCCGTACCCACCCCTCAAACCTGATGTCATGATCGGTGATATACCCGAAGACGTTGTCCAGTCCACACACCTCGCCGATCGTCTCGGGCGGCGCGCCGGGTCCACTATTGAAGGTCTGGTGAATCACGATCACAGGCACGGGTGAGTTTGCCGCGACCTCGGTGAAGTACTCGCGTACAGCATCAGCCGACTGTGACCTTGGGATGCGTACTCTGATGAGATCCGCTCCGCGGTGGCGTACCGCTCAGCTAGCCGAAGCGTCTCCAGCGTGGATCCCACGTCGATACCGGCGATGACGAACCGCTCCCCCAATCTTGCCTGGTTCACAGTTGTAATTATGGAGACCTTCTCGTCCTCGCTGAGCAGCGTCTCCTCACCATTGGCCGTTGTGTGAGCACGAAGCCTGAGAGCGGTGTGTTGAGCCACTTGCGAACGTTCTGCGCGAGGGCATCGTGGTCTATGTGGTCGGTGTCGGTAAACGGCGTGGGCGTTGGAGCGACGACTAGCGGATCAGACTGTGGAATTGGCAATTGAGAATCCTCGAATTACCCGCCGGAATTCCCGTTGGTTGGGGAGACGAGCGTGGCACAGGTTATCGCATGTGCCTTAATCAGCCGAATACGATCTCGTCCAGCCCGTTCAGGGAATCTATTTCCGCGTCAGGAATGGGATCATCGTCCGACCTACGAACACCAGCTCGATTTATCCAGACAGAGTAGATACCGGCGTCATTCGCACCGGCCACATCCCACACTATGGAATCACCAACAAATACCGCCCGATCTGCCATTGTGTTCAGGCTATTGAGGGCGATATCAAATATTTCAACCTGCGGTTTCATATAGCCACAATCCGGAGTGGTGATGCTCTGGAACCAGCGGGGCAAGTCAGTGGCGTCGAGTTTTGGTTGCTGCTGGTCCAGGTCGCCGTTAGTGATCACTCCCAGCTTGAAGTGAGGCTGGAGGCGAGCGAGTGTTGCGTTGGTCTCCGGGTAAAGAACTGGATTCTCTCGTCTGGCAATCTCATAGGCGAGAAGAGCCACGCCGACTATTGATGGATCAGGGTCACCTGCCATTTTGAGGGCCTCCGTCCATACGTGGCGGCGTATATCTTCCAATCTGTTGCTGCCGGACGGGGCCACCAGAACTCCGATCATCGCGCCCCAGTAGGTACTTGAATACTTCCGGTAAGCCTGCTCAACACTCGACGGGCTTACGCGGCCGGACGCCCGAGAGATCGCTTCAGACGTGGCCTTGATCGAAGACTCGTAGTTAAAGTCGTCGTCGATGAGGGTCTCGTCCAGATCGAAGAAGATCGCATCGGAGCGTGGCTCAGGCACTATCGCCAGCCCGCGTACAACCTAGACTGAGTGAGATCGAGCACTTCGTGCTTCAGGCCGCTGTTGCTCGCTGTCGCCTCACCTTCGGCGGTGACAAGCCACGTCCCTCCGTCTGCCACTGACTTCCCATCGCTCATGATGACTTCGCCATCAACCAGCGACATAGTTGCCTTGCCGCTGAGCGGATCCACGACCGTGATATCGCCATCTGCGCCAGGTGTGAAATGGCCTTTGTTGAGCAGGCCCATCGCCCTGGATGGCATCCAGGAGAGTTTATGCGCCGCCTCAAGTCGCGATAGCGCGCCGAACGATACCAGCGCAAACGTGCGCTCCACTGCCACATTGCGTGGCATCGAACCACCGTCAGTGCTCACGGTATCGATATAGAACTCGCCGTTTTCATCTTTCTCTGTTGTCAGTGTGAAAGCGCTGGATGCGGGGTTCACCGGGAAGCTCAGCGCGGCGTTGGTTCCGGCGGCCTCCCAGATCCGGACCGCCTCTTCTCCGGTGACCAGGATCACCCGGCCATCATCCTCCATCTGGGCGAATCCGTAGCCATCCAGCAACGCCTGCCGCATTCCAACTTCAGTCAGCGGATAGCCACGCAGCAGGAGACAGTTGCGCGGGACATCTGCGACCACGTTTCCATTTTCATCGCAGAAGCCGTTGGTGCCGTTAATCTGAGCGAGGTAGGCCTCGGTGATGATCTGGCCTTTCATGCCGTGGAGGATGTCGAACGCCTCGCGCACCTCATCCTCAGCCTTGTTGATCACGCCGCGGGTGTAGGAGTTGACGTGGGCTACGTGGAGACGCCCGTTGCCGAGGATTCCCGGAACTTCTCGGAGGCCTTCGATCTGGCTTCCAGAGTCTTTGGAGCCGACGTGATACGCGATCCATGCGGTCCGAGAGTTGGCAACTTCAATGATGTCCGAAGTGGATTCGGGCGTAAACGGATGGTAGCCACCGATCATCTTTAGACCAATTGCGCCATCCACCAGCGCCTTGTCGAGAGCCTCTCGGACTACGCTCGGTCGCGGGTCGTCCTCGGGAATCGACTCGTGTGGCACGAGTGATAAGACTGTGGCCATATTCATCCCGGCGCCGCGCCGTTTCATGCCATCCGCAAAGCTGTTGGGTTCCCCGTTGAGGTCCAGCGCAGTTGTGGTGCCAGATTCAGCCAGCATCTTGAAACCTATGGCGCGGTCAAGGCCTCTCTGCACAACTGCGGAGACGTGGGTGTGAATATCGATGTGACCCGGCATGACGTATCGACCGGCCGCATCGTGGATAGTGGCGCCGGTTGTATCCAGGGCTTCACCCACTTGATCGATCTTGCCTGACTTGATGCCAACGTCCGCTATGTGATCGGTGCCATTGTCCGGGTCGAGTACATGCCCGCCACGCACTACGACATCAAAACTTGCCATCGTCAGTCCATCACCTCCCGGAAGAGCCGCATATTGCTTGCCCCAAGCACGTTTGTTACTTCCGCCTCTGACCGACCGCGCTTGAGCAGCAGATCAGTGACGATTGGCAGCCTGCCGATGTGATCCATTCCGACAGGCAGCGACTTCACGCCGTCAAAATCGGTACCTATTCCAACATGCTCAGCGCCGACCAGATCGATCGCATGCTCAAAGTGATCAATCAGATCGTCGATTGGCGGCCCGATCTCGCCACTGGCGATGCCGATTCGACCCCAGCCATCGTAATCGTTGTCATCCCAATCGTTGAGATTTGCCAGGTGCGCGTCAGCTGGCTCATGGGTCACGAAGCCAGCGCCAAAATTAATGTTGATCACACCGCCGTTTTCGGCAAGTGCAACGATCATCTCATCCGTCATGTTGCGACGCGCAGGCGTCAGGTCGCGGCAGGAAGAGTGCGAGGCAAATACGGGCCTGGATGATGCCTCAAGCACATCATAGAAGGCCTTATCGGAGACATGTGAGATATCCGGGATCATACCGACCTGATTCATTTCAGCGATTATCGTTCGGCCAAAGTCGGTGAGCCCGCCGTGAGGCTCATCGTTGCATGAGTCAATCCAACTGGTGGCGTCACCCCAACAGAGGGTGGCGGACCTGATTCCCAGCTTGTACAACTGCCTCAGCACGCCCAGATCATCAGAGAACGCCCGCCCCCCTTCGATGGAGAGCAGCACTGCCACTTTGCCTTCACTCTTCGCCTGCTCAACGTCGGCGGCGGTCAGCGCTATCGCCAGATCGTCTGGGTAATTATCGATGGTGCGGAACATCACGTCGATGCCCCGCAGGGTGTACTGGAGGGCTTCGTACTTGTCGTACTTGTCGTCCACCCAGATCGCAAAGAAGGCAGCGTTTACTCCGCCCTCTCGAAGGAGTGGAATATCCACGCGGGCGTCGGTCAGGCGCTCATTGAACTCGTGATCGTGCCAGAGCAGATGCGTGATCGTGTCGATATGAGTATCGATCACGATCGCGGAATCATGCAGGCTCTGAGCCTCGTCCGAGATCGTCCACGCGCCGGTCATGATTACCTGCGACCGGGCGCCACTACGTCAACCAGTTCCACTTCGAAGATGATTGTGGCGTTGGATGGAATCAGGCCCGAAATTCCTGACTCCCCGTATGCGAGATCACCCGGGATGCTGATGCGCCGTTTCCCGCCTATCGCCATCGTCCCCATACCTTCCGCCATTCCGGGGATTAGTTGGTTCAACTGGAAGGTTATCGAACCTGATCGGGTGTAACTGGTGTCAAATATGCAGCCATTGATCAAAAACCCTGTGTAGTTGACTATCACTGCGTCCTGTGGATTTGGCATCTCACCAGTGCCAACTTCATGGTCGAAGATCTGAAGTCCGGTTTGTGTTGTCATGTACGCAAATGAGTCATCGTCACCAAACTGCGGTGCATCGGACGGGTAATCGTGATTCCCACAGACGCCAGAAGCCAGGATGTCAGCAGCGGTAGTTATGGCTGCGGGCTCAGAGCCGGCCGACGCAACGATCTCCAGGAGTTCAACTTCAAAGATGATTGTTGCACCGGGCGGAATCCGTCCAGCAATTCCGGCGTCCCGATAGCCAAGGGCAGGCGGAATGCTGATGCGGCGCTTTCCGCCAACCAGCATTCCTGAAACGCCTTCTTCCATTCCGTCAACAAGCTGACTTAGCCCGAAGAGGGTTGGCTGAAATCGAATATAGCTGGTGTCAAAGACGCAGCCGTCGGTCAGGAAACCGGTGTAGTGAAGAGACACTCCAAGGCCGGCTACCGGTGCATCCCCGGTTCCAATCTCGTGATCGAATATCTGCAGTCCACTGGCAGTTGTTGTGTACGCGATCGAAGAGTCAGTACCAAACTGCGGTGCGTCAGATGGATACCGATCATTCAGGCAGGTTTGTGGCGATACGGTGGGTGTGAAGACGGGAACGTCCACCTGATCGCCTACGCCAGCTCCACCACGGCATGCGATAACGACCAGAATAAGAACCGCCGCGAATAACGGCATGAACCTTCGGATTTTCAAGTTCATATCTGTTTTAGAACCGCCTGATGTTCGTGATGTGAATGTGATGTCAAAGTTTTTTGGTGCCTGAAGTGGCTATTTGGAGCTCTCAATTGCAGCGGCAAATCTATCAGCGCTTTTGGCGAGCCAGTCCGACAGGTTGGTGTAGAAGAACCTCACGCCCATATCTACGTACTTGCCAGCCGACTCGGCGGTTACGTTGGTTCCGGCTACCGTGCCGGACGCCACAATTCGTTTGAGGGTTTCGTCAATTGCCGCCACCGCTTCGGAGTGGCCGGGATTGCCAATATGTCCCATGGATTGCGAGAAGTCAGACTGTGCCACCAGAAGTACGTCAATCTGATCCACTTCAAGAATGCTATCTAACTCCGGCAGCGCATCGAAGTCCTCAATGAGGCATACGATCATCGTCTCGTCGTTGGCTCGCTTCAGGTAGTCGTCCACCCCATAGCCCTGTCTGCTGGTCCACATACCGCGTCGCCCGATGGGTGCGAATTTGGCGGCCGCAATAACTTCGTCCGCTATCGCACGAGATTTCATGTGCGGCACAACGATCGATTGCGCTCCACGGTCCAGCGTGCGGTAGATGATGTTTTCTTCGTTCCAGCCAACCCTGACAATGGAGGTCTTGCCCCACAGGTCGCAGGCCCGTGTCAGATCGCCAATGTCCGCGTAATCAACCGGGCCATGCTCACCTTCAAACCAGAACGCGTCGACGGGAGATGGCCCCAACATGTCGACTATCTCTGGTGAATCAGCTCCACCAAGAGCGATAACAGTCCCACCGCTCTTGAGCTTCTTCTTCGCATTGTTCGTTCTGATCTCTGACATATAAAGGACCTATCACCCTAACCTTTGGTATGTGTATCTCACTGCCAACCGAAAGATTCTAACTGGGATCGGAAACCCGCGAATACATCAGACCTTGCAGTGGCTCGATGATCTCGTATGGGATGCCGGAGTTTGCGGCTGCGATCTTGCCGCGGTCGGTGGTGAAAATTGTGCCGCCAGAGCTGACGATATAGCCGTCGCGCAAGACCACTTTGCCGCCTACTACAGTGTCTGTTGCACCGCCGGTCTGCGGGTTGACGACGGTGATGTCTGCGTCAGCGCCGGACTCGAGCCTGCCTTTGTTTGTGAGGCCAAACATGCGGGCGGGGTTGTAGCTGAGCTTTGCGACCGCCTCAAGCGGTTCCAGTGCGCCGAATTTGACCATTGCAATGGTCTGCTCAATGTTGACGTTGCGAGGGAGGATTCCTCCGTCTGAAGCAACCGCATCAACAACGAACTTGCCCTCGCCATCTTTCGCCGCGGTCAGTGCGAACGCGGTTGACGGAAGGTTGACCGGGAAACTCATGGGCGTCATCGACTTGAGTCGATCGAACTCGGCCAGTCCAGCGGCGCCGCTCACGAGGTCAAGCCTGTCATTAACCAGCATAACCACGGAGCCGTAGCCATCACGAATTGCGGCCCGCATGCCATCGATGTTTGCTTCGTAATCACGAAGCCGGAGACAGTTGCGAGGTACATCGTTTACGATGCTTCCGTCCGGCGCACATTCGCCACGGGTGAAGTTTGGAACCGCCATGTGAACTTCCGAGACAACGCGCGGCCCCAACTCTTCGATGATCTGCAGCGCCTCGATGACCTCCTCATGCGGCTCGAGAATGGAGCCACGACAGTATGCGTTGATGTGCGCAATGTGAAGCCGCCCGTTGGCGCCAAGGATCTCAGGAACCTCTCGCAAGCCGTCCAACCGACTGCCTGTCTCCGTGGTCCCAACATGAAAGGCGACGTGGGTACCGAGAGTGTTGCACGCTTCGATGACCCGCGCTGTGCCTTCCGGGGTTAGCGGATCATAGCCGCCCCACATCTTGGCACCGATTGAGCCAGTGGCGAGCCCGTCCGTGAGCACCTGATCCAACTCGGCACGATCGGGCTCTGCGGAACTGATGTTTGCACTGGGGGTGATGCGCATCAGCGACGCCATGTTGATGCCGGTGCCGCCACGCCTCACGGCGTCGTAAAGGGTGTCCATTGAACCACCGAGGTCGATTGCGGTGGTCACACCAGCCCGTGCGAGCTGCTTCAGACCAATTACAGAGTCAAATCCGAAGTCTGACGTGCCGGCAAAGTGTGCGTGGGCATCGATGTGGCCGGGAATGACCCACTTCCCGGATGCGTCGATGACATCGTCGCCCGCGCCCACTTCGTACTCATCGACGATGTCTTCAACAATACCGCCTGAAATTACTACGTCTGCCACAGCATCGAATCGCGTCTTCGCATCGAGAACTCGACCGCCGCGAAGAACTATTCGATTTGCCATTCAATGGGCCTCCAGAGTGGCTTCGCAGTACATACAATGAGAGTTGTGAAATTGATGTTCAAACTCGGGATTGCCGCTATCGTCTTGGCTACTGTGACGGCGGCGCTATCGTACTCCGTCGCGACCGCGCAGGAGACGTTGGATCGCGGCCACCATTTTGGGACGCTGCGAGAGGGCCCCTACGATATTTCGCTCTACGGACTCCCCGACCCACCCAATATTGCCAAATTCGCTTTCACCGTCAACGTCAGGTCGGTTGCAGATCAGCGCTTGTTGAGCGACGTTGCGGTGGAAATTGTTGCCATAGACCCGGACGGAGTGCCGGAATGGCTCAGTCCGGGGCTTAGCTACCCGGAAGTTCCGACCAGCTATGTTGGCAACGCCCCCCGTCCGCCCAATCGATCATTCAGCAGGCCTGGCAACTGGCTCCTTGAGGTGCGCGTAGATGGGGAAGAGGGGCGGGAGACGGCGCGTTTCAGTCTGGATGTCATCGGCTCGTCCCGCACCGGCACGACCGCGGCCGGATGGATGTTCGTCATCGCACTTGGTGGCGTTCTCGCGGCAACGGCCTTTGTGACCTGGCGCATCAGGCTCGCTCAGAAGGCCCGAATAGAGGCGCGGTCGTCGGAATAGCCATACCCATCATCGAACTGGTCTGTGCGGGCGCGGCCCTGTCGACCATGACTTGAGAGCCAATCTCCTCAGATAATTTATCAGGTATCGATTCCCAACAGTTTCCGCGCGTCGTCGATGAATAGGGTGTCCATCAGCCTCCCTGTCTGATCGGTTACCAGCACACTCTTTAGGCCCGAACCACCGTAGTACTCAACGGCCTCGGCCAGGTCGGTATCCGGGCGTATCGTGCTCGGTCCAGAACTCATGGCCGATTCGGCGGTCATATCGGGGTCGCCACGCAGGGCGCGACCGCGTATGCGGCCCAGCACTATCCCATTGGCGGTTGTGACGATGCAGACATTGGCGTCTGCCGCAGCTACTCGTTCTTGCACGACTTTGAGCGTCTCATCCAGTCTGCATGTCACATCATTGCCGCGAAGGGCGTCTCCGGCCTTCAGGACTGATGCCGTCTCACCCTCAAGAGGAAGGCCAGCCGCAGCCCAGTCGGTCTTCCCGGCGACGTAATCGTAGACGCGGGTGAATCCCAGCGTTTCAAGCCGCCAAGCGGCCCGTGGACTCATATCTCAGAGTCCGTCCATTCAGTAGACGATTACCGGAGCATCCTTCGCAAGAGCGCTGGTCGATACGGCATCCAACTCGGTGAGCGGAATGTTGATAGCCCCTGGCAGGTGGGCCTCTTTGTATTCAGCCTCAGGAAGCACTTCTACAACTTGAGCAGAGTCTTCTTCGATCAGCGCCTGGGGTTTATATCGGTCGATTGAAATCGGCATATTTATTGATCCTATCTGGGGGCCGCCAATTTGCCGCTAGCCTGCTGCCTAGATGATTAGCTTTCGGCGCAGGAGCATGAAGGACAGCGGGTAGAAGACGCTGGCGAGTCCAATCATGTAGAGAAGACCGTACAGGTGGCTCATGCCCAGGTCGCCGGTTGAGAGTCCCCGCGCGACGTGAACAGCTCCGGTCAAAGGCATTGCCCATGCGATGGGCTGAAGCCCCGTGTGTAGCGAGGCGATTGGGAAGAACGCCCCGCTGAAAAAGAATATCGGGGTGCCAATCAGCGTGAATATAAGCATCATTGAGTGCTGGGTTGGCGCAATAGAGGCGTAGACAAGACCCATCCCGCCAAACACAAGACCAACAAGAAATCCCAACGGCAATATCAGGATCGCCAGAGAGGAGTTGATAAGGCCGAGAAGTGTTGCCACCAGGAGCACGGCGGCAGTGGTCATGGCGGCCCTCGTGGCACCCCAGACGATCTCTCCAGCAGCCAGTTCGCTCAGGTTCACGGGTGCGGAGATCATCGTCTCGAAAATCTTGTGGTTCTCCATGCGCTGGTATGCGCCCCAGGAGCAGTTGAACAGCGCGGGCCACATGGCGTTGGCAGCGATAATGCCGGGCGCAACGAACTCTTGATAACTCAGGTTGCCCTGGATATCTTCCACAAATTTGCCGATTCCGAATCCGACGGCGAGCAGCACGAATAGCGGCTCAATGACGATCGCGGTGGAATCGACCAGCCAGCCGCCTTTGAATGCCAGCCAGTGCCGGAGCCATACGCCGTAAACATTAGCGGGCCGAAAATCGAGGCCGGTCCGCATTGCAAGCGTTGCCACCTACTCATCCCTCAGTTCACGGCCAGTCAGATTCAGGAATACGTCTTCCAGTGTGGAAACTCGGAATCTCACCGCAGCATTATCGATTTGACCCAACTCCTTTCGGAGTTCCTCCGGGCCATGCACCACCAGCGCGGCTCCTCTTTCCCGAACATCTTTGCCCATTGACTCAAGTTTGGAGCGCACGGCCGGTCCACTGCCGTTGGTGGGGCGAATCACCGCCGTGAGGGAGCCTGCATGCTCCATGACCAGATCGTCCGGTGTGCCGCGCGAAAGAATCTTGCCGTAATCCATGATGACCAGGCGGTCACAGAGCTGTGCTGCCTCTTCCATGTAGTGGGTGGACATGAGTATGGTCGCGCCAGCCTCTCGGATTCTGAACAGCTGCTCCCACACCCGGTTACGGGCCTGTGGGTCCAACCCTGTCGATGGCTCGTCCAGGATTAAGACTTTGGGCCGCGTCATGAACGCGCGAGCCAGGGTTAATCTCCGCTTCATGCCACCCGACAGCGTGTGAATACCGGAGTCTGCGCGCTGATCCATCCCAAAGAATTCCAGCATCTCCCGCGCCCTGTCCTCTGCCGCTTTTCCGGTAATGGAGAAGTAGCGCGCATAAGTGACCAGATTCTGGTGGACATTCAGGTCCGGGTCCAGGCCATCGTGCTGCGCGACTACGCCAATGCGATCACGAACCTTGCGCGGCTCCTCCGCAACGTTCAGTCCGTCGATGAATATCTGGCCCGCGGTGATTGGCGAAACGCTAGACAGCATGCGCATGGTGGTCGTCTTACCTGCGCCGTTTGGGCCAAGCATTCCGAAGATCTCGCCTGGCATCACTTCAAAATCGATGCCTTTGACCGCGTGAAATTCACCGTAGTCTTTGTGCAGACCTACGGCTTTGATAATGGGATTAGTCTGAATATCTGACATTAGAAAATTACAGGCACTCCACACAAAAAGCCTGAACCGAAGTGGAGGGAAAGAGGGAGGTATCGGGTCTTTTAGGGGCGGCGTCTCGCCAACCCGAACCGTGTAGCGAATCAAAAATTCGCAATTCCCATTATCTATCTTTCTTGACCCCTTGAACAACCACGTGCTAATTTGCGGTTTAGCCTTTAAAGAGGTTGTTGAATCAAAACGTTCACCAAAGAACGAAAAAGAGGGGGTTCGCTATGGCAGAAGCTGGCGGACAAGTTGTTGAATTTACTGAGGCAGCGCCTCAGGCCAGCGGTCGATCACCGGCTGCAGCCGCGGCACCGTTTATTGCCCAGGTAGAGCAGTTGATCACACGCGTAAACAACGCGAAGTTGAAAGATGATGATGAAGTTCTTGCGAACTTGCAGGCCTGGATAGATCGAGCATCGGCTGGCAATATTGATGTCGACCGCGACGGTGATCGCATCATTGCGACGCTTGAAGATAACGCTGATGAGATGATTCGCTCACGCACACTGGTGCGCAGAGTGCTGGCCCCACTGAGTGGCATGGCGCTTCTATACGGAATCATCGCGGCAATTACGGTGACGGCTGTAGCAGCCGACACCCTGTTCCTCGGCACCGCCATCGCGATTCCTGCGGCAGCGGTTATCTTTGGGGTTGCTGGCAGTTCATTCCGCGTTCTTCTACGAACAGTTACGTTCCAGTACCAGCAGACTGACGCCGGCGCCCTGTTCCTTCTGGGACTGGCCCGCCCGGTTATTGGCGGAATTATTGCACTGGCAGCATTCTCAATCTTTGGTTCGGGAATAGCGTCACTGCCATTGGTATCCGATCAGGAGACCACGACAAACGTAGCCTTCCTGGCGTTCCCAGGCTCAGGCCCTGGCGTCCTGGCAGGTCAGCTCGCAGTGTTCGCGATCGCGTTCGTCGCCGGTCTGATGGAAGGGATCTTCATCCCTGCAGCCGGACGTGGAGTCTCGCGCGTAGCCGACAGGATAGGCAGAGCAGCCGCTCAGTAGAGTTATACAGAATTGAATCGAAAAGGCCGGAGCAATGCTCCGGCCTTTTCATTTAACGACCTCACGCCAGGTTCATGGTAGCTGTGGGGCTTGCCCCACCTCAACGGCATGCACGGTGACGGTTCAATGAAACGCCTACCTGAGCCAGCCCAGGGCCGGGCAAGCCCGGCGGCTACCGTGGGTACGCAGATAGCGGTGCGTCGTTAAGGCCTAACCCTTGTGTACGCCATGTATGAGCCGATCAGGACACCGAAGCCGCCTACCGGTGGGGCAATAAACACAGCACTCAAGATTGCGAATCCGCCAATGACGGAACCAGCTGCAACCCACGCGAGATTCTTGTTTCTTGTGTAGCCGGTCGAGCGATAAACCGCCTCGCCAACCAAATAACCAATCGCCACGGGGGCGATAATCGCGAGGATGATGCCAATCGTCCCAAGGGTGAGCAACATTCCAATGTAGACCAGATGCAGCCCGATTGAACTTCCAATGCCAACCGCAATGGCGCGAGTCATCTCGGTGTTGGAAGTCTCGGTCATGGGATTGCGCATCGCCTCGCCATGATCCGGGCAGCGCGCTCCCACGGGAGTTTGAACCATGCACTGCACACAGATCAGATCACCACACCTCGAGCAACCAAGATATGACTCAGTTTGAGGGTGCCTTTTACAGTATGCGGGATCGCGCAGATCGACCAAGCGATGTGCCTTTCGTCAGAAATAATCGGCTATTTAGGAATACGGTCAATCCATTCCTGCCGATTGCTGATATCCCTATCGTAAAGGAGTCTGTTGCGAAGCAGCTCTCTGAGCGGGATATCTGGAAGATCTGCTTCGCCGCCAATCTTGCGGTTCGAAAGGAGCCGCTTCACGATGATTGCGGCCAGAAACGCTATGGTGAACCAGGTGATTTCCTGCTCCAGTCCAAGTATGAGCGTCCAGATTGGGAGGATCAATGCAGCCAGCGCCCACCAGATAGCGCTATCACCTTTGCGCAGTAATCCAAACAGCGCTGGCAGGGCGTACAGGAACGGCAGAGGCCAGCTCAGGGTGACCATGGCGCCCATCACTGCGGCCATGCCCCTGCCACCTCGGAACTTCACGAATGCGGACCAGTGATGCCCCATGATCGCGGCAAAGGCGGCGGTCACTTCTACGTCCAATCCTAAATCGAGGACTTTGTCTGAAGCGATGATGATGGGAACAGCGCCCTTGATGATCACATCGTAAAGCACAACCGGCGCAGCAAGCCAGAATCCACCCTGCCGATAGATGTTGGAGACACCAATGTTTCCACTGCCATGTGATCGGATGTCGATGCCGCTGGCGAAACGGGCGGCGATATATGCCGATGGCACGGCTCCTATGAAGTAGGCGCCGAATATCACTGCAGCTGATGTCGTATCCCACATCATGTTTTACTATCGACTATCTAACGGGCCGACGGCTTTGGAGTTCATCAACAACGCTTGACGCTGGACCCGGCCTGTCCATTCCTCCGGGCAAAATTTCGTCTGGTGTGTCCTTCGCATGGTAATCGCTGCCGCCAACCGGGACGAGATCATATTTGCGGGCGACGTCCAAATATTTCTTGCGGTCTCTCGAATCGTACTTCTCAGCGAACGCTTCAATGGCATCCAGGCCTTCATCCGAGAGTTGCTCCGCAATATTGAAGAATCCTTTCACGGTCTGCGGATGCGCTACCACCGCAACGCCGCCACTTGAGTGGATTAGCTCAATGCCCTCTTTTGTTGTGGTTGGCGAGCGGCGAGCCCGGGCGGGACCATCATCGCCAAGGTACTTATCGAATGCCTCGTCACGGGTCTTGATATATCCGGCTTCGATCAACGCATCGGCGATGTGCGGCCTGCCGATGGTGCCGCCTGCGATCTCTCGCACCCGCTCAAATTTGATCATAAGTCCAAGATCGTTGAGTTTATTCACGGACCGCCGAATAGCAGTTTCGCGTCTGCCACGAAACTCGGTGAGAGTCTCCAGCAGGTGCGGGTCCTTATAGTCGATAAACAGTCCAACCATATGAACTTCAGATTCGCCAAGTGTGGTGCTCAACTCAACACCGGCGACCAGATCAAGCTCGGGGTATCTGCTCACAGCGTCGTACGCCTCATCAAGACCATCGATCGTATCGTGATCGCAAATTGCCACAGTGCGGAGGCCTGTCCTGGCTATTTGCTCGATTAGCGCGGACGGCGAAAGCCTTCCATCCGATGCGGTGGTATGCAGGTGCAGATCAACTATTGGGGGCAGGCAGCCTTCGGCCCACTCCTCATTCCAGGTGGTCAAATCACATCATCCAATCGAGAAAAGTTGCTCGGGTTGTAGACGGGGTTGAGGCGAATGGAACGGCGCGCGACCGGGTTCATCGGGAGAATCATCCGGTCCGGCCCGCCTACTTCGCGATTTCGATGGAACGTGACTCACGAATCACGACGACTTTTATCTGTCCCGGGTAGCTAAGCGTCTCTTCAATGCGCTTAACAACATCTCGGGCCAAAATCGCAGCCTTCGCGTCATCCACTACCTCTGGACTCACCATCACGCGAATCTCACGGCCAGCCTGGATAGCGAAGCATCGCTCCACGCCCTCGAATCCACGAGCGGTGTTTTCAAGGGCTTCCAGCCGCTGTATATAGTGCTCCGCAGTGTCTCGGCGCGCACCGGGTCGGGCTGCGCTGAGCGCGTCTGCGGCCGCAACGATGAACGACTCCAGCGTGGTCATCTGGCGATCATGATGTTCTCTAATCGCCTTCTGAATACGCTCGGACACGCCGTATCGCCCCACGGTATCGGCACCGATCTCTGCATGAGGCCCTTCAACTTCATGCGAAAGTGCCTTGCCAATGTCGTGAAGGAATCCGGCCGTGCGGCACACGTTGACGCGCGCACCCAGCTCCGCTCCCATGAGAACGGCAAGCAGCGAAACCTCGATGCTGTGTTGGAGCACGTTCTCACCGTATGAGTATCGGAATTTCAGGCGTCCCATTAGCTTCGTCAGCTCAGGATGCAGCCCACGAATGTTGGCCTCAAGCAGGGCGTCTTCACCGGCCCGACGCGCGTTGTCATTCACCTCACTACGGGTTCGGCTGACGATCTCCTCAATGCGAGCCGGGTGAATCCGGCCATCCTGAATCATGCGCTCAAGGGAGCGACGTGCAACTTCTTTGCGGATTGGATCAAAGCAGGAGATTGTTACGGCTTCCGGCGTGTCATCAATGATGAGATCAGCACCGGTCGCCGCCTCGATGGCCCGGATATTTCGGCCTTCACGACCGATCAACCTGCCCTTCATGTCATCGTTGGGCAGGGCTACGGATGAGACCGACTGCTCAGAGATAACGTCAGACGCCAGGCGTTGAATCGCGCCGCCAATGATTTCACGCGCAGTCTCGTCCGCACGCTCATGGGCTTCCTGTTCGGCGTCCCGCAGCATCCGGGCCGTATCGAACTGGATGTCTTCCTCAACTCGTTTCAGGAGCTGCTCACGCGCATCAATAACAGAGAGCGTGGAAATCTGCTCAAGGCGCTCGACTTCCTTCTCTTTGATTAGCGATAAATCCGTCTGCTGCTGAGCCAGTTCAGATTCTCTGTTTTGCAGATTTGAACGCTGGCTATCCAGGCTTGAACTGCGCTTATCTAGGTTCTCTTCCCTCTGATCAACTCTCCGTTGGTGTTTCTCTATATCTTGCCGTCTAGACCTTAACTCCGCTTCCGCGGCAGTCTTCATTTTGAGCGACTCTTCTTTTGCCTCTAGGAGGATCTCCTTGGAACGCTCTTCGGCGCGTCTGATCTGCTGTTGCGCCGCTTCAAAGGCTGCTCTCGTCTTCTGGCGTGCCAGTGCATTTCGCAGGTAAAAGCCGCCTGCCCCAGCCGGAATCGAGACAACCAAGGCCACAATGACGGCAACCAGGATCGCTTCCATAATGGAATCCTTTGGCCGTCGACTGATTGTCGATGTTTTTCTCTCCGCGAACTGCGGAGACGGTTAATTCTTTCTAGCCCAAGGTTACGTAGTGGGTGAAATGGGTGTCAAGAGTTGTCGATATCCGTCATGCCAGCCTGGCGGAATCACGAATACCGATCAGTTTCCCGCCGCCACACCACGGAACCGTGCGAGATATGGGAGTCTTGGGGACTTACTTGCTCAGCATTCCCATCAGGCCGCGCTTGGAGCCGCCTCTGGAGAATCGCTTCATCATCTTCTGAACCTGCGAGAACTGGTTCATGAGCTGATTCACCTCGGTTGCGCTGGTTCCGCTACCATCGGCTATCCGCTTACGGCGGGATCCGTTGATGATCTTTGGATTCCGGCGCTCATCAGCAGTCATGGACAGGATGATGGCTTCGATACGAGCGACCTTGGAATCGTCCATATCAGCCGGATTGAGCTTGCCCTTCATTCGACCGAGTCCCGGAATCATACCCATGATGTCTGTTATCGAGCCCATCTTTTTAATGGCCTTGAACTGATCCAACAGATCGTTCATATCAAATTCGGCTTTGCGCAGCTTCTTCTCAAGCTCCTGTGCGGCTTCGAAATCGACTTCACCCTCAGCCTTTTCAATCAGCGATGCCACATCGCCCATGCCAAGGATGCGGCCTGCCAGTCGATCCGGGTGGTACGCCTCAAACGCATCTACCTTCTCACCGGTTGCCATGTACTTGATGGGAACTCCGGTAGCCGATCGCATCGAGAGCGCGGCGCCACCACGGGAGTCGCCATCCATCTTGGTCAGGATC
>DBZV01000215.1:29154-29591 GCA_002311865.1 Dehalococcoidia bacterium UBA1151
CGCCATCCATCTTGGTCAGGATCATTCCAGAGACACCGATACGTGAGTGGAACTCGCCCCCCGATCGCACAGCGTCCTGCCCCGTGAGCGCGTCGAGAACAAGCAGCGTCTCCGCTGGTTTGATCTTGTCACGAAGCTCTTCCAACTCCCCCATCAACTCATCGTCAATCGCGACTCGACCNNGCGGTATCGACAATAAGCCAGTAGGAATTTGCTGCCCGCGCCGCCTTGATTGCATTCTGTGCGACCTTTAGCGGGCTATTACCAGCGGGATCTTCACTGTGAACGGGGATGTTGATCTGCTTGCCCAGTTGAACAAGCTGATCGATGGCTGCCGGGCGTTGCAAGTCACAGGCAGCCAGCATGACGTCCTGCTTTGTATCTTTACGGATCTTGAGCGCCAGTTTCGCCGCAGTGGTTGTTTTACCGGCTCCGTT
>DBZV01000078.1:0-3335 GCA_002311865.1 Dehalococcoidia bacterium UBA1151
GTTTTCGGGGGGCAGGTCACCTGCACGGTGTTGAATTCTGATGAAACCAGAAGATCAACCGTCGCTAACGCGCCACCGGGGAGGTCACCCGGCGCCACACCCGATCTGCGGAGCAAAGTAACGATGCCAGATGGGACATCAAGAACGATGACCGCTATTTCGGCATTGGCAGTTGCGTTTGAGGGGGTGTACCTGACTGAGAAGTCATCGGAATTAACATTGCCATCGCCGTTGGTGTCCGCCAGATTGGGGGTCAGCATGAACGTTTGGGCTCCCCCGTCGTTATCGAATGTCACCGCAGTGTCCGCGGCCGTGCTGGTATCAAGATCGGAATCTTGCACCGTTACGGTGACCACGGATGAATCTGAATATCACGCCTTGTCCAGGCTGATGGTGCCATTTGCATTTGCCGAGGATTCCGCTGTCATCAATCCCAGAGACGCCGCGCTGGCGAGGGCCATCAAAGCCACTAGCCCAACTAACGAATAGATTCGCCGACTTCCAGAAATCCCCATGCCACACCGCCGTTGAGTTGGTTCCGCTCCGCCATCTGATCGGCGATAATATCGCGTTCTGGTGATAGAAAAATCATCATCGGCGAAATAATCCAACGGATGTCGTTGCCTTCTGACACGCCTAGAATGTCCCCACCTCTACCAACACCGAGAGCGAGTACAACCACATGCCCCTACATCCACAGGCCGAAGCTGAGCTGGAGTTTATTCGGAGCCTTGGCGTTCCGGAGAACAATACACAGACGCCGGAGCAGGCTCGGCAGGGACACGTCGATCGGCGACCAGCTGATGCGCCAGCTCCAGAACGAGTCTACTACGTTGAGGATCGCGAGATTCCCGGTCTGGCAGGCAACTTGAAGGTGCGGGTGTATCGACCGTCAGACGATGACGGCTTACCCATGTTGCTGGGCATCCACGGTGGCGGATGGGTGCTGGGCGATGTGATCACAGAAGATGGCTCCATGCGCGGACTGGTGAACGGCGCGCAGTGCCTGGCCGTGTCCGTGGAGTATCGCCTGTCGCCGGAGGTGCGCTTTCCGGAGCCGCTGGACGACTGTTACTCGACCCTGGAATGGATGGCTGACTACGCGAGCGAACTTGGCGGTGACGCGTCCAGGCTGGCGGTCGCAGGAACATCGGCGGGCGGCAATCTATCCGCTGCGGTAGCGCTCAAGGCGCGCGATGAAGGTGGTCCGAAGCTGTGCCACCAGGTTCTGTTTACTCCGGTTACCGATCACGATTTCACGACTGATTCGTACAAGAGTTGTGGCGAGGGCTACTTCCTGACGCAGGACTCCATGCAGTGGTTCTGGGATCACTACATCGGACCGGACGGCGACCCGCACAACCCGCTGGCGTCGGTGCTGCGCGCAACGGACCTATCAGGCTTGCCGGCCGCCACCGTGATTACGGCCGAGTACGACCCACTCCGCGATGAAGGTGAATCGTATTCCGCCTCACTATCGGCTGCAGGCGTAGATACCGTCTGCACTCGGTACGATGGAATGATTCACGGCTTCAACCTCCAGCCCGCCAAGTTAACCGATGGCCGCAAGGCGCTGAATGAGGCGTCGGCACGGTTGCGGGCGTCGTTTGGGATTCGGAGCACGTAATTAGTTTGGCAAGTCGCATACGCCGTATGCTAAATTGGCTCGATTGGATTCTCGATGGAGATTCGATTGCATAGATATCACGACCCCAAGTTTTGCGCCTTCTGTGGCGAGGAACTGCGCTCGGCAGTAGAGGGACCATCCTTCTGTCTCGGCTGCGGTCGCCCGGCATATCAGGATCCCAAACTTGCGGCGGCCTGCATTGTGTCGCACGAGGACTCCATCGTCCTGGTCAAGCGGGCAATCGAGCCGCATATCGGTAAGTGGAGCTTCCCCTCCGGCTACGTGAACCGTGGTGAAGATGTGGCCGAAGCTGCCGTGCGCGAAGTGGTCGAAGAGACGTTCGTGGTGGCTCGAATCAACTGGCTCGTTGGCCTCTACTCGGAGGTCGGACGTGCGGTGGTGCTGGCCGTCTACGACGCCACTCAGGTTGGCGGGACCATTGGCGCTGGTGACGAGACGTCTGACGCGCGCATGTTCAATGTTGGTGATCTGCCTGGACTTGCATTCGAACACGACCGCCAGATCCTGAAAGACTGGCGCGTAGAACGCGACCGCCGCGGCCTAGTGTCCCTGTGACTCTGGCGAGTTATATCCATTGAATAGTCTACTTCGAATTCTCAATCCAGTTTACCTGCTGAACGCGGGTCGTTACTCGTTGCAGGGCTTCACGTACATGGTTCGCCGCGAGCGAGCCTTCCAGCAGGAGTTGATACTGCTTGCCGTGGGAGTACCGCTGGCCATCTGGCTGGGCGACTCTAGCGTAGAACGAGTGCTGCTGATCGTGTCGATCTTGCTGGCGATGATCGTCGAGGTGATCAACAGCGCAATTGAGACCGTTATCGACCGCATCAGCCTTGAACACAGCGAACTGTCCGCACGGGCAAAAGACCTGGGTTCGCTCGCGACGCTGATCGCGCTTATCAATATCGTCGTGGTCTGGACGCTGGCGCTCCTAAATTAGGCTTGGAGGACGCGCACACCAATTGGAGTTGAGATGACTACTGGCAAATCTACAGACGTGCTGATCGTGGGCGGCGGCGTCATCGGATGCCTGACCGCATACGCGCTGGCGAAGGACGGTGTGAGCGTCATGCTGGTGGAGGCTGACGCAATCGCAAGTGGCGCATCGGGTAAATCCGGGGGGTGGCTCACGCCGTATTCGCATACCAACGACGCTGCGATGTTGGCGCTATCTCCGGCAAGTCTGGACTTTCACCGTGAGCTGGCCCGCGTGCTTCCGGAGGAGACCGGTATCGATCACGGCTATACGGACACGCCGTTCTTGCGGTGCGCGCTCACTGAAGCAGGCGCAACAGAACTCCGGGATTGGCAGGCCCAGCGTGCGTCAGAGGGTGTGAATATGGAGTGGATATCGGCTGAAGACGTGCTGCAGATTACGCCGTGGGTGACTGCAGATATTGTTGGAGCGTTGCGGTCCGACAACGAGCCAACGCTGGATTCGTACCGGCTGACGGCATCTGCCATGCAGGCAGCGGAAAAGCACGGAGCGAAGGTGGTCTCCGGTCGAGTGATGGGATTGGCGCACGGTGAATCCGATGGCACTGCCTTAGGTGTGACGCTCGAGGATGGGACAACGTTGTCGGGTGCTTCAGTGTTGCTGGCGATGGGTCCGTGGACCGGTAGCGCGGCAGACTGGATCGGGTCACCGTTGCCGATCACGCCACAGCGGGGTCAACTGGTTTATCTG
>DBZV01000078.1:3393-6495 GCA_002311865.1 Dehalococcoidia bacterium UBA1151
GCGGCTGAAGTATCCGGCTCGATCATCAAGAAGCGACTCACCGATACTGCGGTTGGAGCGACCAAAGAGTCTGTGGGATTCGATCGGTCAACTACTCCAGAAGCGCGCGAACTTCTGCTCTCTCAGGGCGCGGCACTATCGGATCGCGTGGCTACGGCCAGCATATCCGGCCAGACAGCATGTCTGCGGCCGATTACGCCGGACGGCAGGCCGTATGTGGGTGCTGCACCTCGTTGGGACAATGTATTCGTCGCAGCGGGCCACGCATCTGAGGGCATCCACTACGCACCAATCACCGCCTTCGCCATGGCCGGACTCATTGCGAATGGCAAGTCTCCGGTGGACATATCTGCGCTCAATCTGGATCGGGCCGCGCTGACTGCTTAGGGTGGGCCGCCGCACACGCTTCTGTACGCGGTTTCGGTGCGGGCTGGAAGCCCGCACTACGATGTGCGGTCACTTCACGCCACACCCATTGCACCCATAGGTCTATACTCGCCTCCAAGTGCCTGCCGCACGGGCAATCAAATACAGGGGGGCTAAGGCGATGGCGATTGAGTGGGGAACAGGCGATTACCGGTATGAGTTCGTGGCTGGATGGCCGGACTATGAGATCGAGGGCGTCTCAGCGGACGTTGCGGGCGATTCGCAGGGCAACATCTACACGGTGGTGCGCGATCCCCGTGCCGACGGCTCAATCGGCAATATTCAGCAGGGCACGGGCCACATGCTGGTATTCGACCGCTCCGGAAAGCTGATCGAGAAACGTCACGACGGCGCGTTCTCGTCGCCGCATGGCCTGTGGATCAATGGCGATGACGAAATCTTCCACGCCGATTGTGGTCACCATACGGTCACGAAGTACTCCACTTCAGGCGATGTGTTGATGAGTTTGGGTACCGAAGGCGTGGTTGGGCCTCCCGGCGCGCCGTTCAACATGTGCACCAGGGCCACGCAGGCTCGCAACGGCGATATCTGGGTTTCAGACGGCTACGGTCAGAACCGAGTGCACCGGTTCACCGAAGGCGGCGAACACATTTTGTCGTTCGGCATGGGGGACCCGGTCTTCATCCAGGCTTGGCGTGGCGAAGAGATTACTGGCGAGGCTGGCACGGGCCCGGGCGCGTTCAACTTGCCGCATCACGTGCTGGTGGATAGCGACGACAACGTGTACGTGATGGACCGGACGAACAGGCGCTGCCAGATATTCGATATCCAAGGCGAGTACCAGCGTGAGTGGTCCGACGTGGCCGGCCCCAACGACGCTGTGATTGACTCACATGGCGTGATGCACATCGTGGGTGGCGAAGGCGTGGAACTGCGCACATTGGACGGCGATCTGATTGGCCGCTGGGGCGAGAAGGGCGAAGGTCCTGGCCACTTCACCAACGGTCCGCACGGTGTGTTTATCGATAGCGAAGAGTCGATATACGTAGCCGAGGTAGGCGGGAATAACAGGCTGCAGAAGTTTGCGCGGGTTTGACATATCTTCCTCTCCCAGCGGGAGAAGGGACAAATCCACCTAGTCGAAGAGGATTACTGAGCGGGCTTCTTCTCGGTTTTTCTGAGCGGCGTAGAGGTCGTTGATGTCTTCCAGGTTGCCACGGCGGGTGATGATTTCGTTGACCATGAGGTTGCCCTGGCGGTACATCTCTATGTAGCGGGGCATGTCGATGCGGAATCGGTTTGAGCCCATCGAGGAGCCTTGCAGGCGCTTTTCGCTCAGCAGCGATAGGCCTTCGATTTCTATGTTGACGCCTTCGGGGAGCACGCCGACGATCGTGCAGACTCCACCGCCACGGGTGGCCTGGTATGCCTGTTCTGAGGTCTCTTTGATTCCGACCGCTTCAAACGCGTAGTCGACACCGCCGTCGGTGAGGTCTCGGACTGCTTCGACGGGGTCGTGGGAGCTGGCGTCGACTACGTGTGTTGCGCCGACTTCCATTGCTTTTGCCAGTTTGTGTTCGGCGAGGTCTACGGCGATGATCTTGATGGCGCCCGCGATGCGGGCTCCCTGGATGGCGGATAGGCCTATGCCGCCGACGCCGAAGACTGCGACGGAGCTACCGGCCTCGACTTTCGCGGTGTTGAGTACTGCGCCGACGCCAGTTGTGACGCCGCAGCCGATCAAGGCAGCAACTTCAAAGCTGACGTCTTTATCGATCTTCACGAGGGTATTTTCGTGGAGGAGCATTTGCTCTGCGTAGCCGCCGATGTTCGCGAACTGCTCCACGCGCTCGCCATTTAGCGTGACGCGTGGCGTGTCGGCACTATCGCGAACTGGCCGGTTTAGGCAGACGTTGGGACGTCCTGAGAGGCATCGCTCGCACTTGCCGCAGAAGATCGAGAGGCATGCGATTACGTGATCGCCAGCTTTGAAATCGGTGACTCCAGAGCCGACCTCCTCGACTATCCCTGCCGATTCGTGGCCGAGCAGGCAGGGCAGGGGCGCGGTGATCAGCCCTTCGACCAGATGCAAGTCTGAATGGCAGACGCCGGCGGCCATGGTCCTCACGATGACCTCACTGGAGGCCGGATTATCGAGAGTTACATCATCAATCTGGATCGGGTCGTGGGTCTTGTGAAGTACTGCAGCTTTCATTTCACTGATCCTTCTTGAACTTTTAATCCGGCTGAGCGAGGTGGCAAGACGTTATCGCGATCTGGCCTACCAGTCACGTATTTGTATCGGTCTTTCCACCATCACCGCAAAGGCCAGGACCCCGAGCCTTCGCCCGGGTCGGTTTGTCCCGTGGTCTGTACCTCTATTCGCGATAGCCTCGTTCACACAAACTGCGGTGCGCTGGCACAATATCGACAACTGCTTATTCGGCGATGCCGTTGTGAGCGCACAGCTCGGTAATTTATCGGTCTATCAATTTTGACAGTTCGGTACCCACCAGGCTGGCAGACCAACTTCCTGGACAAGGTGGATAAACGAGGATTCAGCGGTGGTTTCAGACTCCTGGGATTTTTTATCCCGTCGTTGTACCCAGTTGACGATTCGTTGTTGAGCGACATCAATATCCACTGCTGCCCACCTTCGATACCAATTCACGACTCGCCGCGTACTGGTGTTACTGAGGTGGTCCCGGTTGTCTG
>DBZV01000016.1:0-645 GCA_002311865.1 Dehalococcoidia bacterium UBA1151
CCTTCCAGTCCATCCGAATCTTGAACGCGGTAAACCCCATATCCAGGCCCGTCTCAACATCCCGGCGCATATCCTCAGGCTGTTTCTCCCAGCCACTACCCTGCGACCAGTACAGCTGGATGCTCTTCCGGGTTGCGCCACCCATCAGCGTGTACACAGGCAATCCCGCAACCTTGCCAAGAATATCCCAGAGACATATGTCGATAATGCCGACCACCTGCGATGGGTGCCGCACGGTCGCAGCGCCAACACCCAGCGAAAGCCGTTCCCAGTGCCGCTCAATCTGCAGCGGATCCTGTCCAATCATCAGCGGCTTCACCGTCGCATCCAGGTGCGCCTTGAAGACGCCGGGATTGCGCCCGGCCTCGGCAATTCCAACAATGCCCTCGTCAGTCCAGATCCGCACCAGGGCTCTCCCAATCTTGAGCGGGTCAACGGTGATATCGGTGATTTTCAACGTGGTCTCCTGACAAATTCGAACGTCCTGTCGAACGGCACGAGTCTACATTGGAAAATTCGTTTTGCTAAGTAAGTGCGGAATAACCAATTCAGGCGTGATTTTGAATATGGCTATCACGAAAAACGTTATTGATCGAGTACGAGGTATTCCGAAATGGGCCTATATCTGATGCTGTCCAACCTGAC
>DBZV01000016.1:712-7034 GCA_002311865.1 Dehalococcoidia bacterium UBA1151
GACAAAGGTCGGAGCCGGGTGAAGTCACATCCAGAACGAATCAACGAAGTGAACACCGAAGTAGAGTCAAAGGGCTTCAAAATCGTCGCCCAGTACGCCCTGCTCGACGAGTATGACTTCGCAACGATTCTCGACGTTCCAGACAACTGGAACATGACACGACTATCAATGGACCTGAGCGCCCGCGGCACGCTGGAGACACACACGTTCCCCGCACTGCGAGCCGATGAGTTCATCCGCTTCATGAAGTCGGAGCACGACGAAGATGAGTGGTCGCGCAAGCACCAGTTCGGCGAGGTTGCGCCGCTGGAGCGGAACTCAGAAATTGACACCGTCCGGACCGTCTAGTCCGCGGCATCCGTTCCGATATCGGGCGACGGTGGCACTGCGAGGAACTGCTCCTCGTAGAGCCGCCGGTACAGCCCGGACTGCGCAAGCAGTTCATGATGACGGCCCGACTCAGTGATTCGGCCGTCATCCAACACAAGAATTCGTTCGGCAGCCATGATCGTCGATAGCCTGTGAGCTATCGCGATCGTGGTTCGGCCGAGCATCGCACCCGACAACGCACTCTGGATCAGCCGTTCCGATAGCGTATCCAGCGAGCTTGTCGCCTCGTNNGGCTGACGATGACGACGGCGCCCTTGAATGCATTGATGGCCTGGACCAGGGATTGGCGGGAATCGACGTCGAGATGATTGGTCGGCTCGTCCAGCAGCAGGATGGGCGCGTCCTTGAGCAGCGCCCGCGCGATGGCAATCCGCTGGCGCTCACCACCCGACATCCGGTACCCGCGCTCACCCACAAGCGTCTCGTATCCGTCCTCAAGCTCCATGATCTTGTCATGTATCTGAGCAGCCTGTGCAGCCTCAATCATCTCCTCGTCAGACGCGTTGGGCTTGCCGTATTTGATGTTCTCTTTGACGCTGGTGTGGAACAGGAACGGATCCTGTGTCACCACCCCAATCAGGCTGTTCAGACCCTCCAGCGACATGTCCCGAATATCCACACCATCGATAGCAACGCGCCCATCATCCACATCGTAGAGCCGCGACAGCAGATACCCAACCGTCGTCTTCCCGGACCCGCTCGGCCCCACGATGGCAGTGAGCTGCCCGGGCTCAGCCTCAAACGACACTACGTGCAGCGCAAACGCATCCGGAGCGTCGTCTGCCCGGTACTTGAACCCAACGGCATCGAACTTGACTCGCCCCTTCGCGGTCTTTGGGTCGACCGGAACCGGGTCCGGTGGGTCGGTGATCTCTGGATCAAGGTCCAGGTACTCAAATACCCGATCAAATAGCGCGAGCGAGCCCGATATCTCCACCGTCCTGTTCAGCATTGCCGCCAGCGGGAATAGCAACCGCGCTTGAAGCACAGTGAACGCCACAATGTCACCCACCGACACCGATGACGACTCGCCGCTCACCAGCACCCCGCCCAGATACCAGACCGCCGCCGGTGCAATCGAGAAGAACGTCTGTACCGTCACGAAGAACGCCCGTCCCATCAGAACTCGCCGCCGCGTCAGCACCATTAGCTCTTCATTGGTGGAGTCAAACTGTTCTTTGTGGTCCCGCTGACGACCAAAAGTCTTCGCCAGCAAAACACCGCTGACCGAAAGCGTCTCGCCCGTGAGCGCCGTCAGGTCGGCCATCGCCACCTGCGTCTGCCGTGTCAGCCTGCGACGTACTCGCCCAACGTAGACGGTCAGCGCAACAAAAAACGGCACCAGGATCAACGCCGCGATCGACAGCTCCCACGAGATGATCAGCATCGCGATGATTGAAGAGATCACCGTGGCCGAGTTGGAGATCAACGCCGCGATCGTGTCCGTCACAACCGACTGCGTCTCCGAAATATCGTTCGCCAACCGGGACTGCACATCGCCCGTACGCGTCGCCGTGAAGAAACGCAGCGGCTGCTTCTGTAGATGCCCGAACACGGCCTCCCGAATGTCCCGCATCACCCGTACGCCAACGCCTACGTTCAGCCAGACTTCGATCATGTTGAACACGCCAGTCGCCACCGTGGCCGCGATCATCCAAAACACCAGCCAGATCAGCAGCGACCGATCGTCATTAGGAATCGCGTCGTCTATGACCTCACGGATCAGGAGCGGCGTGGCCACCCCCAGCGCAGAGATAATGAGAACAAGAACCGCAACAACGATCAGTTGCGGGCGATACGGCCGGAACAGGCCCAGCGCCCGTCGCAGCGTGCCCGGCCGGACCGGCCCTCGATCCTCATCGCGACGCCCGCGCATACCACCTCCGCTCCGCCCGTGGGAGCCCTCACCCATCATTTTCTGGAGAACTCCGTGATCACATCCCAGATCTCAGGCTTGATCTCGTTATAGATAAAATACGAATACCTCTCAGCACCCGCCTCCTCCAACTGCTCCAGGAGCCGCCGCAACTCAGACGGCGTGAGCCAGTTGCTGCCAAAGTGCTCAAGCCCAACCCAGGGCAAGAACCTCCCCGCACCGCCAGAGTTGGCCATCATCTTCCGAATCTGGTCCGCCACGGTCTCCGTGAAGAACGAATCCGGCGCTTCGCTCGCCATGTCCGCAGTCTGATAGTCGGCCGGAATAGGAATATCGAGTGCTGCACTGAACCAGGCCGTTGCATTCTCCCGGCTCAGCCCGGGATTCCACTCCACCAGCGTGTCCACCCAGTTCATCGCCGTCCCGCGCCAGCCCGCCACCCCGCCCGACCACCAGTAGAGCTTCGGCATCTCGAAGTCGTTGAACGCTGCCTTCCGCCGAATGTTGTGGCCAGTCAATGGGGCCAGTGAGGGCATGCGAGACGAGGTCGCAACCTTCATCTCTGGCAGATACTCATGAATACCATCAGCCAGCGCCTTCAAGTGCTGCTCGACCACGGTGGCCTTGTATCGCATCCAGTCGGCCAACGCGGGATTCTCCAGCCACCACTCCATCGAGCCAAACAGACCCGACCGGTTCGCGAGAAAGTCTTCAACCGCCTCGTTGGAGAGCTCCTGCAACTTCGCCTTGAACGTATCGCGCCCCTCTAGCACACGCTCGTAACCAAAGCCAAGACTCTCTGCGACGCGCTGGCAGTGACGACATCCACACTCTTCCAGAAACAGATCATCGCGATGGCCTGGCTTGATCTCCCACTTGAAATCCGGACCATCCAGAATCGTCCCGTAAATGCCCGGAAAATTAGCCGCATTGTCTCTCGCCCGCTGGACGCCGTATCCGACCAGATCAGGATCATTCACGCAGGTCATCGCGGCACGTCTCGTACCGTCGCCAAAGCCACCACTCAAAAAGTAGCCCTTATCGTCAAGCACCCAGATCGTGAAACCCCGGTGCGTCGCCTTCTCAATCGCCAGCTTGAACTTGGTTGACATCGCAACCATGTGATCTGGCAACTCAGGCGGCTTGAAGCCAAGCCCGTCGTACAGATCGTGGTTTGGCGCATATGCAGGAACCGGCGTCCAATCAACCGGAGTGCCGCCCACCGCCGCCAGTCCACGGGGGTGCGTGTCCTCTGGCTGCGGATACCGGTTGGGTTTGTCGCCTTTCGCGTCCAACAGCGCGAGCCACTGGATACCCACCTCATGAATCCCAGCCGACTCAAGCTCATCCCAGAATCCATCATCCAGGAGAATCTCAATCGGAGGCCGAACAAGCATCACCGGTTTGAGTGCCACGAGGTCAAATCCTTGCTACAAGTGGTGTACCGTGGCGCATATCTTCGCGCCGAAATACCCGCCGTGAAAGTTGGCTAATCGTTCTCTAGGCGATTCAATTTGGTATCTGATCAGGAATATCTACACATCGAACGATGAGGGCGATTGTCCTGGAAGCCGAGTAATGTTGGAGAGAGAGCCATCCGAGTCGTTCGTCAGCAATTTCGAGCAGGCGCATGAAGTCACCCTCTGGCGCATTGAATCTGATCACGTATTGCTGTCTGGATTCATCCCAGAACGCTATCCGATTGAAGTCGTGATCAAGCATCCACTCCAAGGCTTGTATGATTTCATCCCACCGGGTGCTATTGCCAAACATTCGTCGGGCAATGTCATCCAAGGAAGGAGGAGAAATAATCTCCCAGTCTCCTGCTCCGGAGGCCTCATCGTGGTCAGGCAAATCAGCTAGACATTCAGGTGATCAATTTCTTGTTCGCCTGAATTTGGCACTGGGTCCAACCAGGTACTTTCGTACGGAATGACTTCGCGGTCACGCGCGATGATCCACCCTGCCTCTTTATGCGACATATCCGACACCTCGGCCGCAGTCTTGTGCCGAAGCGTGTCCATAACCTCATCAAGAATCTCAAACTCATCTGGAGAGAAGGCCGATGTATCAACATCCTTCAGAGGCACAATTCGCTGTTGCGTATGATTGAATACGTGCCGAATTTCCAGGCGAATGGCTTCATCTGCCACCATCCTCCGTCGCACCGGAACAAGTTCTTTCGGTGCCGGCCCTTCAGCGAGCTTTTGATAAGTTGCCCCGGTGATCGGCGCGCCTAGACGACGGTAAGCAATAAAGTCTGTGTAATACAGCAGCTTATTCAGCTTGACCGCACCGAACCACTGATCGTTCATCTCATCGGAACGGTGGGCGAAATAGATGATAGCGTTCCGAAACTTGGTTTCGTCAAACTTGAACGAGAGCATTTTGACCGGCTCAATCATCACTGGCATCCAACAATAATTACACTGCATTGTAGTGATCCCAAATAGTCGTATGGCAAAAGTGGTGGGAAACTCACCCAGAAAAATAAAAATAGGACTCAGATATGAACCTCGAACTAACCGGCAAGAAAGCCCTCATAACCGGCGGTAGCCGCGGCATCGGCAAAGCAATCGCCCGTGAACTCGCGCTTGAGGGCGTGGATGTGGCGATCGCAGCGCGTGGCATGGAAGCCCTGACGGAAACCGCAAGAGAGCTATCGGCAGAAACCGACGCGAAGATCGTCCCCGTCACCCTTGATACGAGTGACGGTCAGTCCATCATCGACGGAGTAGCCGCGGCAAACGCCGAACTGGGCGGTATCGACATTCTCGTAAACAACGCGGCAGTACCCGGCGGAGGACCAGCGCCGAATCTCGACTCGATCACTCTCGAAGCATTCGACGCCGACATGCACGTTAAGGTATTGGGCTACATCCGATGCGCCCAGGCAGTAGCGCCTGGCATGCGAGAGGCCGGATGGGGCCGCATCATCAACATCAGCGGACTGGCGGCACGTCAGGTCGGCTCAACTATCGGCAGCATTCGCAACGTGGCCGTCGTCGCGATGGCCCGCAACCTGGCTGCTGAACTGGGCGGCGACGGCATCACCGTCAACGTAATCCACCCCGGCATGACCCGCACAGAGCGCACTCCCGGCATGCTGGAAGCGCGCGCGAAGGCCGCTGGGACATCAGTCGAAGAAGCGGAAGCCGCAATGGCAACTGGCAACAACGTCGGCCGCATAATCGATGCCACCGAGATCGCATACGTCGCGACCTTCCTCGCCTCACCCCGCTCAGGCGCAATCACCGGCGACGTCATCGCGGCCGGCGGCGGCGTGGGGCCGGCGATTCACTATTAGTGTAGTTGGACAATCCCGACCCTGATTCCTGCCCACAAAACTTGATACCACTCATCAGATCTCGTTTACCATCACACCTATGGCTATCTCGTTCAGGCCCCTCGCCGTAACCGACCTGGAGAACGTCGTCCGCTGGATGCTTGATGACGACGTCCAACGCTGGTGGTATCCCAAGGGGACATCCGAAACGGAGATTCGAGCGGAATACGAGCCGAGCACTCAAAGTGAGTCACACGGTTTACACAAAACCGCGCGCTACATAGTCGATGTCGATGGCCATGACATCGGTCTGGCTCAATGGCACTTTGGCGACTATCCGGAATACGCCTCGGAGGTGCAGAGTTCTGGTTCTGCCTGGGTCGATGTACTGATCGGACTCCCCGAATGGCGGAATCGAGGACTCGGCAGTGAGTTGACGAGCCAGTTCGTCCACGAAATCGTGTTCGCCGATCCCACAATCCAACGGTGCGCCATCGACCCGGATCCCGAAAATGGCCCCGCCATCAGGGCCTATGAGAAGGCAGGATTTCGACATGCTCGAACCTATCGATCAGAAACGGATGGGCTGAGCGCTTACCTGATGGTATTGGAGCGGCCGCTTCCAAAGATCACATAGAGGTACCCGAATCGGGGCCTGGTGTCGAATAGTTTGAGACGGTTGGCAGTGGATGCTCTAGTTGTACCTCCCATAGAGGTTGTGTGCAGATGAGTGGGGAACCTCACTATTGTTGCTGTGTGATTCAAACGCA
>DBZV01000201.1:0-133 GCA_002311865.1 Dehalococcoidia bacterium UBA1151
TTCGACGCCCGGCCAGCCCGACCAGTAATTCCCGTTCTGGACTACCACGTGCTGCTCTTCGGCTAGGTGGATTACCGGCATGTCACGCAGGAACAGTTCCATGGCTCCCCGGGCCAGCTCCACGTACCTCGCA
>DBZV01000201.1:332-1661 GCA_002311865.1 Dehalococcoidia bacterium UBA1151
GCACTGTACCCAGATGACTTCGGTCGCGCCCGAGCGGAGGCGGTCACCGATGGTCGCCGGCTCACCCTGTTTGAAGACGATATCAAAGCCGGCGTCCTGTAGCTGCTTCTCCAAGACCGGACCCATAGGCCGCATCCACGACGGAATCTCAAGGGTTATCTCGACCCGCTCGCCGTCCTTGGTCCAGTATTCTCCAGAGTCCTTACTGTATCCGGCAGATTCCATGCGCTCGGCGGATTTGCTGAGGCTGAAGCCAGCCGCGTCGTACTTGTCGATGATGTCCTTCATCAACGGCAGGTACTGCTTGACTCCATACGACGAGATCGGCACGGTCACTGGCGGCATGCCGCCCTCATAGGCCAAGTTGACGAGCTCCTCGCGGTCGATGCCGAGGTTGATGGCCCACCTGACATCGACGTTATCGAAGTGCTTCTTCTGGTTGTTCAATATCAGCACAAAGTTGCAGCCGTCTGGAGCGCCCCATACGGGTCCTTCGGTGTTGAAGGACCGGAGAGCGGGGTTCCTGCCCTTGGCGGCCTCGAACGTCCCCTTCAGGAGGGGCGGACCGTAGTCAAGCTGGTTCGAGATGTACAACTGTCCGGCAACATCGTCGTCAGACACCGGGATGTACATGAGCCGCTCAACCTCCGGCGCATCATGGAAACCGGTCTCCACTCCCCACCAATCGTCGCGAAGGTCGTAAATTTGCACTTCCGGCGTCGACCTTGCCAGTTCGTACGCGCCGGTGCCCAGAGGCCAGCCCTTCTCCGTGTCATAGTTGGTGAAAGTGAGCGGGTCTTTGCCTTCCCATACGTGCTTCGGGACGATGGCCGTGTGGTTCTCGTGCCCGAGGCCGAACTGGTTGACGAAGAATCTTGGGTCCGGACGGGTCAGGTTGATCGTGAAGTGGAGATCGTCCGCGACGACCACACTCTCGATCATGTCCGCCCAGGCGGTCCCCCGGCTCAGGTCAGCAGAGTTGCTCACGACCATATCGATCGTGAACTTCACGTCGTTGGCCGTGAACGGCTCGCCGTCGGACCACTTCACGCCGGACCGTAACACGACGTCAATCGAGTCCATTGCGTCGTTGTACTCGAACGACTCGCCCTGCCATGGGACAAGTTCACCCGTGTTCAGGTTCGTGTAAAACATGTACTCGCTCAGCCCTTTGTTCATGACTTGCCGCATGTGGCTGTTTCCTGGTATCCAATAGTTGAAGTTGTCAACGTTGTCGTGCTGCGTCCGGTAGCTGTCGCTCCAGTGGGTGAAGACCAGTGTCCTGTTGCGGGGCACGTCCTTTAGCTCCATTGCCGACGCGGGGCCAGT
>DBZV01000201.1:1922-4014 GCA_002311865.1 Dehalococcoidia bacterium UBA1151
GCGGCAATATAATAGGCACGCTCATCGCACTTATGTCAAGCCAAGGCAGCCCGATTGACCCTTAATTACGTAATAAAGCGCTTCATAATTTTTCTGTTGATGATCTGGGTCGCCGCCACCCTGGTGTTCTTTCTGCCCCGGCTTGCTCCTGGCGATCCTATCGAGCAGAAGGTCCTCCAGATGCAGACTCTCAGCGGCAATGAGATGGGAGATGTCTCTGTGCTCATCAGGAATTATCAGGCCAAATTCGGCCTGGATAAGCCTCTGTGGAGACAGTACGTCAGCTACATAGGAAACCTGGCGCGGGGCGACCTGGGCTTCTCGCTATCCCGTTACCCCTCGCGTGTGAGCGACGAGATCATGCGCGCCGCGCCCTGGACGATTGTGCTGATTGGCACGGCCACGGTGATCGCGGCCCTAATCGGTTCAACTTTGGGCGCCCTTATCGCCTGGCGACGCTCACCTGCTCTCCTGCGGTTCTTCTTGCCCGTTTTCATGAGCACTGCGGCGATTCCCTACTTCCTGCTCGGCCTCCTGCTCATATTCAGCTTCGGCCTTTCATGGCGGTGGTTCCCGCTCGGCGCGGGGATCGACTACGGTATGATCCCCGGCTTGGACTGGAAAACGGTCTCTAACATGTTCTACCACGCTATCCTCCCGGCTTTCTCGATCATCATCGCTGCTATCGGCTTCTGGGGACTGGGCATGCGGGCGATGGTCGTGACCATTGGTGGTGAGGACTTCATACAGCTGGGCGACGCCAAGGGCCTCAAGGAACGTCGTCTGTTTCTCCACTACGGAATCCGCAACACTCTTCTGCCGCAGACCACCGCGCTTGCGCTCGCTCTGGGCGGCGTCATTTCGGGCCAGGTTCTTCTCGAAGTGATCTTCTCCTACCCTGGACTGGGCCTGTTGCTCCGCAATGCGATTGGGCAGCAAGACTTCTTCCTCATCGAGGGCATCGTGCTCATGATCATCGCCGCTACAGCGGTAGTTCTTTTCATCATGGATCTCATCTATCCGATCCTCGATCCGAGGATCTCGTACCAGGGGCGATAAATGGCAGAATCAACTCTTGAGCAGCGCAGCGGCGAAACGCTCACCGCCGGATACTTTACCCGCGCTGGTACATTCGCCCGCGACAACCTGAAGCTCACGGTCGGTTTGGGGATGGTCCTGACTGTGATTCTATTTGGCTACGCCGGTCCGATATTCGTCGACATGGCCAATACGGAGGTCGGCTCCGTCACTCAGGGCCTGCCGCCCAGCTCGGAACATCTGCTGGGCACCGATGCGCAGGGTCGCGACATGCTGGCCTGGCTGATTGAGGCCACGCCGGCGTCGCTTCGCGTCGGTCTGCTTGCAGGCGCCCTCGGCGTGGTTTTCGGGGTGGCAGTCGCCCTTGTAGGCGGCTTCTATGGAGGCATCGTCGACAATCTGTTGCGTAGTGTCACGGACGTGATGTTGACGATCCCCAGTTTGCTGGTGCTGATCGTGCTCGCGAGCGCCGTGCGCGTCGTGAGCCTGGAGATGATGGCGCTCATCATCGCTACGTTTGCCTGGATGGGGCCGGCAAGGGTGATCCGCGCCCAGGTGCTGACGCTACGCGAGCGCTCGTTTATCGAGCTCGCGAAACTCTCGGGTGAGAGCAACATGAACATCATCTTCAAGGAACTGATGCCCAATCTGATGCCCTACATTCTCGCGGCGTTCGTAGGATCGTTGCTCGGCTCCATCCTGGCGGCGACGGGTCTCGAGTTCCTGGGTCTGGGGCCCGCCAACATCTCAACGCTGGGCAACATCCTGTTCTGGCAGGACTTCTACAACGCCCTCATCCGTGGAATGTATTGGTGGTGGGGACCGCCCATCGTGATTTTTGTTCTGCTCTTCACCGGGCTGTTCCTCGCCTCGATGGGGCTCGACGAGTGGGCCAACCCGCGGCTCAAGGAAAGGGCATAGTCACCGACTCCGCGGCGGGCCCCCGCTGCCGCGACCTTTCCGCTTGCCCCATGACCTTACCGGGCGCTCGGCAGCGATTCTCCCTCTCCCGTCTAGTTCTAGGCGCACGTTCGTGCTTGCCAGATGACTGGCG
>DBZV01000201.1:4073-4470 GCA_002311865.1 Dehalococcoidia bacterium UBA1151
TATGCCCGACCACGGAGAATTCGAAGAATCTGCTGAATTCGTGATCTCTCCCATTTCCTGAGAGTTTTGTTTCACCATTAGCGAATGTTTCACACGGAATAACCCACTGAACCATCCACTCTGATCGGAACGTTCAGAGTACGTGATTCGTATGGCGAAGCTTTGAGCGCCGCATAGTCCACAGCCACACCAATACCGACTTCATCGGGCACGTTTAGGAAGCCTCCATCTCGCTGCCACGCACTGGTAAGCATGGCATTCGCAGGGGCTTCATCGACCTTCGAATATTCCTGTGTGAGGAAGTTCGGTATCGAAGTGTCAACTGCGCATGCAGCGGCGGTTACAACCGGACCAAGGAAATTGTGAGTTACAAGGGCCGAGTGATAGGACTAACCAA
>DBZV01000106.1:0-2799 GCA_002311865.1 Dehalococcoidia bacterium UBA1151
GCCACACGGGCACTGGCCGCAGGGGGTTGGCGTTGCTTCGAGCCAATTGATCCGAGTTCTACCTGTTACACCCTCAGCTACACTGGCGGGAGAGGGCTGGGGTGAGGGTGCCGGCGTCTTCCACGGACGCCCCATAAGGTCGCAACGCGAGGAAAAGATTCCTGTGGCCACCTATCTTGAGCTCAGTCGAAGGGCTCGAAGGGCACTTTTCTGCCATCCACCGCGGACACGCCGTAACGCGCCCACCAAACGCACCCTTCGTCCGGCTCAGGATGGCTGGCCCCCGCAACGCGCTGCCTACACGGCCGCCGCTACCCGCGACACACGCTGCGGCTCGGCGAAGCCCTTTAGCTGGAGTTCGCCCACCGGCTCGATTGGAACTCCTGCATCATCGATCGAATCTACGAACTCAGCGGACAGGTAAACGGCTCCAGTATCGGCCGCGTCGCAAAGTCTCGCCGCGAGGTTCACTGTGGAGCCGAAGAAGTCGCCGTCTATGCCGACCTGTACGAAGATCTGGCCAGCTTTGCCGGATGGTGGGATTTCGACTTCTCAGGGACCGCTGCTGACCACATTCTCGGCTTGCTCGCTGCCCGCATGGGTCGATACGTTCAGGCCGTGGACCATTTCGAGCTCGTCATTGAATGCAGCCAGCAAACAGGTCTCCAGCCAACCCTCGCCCTGGTTTCCGGCGACTACGCCGAAATACTCCTCGAACGCAACGCTGCGCGCGACAGCGAAAAAGCTGCCGAACTCCACGACGAGTCCCTTGAAATCGCACGCGAACTCGGAATGAAGTCACTCGTCGAACGCCTTTCAGCTCTTTGAGAACGCATAGCCGAAGTACCCGCCACTCATCCAGCAGACCTCACCGATCGACAGGTAGAAATCCTGGCTCTTCTCGGCGCAGGCAGGACCAACCCGGAGATTGCCGAAGAACTGTTCATCACAACCAACACCGTCCATCGTCACGTCGCAAATATCTTCACGAAGATAGGCGTCTCAAACCGCGTCGAGGCGGCCGTGTTTGCCATCGAAAATGGCATCAAATCGGACGCCTGATTCCTCAAGCCTTCCCACCCTGCAACTAAACCCGATCGGCGCTTAACCCATTTGGGCCACGCATCGGATTTCTTCCGGTAGATAAAGATGGCCCGAATCCGCGATGCGAATCTCTGCAGGATTTCGCCATCGTTTCCACAAGGGCAGTAAATCGGCTGCCCGACGCCTCGCACTCATTAGCCGCGAGCAGGGTCCTGCAGTGCGAAAGTCAAAGGAAAATGACGGTGGGAACCACAATCTCAGGATGGCGCGTCATCTCGCTATCCATATTAGTACTGCTGGTCGTGACGGTGATCGCATGTTCAAGTGATGCCGAACTGACCGCTACGCCAGAGCCAATAGCGACAACAGTTCCGCCAACAGCCACCCCAGAACCGACAGTGCCTGCAGGGCCAACCCCGATTGCGGCACTGACGGTTCCCGGCGGTTTAGCGCTGTTTCAAGACCTGGAATCCCTACCCCTTGGATTCCTGTTGCATGGCAATAATTTGGAGATGAACACTGTAGGAGGCTCGATAGATCGGGGCAATGTTAATGCCACGCCAACGGCAGGCTAAATGACCCGCCGGAAAGAATTGTGGGGGTTTAAATTCACTGAAACTCGCCTCAAGCTTCTTGTGTTCGCACCGGGAGTAGACCCGTCTGACCAGGAAGATTCGACGCTCTCGGCTGACGATGAAAGGGTCATCGAAGCGCAGAATTGGGAGCAAAAAAGAGACGATTCTCCAGCCGGTACCGTATACACTCTGCTGCTCTTTTCCCTTGACGATGAAAGATTGATCGTGGTGGAGGAGTTCGCGATGTGCGGCGATGGTCGCGGGGTTTACCTCGAACACTCGACGAAGCTTGTCGAGGTAGATGAGACGTTCGCCTAGGAGATCTACGTGGATAGTGATGACACCATTGGTGATTTCCATATGGTCTCGGTCGCCGCACCCGATTCGCCCATTACGCATGATGGTCCCGACCCCAAGAGGCTCGACCTCAAGTGGACGCCCAAGGACGACGTCATCACGGCGGATGTTGGAGTGGCTATCGTCGGCATCTTTGCGGAAGGTGGTCCGGCGGTGAAGGAGATGTGCAGCTAGGCCCTAATTCAGCCAGTGCGCCTGGCGCCACAACCGGTCTCTATCTACCCGGATCCGGCGCCACCCGGGATCGTCGCCTCACCACACATCTCACCCCAGATGTCGCCCTGATATCGCGGGGGTGACTTGAGGCGAGATCCCACCGCAGCCCTCGCGACGGAGCCTTCTCGCCATAGCGGTGGAAGGCTCCGTTCGCGGCTCTACTTCAATTCACGACGGTTCACCCACACCGGAGCCAGGCAGCCGATCGTCGCCGATCACGCCCGAAATAGAAACGGCCATGAGCACGACAATTCCCCTAAAGCTTCTGTCGAGAATTCCCGCAAACTTACCCGTCTCCGAAGACAACAATCGTATTTACTGGCGCTCCCGTCCCCGTTCGAAATCCGACATTTCCGGGGATTCTGTCGAATCGCAACGTAGGAGATAAAAAGGACCGGTTTTATTGGCGATCCTCACCAACATGAAAAATGCCTTTGCATCGCGACCCCGTTTTTAGCGGTCGCATCGGGCCACTCGCTCGTAAGCGACAATACCTCTAAGGGCTGACGTGTAGCGAGGCGAGCGGCCTGCTCATTTCATTGTTTTGAGAATCCTCGCCATCCGACCCTCGATACATCCCGGCATTCATCGGAAACTCGAGTCATGG
>DBZV01000106.1:2848-3463 GCA_002311865.1 Dehalococcoidia bacterium UBA1151
CTCCATGACTCGAAAGCGGCGAGTCGATGGGACTCGTCAGATATTTGCTAGCCGTCCGGTAATCGCAAACCGGCGGCGCGTTGCATGAACCCGTAGGACATACCGATCCAATAGCGGAGTCATTGCGATATCGACTTCGCCCATACCCGGCACGTGGGACAGTACAACTGACTCTCGCGTATCCCGATTAGTTTCGGGATTGGATGAGCCGCCCGATACTGGTGCCAGACATAGAACAGTAAGGCAATTGTCGAAGCGCAAAATACCCTTAGCTCGGCCGCAGTAGGTCCGTATACCGATCTGGGGGAGACGCCGCTAATCAACGGCAGCCCCAACCTGTCGAGTTCCGATATATTGGGACCGGCCATACCGGCAGAAGCAGTTCGCATGGTGATTCCAGCGAGAAGCCAAAGCCACCCCATCCGCTGGTTCCGGTCTAAGTGACACAGAGTCAATCAAGACTAAAAAGGGCAGCCCCCAAAGCTGCCCTTGCTGCGCGCCAATTTTCGATCGCATAGGAATTCAACTCCTAGGGGCGTTCCTTGTCGGTGCCTGGTTCTGCATGCTGATGGGGTGTGTACGTTGATCCGACGCGCCCTCACCCCAGCCCTCTCC
>DBZV01000106.1:3492-8229 GCA_002311865.1 Dehalococcoidia bacterium UBA1151
ACTTGCCGCGGGGCGGCGGGAACGTAACAGCCCTCTCCCGAAATGGGAGAGGGGGCAAGACGGGCACCCACAGGGGGGGTGCCCCTACGGTTAGCGGGGTGAATTGGGTGCATCGCCTGGAAGGCAGAAATACCTACGGCATCCAGGCGGCGGGGGCTATGCCTTCTATGTCTGTTTTTACGTCTATTACCGCTGGGGTGTTGGCTGAGAGTGCCTGGTCCATGGCACTGTCCAGCTCGCCGGGTTTGATGACGGTTAGGCCGAGGAGGCCCATCGACTCTGCCATCGCGGCGAAGTCGGTTTCACGTAGCTTCCACATGTGGTCGGAGCCGGGGAGCGGGCCGCCGTAGATGCGTTCGTTTAGGCCTCGCTCCTGGTTGAGGGAGGCGTTGTTGTTGATGACGGTTACGGTGTTGATGTTATTCCGCAACGCGGTCTCAAGTTCAGTCCAGTGGTACCAGACGCCGCCGTCGCCGGTGAAGCAGATCACAGGCCGGTCGGGTGCTGCGGCCTTCGCACCGATCGCGGCCGGGATGCCCCAACCGAGCGAGCCGGCGCAACGGATGAACGACTGCTCGGTGCTCTTGAAGTCGATCATCGTGCCGGTCCAGATGCCGGAGTGGCCGGTATCTGAAACGAGAATAGAGTTGCCTGGCAGTACGTTGGTGAGATCTGTGCAGAGGCGCTCCGGGCGCAACGGAACAGCGTCTGAGTTGGCGACATCTTTGACGCTCTCATGCCAGTTGGCTACCAGCTCCTGGACGTGGCCTGCCCAGGTTGAGCGTGACTCGTTTGGCGTGACATCGATGTTGAGGAGCATCTTGCGTAGCGACGCCTTCACGTCGCCCTGCATTCCAACGGCGATGGGGTAGGAACGGCCGAGTTCTGCGGGGTTGATGTCCAGTTGAATCACCCGGGTGCCGGGGCCGGGAATCCGCCACTCGTTGGTGACCTGCCCACCCGTGTGACTGCCGATGAAGAAGACGAGGTCCGCCTCACTCACAGCTCGGTTGGCGCACTCTCGTGAATATGAGCCGGGGACGCCGACTGCCAGCGGGTGGTCCGGCGGGAACGTCTCTTTGGCGTTGAGCGCGGTTGCGACGGGGATCTGAAGTGTTTCTGCAAGCTCCATCAACTCAGCACTGGCGCCGGAGACTTTCACACCGCCGCCGGCGACGATGATGGGGCGTTCTGCGTTGGCGAGCTCTGCGATGGCGGCTCGAACGGAGTCGACGTCCGGCTCCGGGCGGAATGCGGGTGCCTCCATGAATGTCTCTTCGACAATCACTTCGAGATCGGCTTCGTCCGCGGTGAGTGTGCCTCCGGCAATCCCAATCAGATCCAGATGCGCAGGTCCGGGTGTACCGGACGTTGCTTCGCGGAACGCCTGGCGCAGGAATATCGGTAGCTCGTCAGCGCTGTTCACCATCACGTTGTACTTGGTGGTGGCATTGAACGGTTCATTGTGATCGACCTCCTGGTATGCGTTTCGCTGCTGCTGGACCTGCGGCAGTCGTCCGGTGAGCGCAACGACTGGCGAGCAGCCGAGGTATGCGTCTTGGAGCGCCGCGGCCATGTTGGCTGCACCCACGGACTGTGCGCCGCAGACGCCGGGGCGGCCGCTGACCCTGCCATAGCCGTCCGCCATGTAGGCCACGCCCTTTTCGCTGTGGCCCATCACCCGCTGGATGCCCAATTCCTCGAGGTGGGGCATCGCTTCCGGAATGATCACCGGCATCAGGAAGAAGTGGGTGACGCCGTATCCGTGCATGGTCTCGGCCAGGAAGCGGGCGCCGTTCATTGGTGGCATGGGTCAGTTTCTCCGTCTGGATAAAAAATAAATCTGCTGGAATGTGACTGAACAATCTCGCGGCGCATTAGACCACACACCGGCTCTGCGTGCTGGCCTTGCAGGCTGCACTGAAACAGCCGCTGTGACGGTCGATGAATTAAACAAGGCTGACGCAATCCGCCGGAACTCGTGTGAAAGTCTTCGATATCGATAGAGAAAATATTGCACAATGCAAACTCAATCGCTTAGTATCACCGCCAAATTCGACGTCCAAACCCTGGGTACTGGGCGCAAGCACATATTTTATTTGCCGATGACGATCATCGGGCCGGAGCATGTAAATGCAGTATGACTACATTGTGATTGGTGCCGGGTCAGCTGGTTCCATACTGGCGACTCGCCTGACCGAAGATCCTGGCACTTCGGTGCTGCTCATCGAAGCGGGACCTGATTATCCGGAGGTGGACGACCTGCCTGATGAGGTCAAGTACGGCTATGCCACGGGAACTGAGATTGCCACGAGCGATCACAACTGGCAGTTCACGGCGCGCGCGACTGACTCTGCGACGGAGATGCTGGTGCCGCGCGGCAAGGTGACGGGTGGCTCAAGCGCTATCAACGGCCAGATATTCCTGCGGGGGATGCCCGGCGACTATGACGATTGGGCGAGCTGGGGCAACGATAAGTGGAGCTACAACCAGATTGCGCCGTACTTCAACAAGATGGAGACGGACATGACGTACCGGGACAACCCCGGTGACTTCCACGGCGCCGAAGGGCCGATCATCTGCCATCGATTCCCACGCGATCAGTGGCTTCCCGGGTCTGTGGCGTTTGAGAAAGCGGCCCTGGCTGCGGGGTTCCCAGCCTGCGAGGATGTCAATGCGCCCGACTCAGAGGGCATTGGCCCGATGGCGCTCAACAATCCCAACGGCATCCGCTGGTCCACCAACATCGGATACCTGGGCCTCTCACGCCATCGCATGAACCTGACGATTCGAGCCGATGTGTCAGTGAAGCGGGTGCTATTCGATCAGAGCGGCAGCACGCCAAGGGCTACTGGTGTCGAAGTTGTGTCTGGCGATGAGACGTTCACGATTGATGCAAACGAAGTGATCCTGAGCGCGGGCGCAATTGCATCGCCGCAACTTCTGATGCTGTCAGGCGTAGGGCCGTCGGTACATCTCCAGGAGCACGATATTTCTACCGTGATCAACTCACCCGGAGTGGGTCAAAATCTGCGTGACCACCCAATCGTGCAGGTGCAGTGGCAGACGAAGCCTGAGATTGAGCACGACATCATGGGGCCGCGTGCGCAACTGACGTTGCGGTATACGGCTGATAACTCTGACGTGAAGAATGACATGATCGTCTACTTCACTGCGGTCGCCAGTGAGCGGTTCGATCGAGGCGGACTCCGGACCCAGCCGTTTGGAATCGCAGCCACGTTGGCCCTGAATCTCGCGCTGGGGCACGGTGAATTGAAGTTGAATTCCGGCGACTATCGTGATCAGCCGAATCTCAATTACAACTACTTTCAGGAAGAGGAAGACATTCGGCGTGTGCGTGAGGGCATCCGGATGTTGGTGGACTATGAACACCAGCCGGAGATCGAGGAGATGGTCGACTACCGACGTACGCCACTCGATGCAGACCTAGAATCTGACGAGACGCTTGATGCCTGGATCAGACGCGATGTATCAACCGGCCAGCACGTCTCATGCACGGTGAAGATGGGGCCGGACAGTGATCCCATGGCGGTGGTGGACCAGTACGGGAAAGTGAAGGGTGCCAGCAACCTCCGCGTGGTGGACGCATCGATCATGCCCGACTGCATTCGCGCCAACACCAATGTCACGGTGATGGCGATTGGTGAGCGAATGTCTGATTTGATCAAAGAGGGGAACTAGACGGCAGCGCGTCTGGCATCAGCCGGAAAGCCGCCCTTCCCGATTACATCGAGGATGAGTCGACAAGCTCAGGATGGCTTTCCTGGTGTGATCTAAGACATTGCTTATCGAATGATTGAGCTGCCGGTAGCCGTGGACCTTGCCCCGCGAGATACGTGATACGCCGCTAACGGTTGGAAGAGGCGAGTTGCCATGTTCATCGTTGGGCCGGGCAAGCCCGGCGGCTACCGAGGCGTCTGGGTCCTCCAGACTCATGGTTTGACGCAGGGCCGCGTGCTAATCAATCATTGTGGCAACCCTGATTGATTCCGTCGGCGGGTTTTCGCTCGTAGCCATAGTTCTGATCGCGACGCCTTTGATTTCCGGGTTAGTCGATCGCACGCCATCTCATTCGCTTTCCTGTTTCTCGCTCTGGGGCTCGCCATTGGCGGAGGGGGACTGGGGCTAATTGAGATGGACGTCGAAGACCCGATACTGGAAGTCATCGCGATAATCTCACTGGCGCTCGTTCTGTTCCTCGACGCCGTCAAATTGCAGATAGACGAGTTACGGTCTCGCTGGATCATCCCCGTGCTGGTGCTTGGCCCCGGCACCGCGTTGGTGATCTCCCTGGGCGCAGGAGCGCTCATCTGGCTGATCGGATTCCCTGTACTACTGGCGTTCATCGGTGGCGCCGTGCTGGCATCGACCGACCCGGTGGTTCTGCGTGAGGTGATTCGAGATCCTCGTATTCCGAGACCCATAAGGCAGGTGTTGCGGATCGAAGCCGGGATGAATGATGTTGTGGTCCTGCCGACGATTTTGATCTTGATTGCGGTCGCGACGTCGACTGGCTACGGCAGAGTCGACTGGGTTGAGTTCATTCTGAAATTAATCGTGATGGGGCCCGTGATCGGATTCGCGATTGGCGGAGTCGGCTCCTGGCTCATCTTCCAGTTGGACCGTCAGACTCCAATTCGTCGTGAGCTGCAGTCGCTTTACGGCATTGGTCTTGTTTTGGGGTCGTACGCCGCGGGTACCGCGGTGGGTGGCGAC
>DBZV01000106.1:8277-12806 GCA_002311865.1 Dehalococcoidia bacterium UBA1151
GCGACTGTTTCCTTGAGTACGGCGAGGTCACATCTGAGATGACCATGCTGCTCTCGTTCGTTCTCTTTGGCGTTGTCCTGTCTGAGATCCTTCCCGACGCGCCGTTCTGGCCGTCGATTGGGCTCGCGGCCATTCTGATTTTCGCGGTTAGGCCGGGGTCGCTCGGAGCGGTTCTATCTAGGGCTCATGCAAGCTGGGAGGCGCGGCTTTTCATCGCCTGATTCGGGCCGCGTGGGCTTAACTCCCTGCTATTGGCGCTCCTGGCTGTGCATGCGGGTGTGCCGGGTGCGGAAGAGCTTCTGGCGGTTGTTGGAATTGTGGTCCTGGCGTCGACGGCATTGCACGGCGCATCTGCTACTCCCGCCTCCGCCTGGTACGCCAGGCGGATTTCTGGCAAGGTGCATGAGGAGGAGCGCGAGTCTGACGCCGCCGGAATATTTGGCGGGGACGAGGAAGTGATTCCTCGTATTTCCGTGGAGGAACTGAACGAACATCTGCAATCCCACCAGCCGCCGCTCATACTCGATGTGCGATCACGGATGAGTTATGAGCACGATAAAAGCAGGATCCCGGGTGATATCAGAATTCCGCCAGATCGAATTGCGGAGTGGGCGCGGACGGTGCCGGAGGGGCTGTCGGTGGTGGCGTACTGCACCTGACAGGATGAAGCAACGAGCGCCCGTGCGGCGCATCAACTCAATCAACTGGGCTTCGACGCATCCGCGTTGCTCGGTGGCTTCACGACGTGGGCGGAGCAGTATCCGGTGGAACCACTGGTGGCTGGAGGGGAGCTACAGTTTGAGGTACAGGCGGATTACCTGGGGTGAATGCGAGTTCGGGTGTCTCTGTAGGTCTTCGCTGACGCGCCGTCGACTGGCAACTGTGGGGCTTGCCCACGAGAGGGCGCATCTGGTGGTGGCGGTTTGATATCACGAAATGTGACTTCCACCAAGGGGCCGGGCAAGCCCGGCGGCTACCGGCGGTTCGACCACATGTCACGCCTAATGTCGGTGGATGTGCGGACGGCCTTCGGGGTCTGCCGGCACATCATCGCGGGCGTGTTCGTGCTCATGCCAGTCGTAGGTCTGTAGCTCATCGGTCATTGTGACTTTGCCATCGTAGATGGCGTTGATCTCTTTGATGCCTCTTATGCGGCCTTCTGCTGACGAGAGGTCTGGACCGACGTGAACGAGGAACAGCTCTCCCACGCCCGCTTCGGCGGCCATCTCAGCGGCGCCCAGGGTGCCGGTCTGGCCCCAGGCTATGCCGCGTTTCTCGAGGTTGGAGTCGAAGTTGCCGCACATGGAGACCAGGACATCTGCGCCGCGCGCCAGATCAACCACCCGCTCGCACGGCTGAGTGTCGCCCGTGAATACAATCGACCCTTCTTTGGTGTCGAGCCGGTACGCGAGCGAATCGTGGAAGGGTTCGACGTGCTCTGCCGGGGCGGCGGTGACTTCGAAATCGTTGCCAGTGAAGACGGTGCCGGGGCCAATATCACGGGCGTTGACGTTCATGTCAGGGCGGGGCAGCGTGCCGCCGCGCAGCTCGAACATTGCCTTGCTGAGCGGGTGATTCTTCCGGGCGTTGAGGTCGTAAGCGAACGCGCCATCTTCGCCAACCAGCCGCTCTGTAATCGACTCCGTGTTGTTGGGTCCGAACACGTTGAGGGTGTTCTCTTTGCCGATGCTTTCATCCCAGCGCGTCATGAGGAGGCAGGGGTAGTCGACATCGTGGTCGAAGTGGTGGTGAGTGAAGAAGAGGTAGTCGATATCCAGCGGATGCAGGCCCGCCTGCACCATCTTGTAGGTGGCGGCAGGACCACAGTCGAACATGATCTCGCGCCCGCCCGCCTCAACAACGTGAGCGGAGCCGAAGCGCGCCATTGTCGGACGCGGACCGCCGGATGCAAGAACGTGTAGCTTTGCCAAGATTGATACTCCCCGCTTGCGCGCGTCTCTGTAATAAGGCAATCTTCACGGGTTCCACCCGCAAGCGCAATGGAGTTACCTCACCGCATGGCAAATGACCCCGCTCGTAAACCCAATATTTTGTTGATCATGTCTGATGATCTTGGCTATGAGGCGATTGGCGCAAATGGCTGCACTTCGTACGCCACGCCAAGGCTGGATCAACTGGCTGAGACCGGCATTCGATTTGATGACGCGCATGTGATGCCGTTGTGTACGCCGACGCGGATTTCACTGATGACGGGCAAATACAACTTCCGGAACTACATCGGCTTTGGGCTGCTGGATCCCAATGAAGTGACGATGGGCCACATCTTCAGCCAGGCGGGCTACAAGACCTGCATCTCTGGCAAGTGGCAGCTCTACTCTTACAACCCGCCCAACGAGATGCCGGAAGACCGCAATAAGGGCCAGAAAATTGAGGACGCCGGGTTTGACGAGTACAACGTTTGGCACGCCCATCAGACCGAGGAGAAGGGCTCTCGCTACAAGGACCCCATCGTCTACCAGAACGGCAAATATCTTGAGAATACGAAGGGCATGTACGGCGAGGACATCTTTGCCGACTACATCAACGATTTCGTCGAACGGAACCAGGATGATCCCTGGTTCGTGTACTGGCCAATGGCGCTGACACACCGTCCCATGGAGCCGACGCCGGATAGCCCGGAGTTCGATGAGTTCGACCCACCGTCCAATACGACGTTAGGTGCGGGAACTTGGGGTGAGCTTGAGGGCTGGCCAGATGATGAGAAGTTCTATAAAGACATGGTGGAGTACCACGATAAGGTGATCGGCCGGGTGGTCGATAAGCTGGAAGAGACGGATCAGCGCGAGAACACGCTGATCATCTACCTGGGCGACAACGGCTCACCGGTGGAGGTCTGCACCATTCGCCATCACCACGACCCGGTCTGTGGCGGCAAGGGCCTCACCGTTGATCGCGGAACGCACGTGCCGCTCATCTGCAACTGGCCTGGCAGCATCCCGGTTGGCTCGGTGAACGACGATCTGATCGACTGCTGCGACTACCTGCCAACGATGTTGGAGGCTGCGGGCGTTCCGGCGCCGGATGGTTACTACATGGATGGTCGAAGCTTCTTGCCGCAACTCCGGGGCAAGTCTGGCGCGCCAAGGGATTGGATCTACTTCCACTTCGAACCGGGTGGTCGGAATCAGCGACCAGCGGCCCGGTTTGTGCGAGGCAAGCAGTGGAAGCTGTACGACGATGGTCGTCTGTTCGATATCAAGGCCGACAACGAAGAAGAGAGTGCGTTCATGCCGGATTCAGACGACGCGGAGCGAGCAGCCGTTCGAGCAGAGTTGGAGCCGGTGATTGCGCAGATGGTGAAGTAAGTGGCAAATACGTACCAGTGCTACATCGGCGGCGAGTGGGTCAACTCGTCGTCGGGCGACACATACGAGACATTCAACCCGGCGCATACGTCCGACGTGGTTGGCACGTTCCAATCGTGCACCGTTGAGGATACCGAGACGGCAATTGCGGCGGCCAAAGCAGCGGCAGTGGGCTGGGCGAACACGCCTGCGCCACAACGTGGCAGCATCCTGCTGAAGTCGCTCGCGATCATGGAGCGGCGAGGCGAAGAACTGGCCCGGGCGATCACAATCGAAGAGGGCAAAGGGATCATCGACGCGCGCGGCGAGATCAAGCGGGCGATGAACATCATTGAGTATTCGGCTGGCGAAGGCCGGCGGATGTTTGGCTATACAACGCCTTCTGAACTGCCAGACACAGTTGCGTACACAATCCGGCGTCCCATGGGCGTTGTGGCGATCATCACACCGTGGAACTTTCCGGTCGCCATTCCGGCGTGGAAGATCGCACCGGCGCTTATCTGCGGCAACGCCGTCATCTTCAAGCCAGCCAGCGCCACGCCGTGGGCAGCGACGCTGCTAACCGAGGTCTTCGAAGAGGCCGGGATACCGCCGGGTGTGCTGAACCTCATCACGGGTTCAGGCGCGTTGGTTGGCAACGCGCTGGTTGAATCGCCGGATGTATCCGCGATTTCGTTTACCGGCTCAACGGAAATTGGCACCCGGCTTTACGCGCGCGGCGCCTCGCTCCTGAAGAAAGTTCAGGCGGAGATGGGCGGTAAGAACGCTGCGATCATCATGGACGACGCCGACCTCGATAAGGCCGTCGGCGGAGTGGTTCAGGGCGCCTTTGGTTCGACGGGCCAGCGTTGCACGGCTACGAGTCGTGTCATCGTTGAGGATGGAATCTACGAGGACTTCATGAAGGAGCTCGTTGACCGTACGTCGGCACTGGCCGTTGGCGATGGTATTGATGAGTCTGTTGATGTTGCGCCGCTATCGAGCCAGACGCAGTTGGACACTGTCATGGAGTACATCGGGACAGGCACCGAAGAAGGCGCGCGCTTGGTGATCGGAGGCCACCGTCTTGAGGATGGCGAATATGCCGATGGCTACTACGTGGAGCCGACGATCTTCGAGGACGTGCCCCTCGATTCCCGCATCGCCCAGGAAGAGATCTTCGGGCCGGTACTCTGCGTGGTGCGGGTCGGCAGCCTGGACGAT
>DBZV01000174.1:0-12931 GCA_002311865.1 Dehalococcoidia bacterium UBA1151
GGTTTTTGGGGGGCAGGTCAACGTCACCAAACTGCCACGGCATTGAAAGTTTGGCAAGACCCAGGCTGTAAAGTGTCCGGGATGACCTCCGAAACTCAGCAGCAAACCTTCACCGTCACGCAGGTGAACGACTATATCAAGTCGTTCCTTGACGCCGACCCCAATCTGGCCGATATGTGGATATCGGCTGAAGTGAGCAGCGCCCACACCGCTGGCTCCGGCCACAGCTACTTCACGCTGCGGGACGATAAGTCAGCGATCAGTTGCGTCATGTTCCGCGGCGGACGTGGTGTTGAGTTCCTCAACGATGGTGCACAGCTGCTCGTCCACGGGCGCATCTCGTTCTACCAGGCGCGCGGCGATCTCCAGTTCTACGTCGATCTGGTTCGGCCGGACGGCGTCGGCGCACTCCAGGCGGCATACGAAAAGCTCAAAGAGCAGCTCGCCAAAGAAGGCCTGTTCGACGTCGACCGTAAGCGCCCGCTGCCACGCTTCCCGCAGCGGATCGGCGTGGTCACCTCCCCCACCGGCGCAGTCATCCAGGACATCATCAACGTTCTCTCTCGCCGATATCCACTGGCCGAAGTTATCGTCGCGCCAACGCAGGTCCAGGGCGAGACGGCCGCCCCGCTGATCGTCGATGCCATCGAACGCACAGATGCAGTCGACGATATCGACGTCATCATCGTGGCCCGCGGCGGCGGCTCGCTCGAAGATCTCTGGGCGTTCAATGAGGAGTCAGTTGCGCGGGCAATATTCGCCACCAAAAAGCCGGTCATCAGCGCGATTGGGCATGAGACGGACACCACCATCGCGGACTTCGTTGCCGATGTCCGCGCGCCCACGCCGTCAGCCGCAGCCGAACTGGTGGCGCCGGACCGCCGGGAGTTGGCGATGGTCGTCGCAAACCACTCGGAAGTGCTTATCGACGGCGTGAAGTACATCGTTGACGAGCGCAAGCGCGGCGTATCCCTCGCGGCTGATCGCCTCTCAGCAATGGCGCCCGACACGAAACGCCAGCGCCAGCAGATTGACGATCTCTTGCGGCTGGCGAAGGCGACAATCAACCACACCCTTGAGGTCAACGTGGAGCGGATTACCGGCCTTCAGAATCAACTCCGGGCGCTGGGTCCAAGCGAGATATTGAACCGGGGCTACTCCATTGTCCGCGCATCAGAATCCGGCAAAGTGATCGGCTCAACTGGCGACGCAAAACCGGGAGATCGACTGTGCATTACTGTCACTGACGGTGAGATAGAAGCCGACACGATTTAGGTGACAGCGCCGTCGCCAGGACGGGGCAACTCGTGAGTAGAATGTGCGCAGACAACACACGTTGAGTAAGGCAGACCATGACCGAGCAGTCAGACAGGCCCGAATCTAAAGCCAAAAATGGTTCCTTTGAACAGGCATTCGAGCAGCTTGAGCAGAGCGTGCGGAAGCTTGAGGCCGGCCAACTATCTCTGGCTGAGGCAACGGATCTTTTTGAGGAAGGCATGAAGCTGGCGAAGCGCTGCAATGAGTTGCTCTCCACCACAGAACTTCGTGTGAGCCGTCTCCAGACCGCGTTCGCAGAGCAGATGCGCCTGGTTGACGACGACTTCGAGGCGGAGGAGTAGCTGTGGGCGCCCCCAAGAGACGTAGACAACCCGGCCGGGCAAGGCCACCGGGAAGGCCGGGGCAGCCCGGAGCGCCCAGACGACCCGGACAAGCTCCGCCAGGGCGGCAAGTCCGACCTCCTCAGACGCCCTCTGGTCAAGCCATGCCAGCGCAGCCCCGGCGAACTCGGAGAATAGTGCGGCATCGGACGATCAGGGTGCGCCGTCGGCGGGGAGTAACCAGGCTCGCGGGAGAAGCCAAGGCTTCGCAAGGTCCAGTTTCGCAGGGTCCAGTTGAACAACTCGTCCCCGACGGTGACATGTCGCAAATCAACCCGAATCAGACTGAACCGCTGTCCATGGGATGGGTCTCCTCTGGCGGTGGCGAAGGCTCAATGGGCATGCTTGAGGCCACCGTTGACGCCATTGAACTGGGCAACCTCAATGCCTACATCGAATTCCTCTTCGTCAACCGTGACCCAGGACAACGGGCAGCTACCGACGAATTTATGAACTACGCCACCGCCCACGGCATCGAAGTCATCACACTCTCCTCCTACCAGTTCAGAAAAGAACGAAGCGCTGTTCCGTGGGAGCAGCTTCGTGAGATGTTTGATGAAGAGGCCGCGAAGAAGCTGACGAAGTTCAATCCCAAGATCGTGATTGCCGCCGGCTACATGCTTATAGCCCCGCTGCTGTGCGAGCGGTTCAAGATGATCAACATACATCCAGCCCTGCCAGGCGGCCCAATCGGCACCTGGCAGGATGTGACCTGGGCTCTGATCGACCAGAAAGTTACTGAGTCTGGCGTGATGATGAATATCGCGACCAAAGAGGTCGATGCTGGCCCGGTACTCAGCTACTGCCGGTACCCCATAACCGGCGTCGATCTGGACTGGATGTGGTTCCGAGCACGGGAGGAAAGCGCGGCGGCGATCAAAGAACGGGAAGGCGAACGCAACCCTCTCTTCATGGCCCTCCGAGAACTGGGCCTCCCACGCGAGCGCCCGCTACTTGTTGAGACGCTAAAGGCGATCACCGGCGGAGAGATAAATCCAAATAATCCTGCCGCTACCCCACTAGATCTCACGTTGCAGGTAGAGATGGCGCTGACGCCTGATGATGAAGAGAGTGAGTGACAAATACGCCAACTGAAGCCTGGTTCTGGAGATTGGGTGCGGGCAACTTGTCCGTGAGGAAACGCGATATCCGCGATCTCTTCCGCCCAGGTCTTCTATGGCTTGGCTCACCATGAAATATTGCTATGCGCCACGTCGGCAGGCCGCGTTTCCGGACGTTTTTGAAACGTGGACAGCCACTCCAGATCAGCACACAGACGCGTTCTTGAAACGCGTCGCAGACACGGGATATGACGGCCTGGAAATTGGGGCTGTTACGTTTGATGCTGCGGGTTCAGATTCCGCGGTTGTCGAATTTTCCGACCGGTTGCGGGAAAGAGGCACGCCCTGTGTTGTTGTGCGTGCCGGGGGGTCGTTGCTGGAAGCCAAAACTGCCGCAATCAACCGTGACGTGCTGGATCGATCGCTCCACTATGCGAGGTTGATTGGGGCGCGGGTGGTCACCGGAAATATGATGGCCCCACCGCGTAACTACCGCATGGGCGGCGATCCCTGGGGCAGGCCAACGGCGCAAGACGCCAGCCGCAGCGCCAGAATTTATCTCTTCGAACGCCTGGCTGATGACCTGCGAGCGGCCTCAGATGTCGCGGCTGAAAATAGCATCACCGTGTCCCTTGAATTACATCAACAGTCGCCGGTGGACAATTCATGGTCGGCAAAGCTGATTCACGATCTTGTCGATCGCACAAATTTCGGCATTAACGCCGATCTCGGCAACATCCTCTGGAACTACGATGAGCCTGAAGAGACGGCGGAGGAAGCTGTTGATGTGATCGGGCCGATCTCGGTCTACTGGCACTGCAAGAACGTGGTGCGGGTGAACCATCCGGAGAATCAGCGAACGGTTGCGTGGAAGGTTTCGCTGGCGCAAGGCGAGATGGACTACCGGTACCTGATGTCATCAATGATCGGAAGCGGCTACGACGGTTACATCGCGATCGAAGGTGGCCGAATTGGCGATCAGTGGCATATGGACACCACCAGCCTTGCGTATCTGAAATCTCTGGAACGAGAAATGGCGGAATAGAAAAGACGCCGTGGAATCCTGGCGGATGGGCGCGCTCGAGGTTCGCGATGGGATTCGATCGTTAGCGTTCAGTAGCGTCGAATCCACACCCCAGCTACCACATCACCCCGCCGCCGGTATTAATGTCCTGCCCTGTCATACTGGCCGAGTCATCAGAGGCTAAGAATACGGCTAGCGAAGCAGCATCCTCTGAGCCTGAACTCTTGTCAGCGAACCCTTCGTCGGCAAGCCAGCGGCCGGCAAGCACGGCTCTTTCGTTATGTTGCCGCTCCATAAATCGCGTGCGGAAATCTTCTTCGTCAAAGGGCTTATTCAGGTACCCCGCTCTTTCGCGCGCCAGTTCCAGGCTTCGCTCCTCGTGTTGGCCAGGACAGATGGCGTTGACGTTGATGTTGTACTGACCAACATCGACAGCCAGGGTCCGGGTAAAACCGATCACGCCCATTTTCGAGGTCGCATAAGGCGCTCGATGGGAGAGCGGCTGTTTGCCAGTTGGGGAACTGAAATTGATGATCTTGCCGTACCGCTTTTCAGTCATCACGGGTAGCACGGCTTTCGAGCATAGGAAGAGCGAATCAAGGTTAACCTCAAGCGTCCGTTTCCACTCAGCTAGAGTCATGTCCCACACATCTTTGGTTGGTCCAGCAATGCCAACGACATTGGCAAGGATGTCTACCGTGCCGAATTGTCTCAGCGTTTCCTCGACCATCGCGTTAACCTGATCTTCGTTGGAGACATCGGTCTGGAAGCAGATCACCTGGCCGCCCGCCTCTCTGATCTTCGAACCCACCTGCTCTTCCAGCACCTCAACCGGTACAACATCGCAGATGGCGACAGCGGCGCCCTCTTTTGCAAATCGCCGTGCAACGGCTTCGCTGTGTCCCCGAGCGGCACCGGTGACGATGGCCACTTTTCCATCCAATTTCCCCATAAAGAATTTCACTCCTGATTATCTTGCTGGAACAGCCTCTTCAACTCTCGTGACATGGTCCCAGCGCTCAGCGGCGATATCAATCATCGCCTCCAGGTCCTCGGCAAGCGCGTACCGGGCTTCGATGAGCGCCTCACCCGCCCTTCGAACGGCAGTTAAGTACGCATCCCGGCTGAGATATCGCTCCTCGATGGACCTCCGTGGATCGCCTGAGCGGTCGCGCTCTTCGGCCGTTTCCGGGAAGAAAATGCTCCAGCCCGCCATGGGAATCTGCTGCTCTGGCGACCCTGTGTTGCCGCCGCGCCGATTCCACCCGGTGTGCGTCGCAACCGGAACACTGACGTCCGGCATTCTGATGCCTGCAACCTCATTGCCATCCTCATCCACCGCCGCTACGTAGTGCGTGTACGTCTCACCCTCAACCGCTGGCCAACGCCCTACTCCGCGATCGGCATCTGGCCCCACATCCACGGTCCGCACAATGAACAGTCGGTTCGGGTCCGGCCCTTGAACGCCCGGAATCGCGGCCAGCGCATCAAGCGCCACCTTCGGCCGCATCGCGGTTCCGTCGTCGATGCGCGGATGCGAGCTTGCTGGCGGCTCGACGCCGTTGACCACCCACCGATCCATGTTGATGAGCGATGCCCGCAGCAGCGGCGTGTAGTCCATCACCCCTGACGGATACGCTCCCTCGCTTTTATCAGCCGGACTAATCGTCTGCTGAGGGAAGTGGCCCGCACCATGCTGGGCGCTGGCGAAGTGGTAGATCCGAGCCTCGGGAGCACCGGGAATATCCTTGCCTGTCGCCGGGTCGATATGTGCGAAAGAAGCATCACCGCGCCAGTACTCGGCAGAGCTATTCGTGTAAATAACCTTCGGGCAATCACCCTGGCTGCGCAGCCGATCAAGAAGGCCACTATTCGACTCAGTCAGCGGGTCATGAGTCGACTCATCGGCAAACGGGAACTTGTGCCCGAATGTGGGCGTGGCCTGATCCGACGGCTGTCCGAATCGGAAGTTGAACTGGCCGCGTCGCGCTCCGGCAACATGCGGCAAGATGCCATCGTAGGCAGACTGACCATCCTCGCCAACATTCAAGCCGAAGTAGATGTACTCCCGCAGCATCCGCCCGGTCTGTGACACGCCCCACACATACGCAGCAGCAAATTCGCCAGGCGTCGGGTTGTGTTCCGACGGTGCCTTCAGGAACAGCGAGACATCTCGAACCGCCAGATGCCCCACGCCCACCACGGGAGCGCGGTTGGTGGTGTAGGTGACGTAATAGTACTTGCCCGGCTCGAACCCATCCGCCATATGGATATACTCGGCATCCGCCACCACGCCAATCGAGGTCTCGCGACCAAACTGCCACTTATCGCGCGGGATAACAACGTACGGGCCGTCCTCCCACTCCCGCACCGTTAGCTTGACGCCCGCTTCTTCAAGATCTGCGACCGGATATGGCCGATGGATGCGATTCGCCAGCAGATATGTTGTCTGAAGTTCGTTGGGGCGAAACTCCACTATCGTCTGACCCGACACTGACTCGTTGCCAGACATCGCCGGCGGGGCTTCAACTCCCATCAGCGCGTCGCTTCGATACACATCGTGCTGCCAGCCAATCGAGATAACGGTGAAGCCGTGCCGGAAGAGAAATCCATCGCCAGGATGAACGTCACGCGCAGGCTCCAGAGGGGGACCGCCATTGAAGTTGGCCACTATCCGTCGACGACCCCGGTTCGGCAGTTCGACGAGAAGCCGCTGCGGCCCAACCGACGAATCGACAGGCTGGAGAATCGATAGATCAGCTTCGAATCGCACGCGCCCATCTACATCGCGCGGCGCGAGTTCCAGATCGGTGATGAGCGCGTTCGCCGGATTGCTCGGATCAACCGCAAACGTGGCAACGCCATCGATCTGCTCGTACGGCCCCACATCCCCGAACGCCTGCCCGGCGTCGTAGGGCTTCCGATCATGGATATCAAACGCGATTATCGGCATTTCAGTCCCCTTGCCAGTTGTGTGGTCTCAAAAAGGGCCTTTCGAGGGCCTCAGGAAACCTTTTTGAGACCACACAACTTTGTACCTCTTAGCTCAGTGTGAACCTGAGGAGATTAGATCGTCCGCACGCTTCCCCGTACGAATGACGCCTCATCCGACGCCAGCCAGACCATCACGTTGGCAACGCCGTCAGGTGATGCCAGCGCATTGATCTTCTCTTCAAGCGAGCCCTGTTTTCCTTCGGCGTTATGTACCGCTTCAACCTGGGCGCGCTTGAGCGGCGTGTTGAGCGACCCCGGCAGCACGTCGTTCACGCGAATCCCGTGCCGGGCAAGATTACTGTCCAGAACCATCGTCAATCCGTGCGTCCCACCCTTGCTGGAGCCGTATGCGTACGATGATGAGCCTCCCATTACGCCGGCGCCGGATGAGGTGATGATGATGGTGCCGTCTTCAGCGGCAATCATGTGCCGGGACACGTGCTTGACGACCAGAAATGTGCCCTTCAAGTTGATGTCCACCACGAAGTCCCAGACGTCGGTTGGAAACTCATCGATACTGACGTTGGCGCCCTGCAGCACGCCCGCCACGTTGATCAGCACATCCACTTTGCCACCCAGCCACGACACAGCCTCGTCCACGGCCGATTCAACCTGGGATTCATTCACGATATCGACGTGCCAGTAGCGGCCTTCAGCACCGGATCCCTCGATCTCTTGCAGGGTCGTCGCAGCATCGGCATCGTTCACATCAAAGAAGGCGACTTTCCCGCCCTCCTTCGCAGCTCGGAGAGCCGTCGCTCGACCGATTCCAGTTGAGCCGCCAGTGAGAATGATTCGCTTGCCTTCAAGCAGCATTGGGTCTCCAGTCGTGTCGAAAATTTATTGTCCAGACGCCCATTTGGGCGTGCCACATCTACCGTTTTTATTTACGCACCCGGCGGTTTCGGCTCGTCCCAGACGATGCCTCCGGCATCCGAGTACACCTTGAACTCCTGGATAGCGTCCGCGTACCTGTCTGCTGGTATGTGCTCGATCAGTACGTGGGCGTCTGGTGCGACTTTCTGCATCTCCACGAGGAAGTAGTCATGCGGTATCAACCCGCTGCCGATCTCCTCCTCCTCAAAGTGAACTAGCAACTTTGACATCACCTGGAAATCCTTGGCATGCGCACCCCATGTCACATGGCCAAGCAGATCGAAGAACTCCTGGAGGAATGGCTTCAAGTCGTACGCCTCATCAAGGCTGGCCACAAAGTTCACCGGATCCTGGTTGAAGCCCAACGATGGCGAGCCGACAGCATCAACAAAGTCGCGCATTCGCCGCGCTGAGTAGACCGGGCAGACCACGCCGCCTTCGGTGGCGATCTTCACGCCCTCCTGATCCGCCACAGCGCAGGCCTGCTTTGCACTATCGACAAGCCGGTCGAAGATGCGCTCTGACCGGTTGTCAGGGTGCGGCTGCCATGCCCCGCCGGGGTTCAGGCTACCGGGACGCAGATAAGTATTGGGAGAGCCCAGTTCAGCGGTGAGGCGACACATATCTTGCAGAAACTTGATCGCACCCTTGCGTTCATACTCATCGTCACTAACCAGCGCGCCTCCGTAGCCACCGTTGGTCTGGCCAATCTCCAGCCCTGCCTCCGCAAACTTGTGTTTGAAAGTCTCCACATCCGCCACCGAGTAATTCGACGGGTCGGAAACAACAACATTCAGGACGTTGTAGCCCTCGGCCTTCGCCGCGTTCAAATCACTCTGGGAATACGATAGCCAATCGCCTTTGATCCGCCCTGCTGCGCCAAGTAGCACATTCAACCCTTTCCGCTGTTCAAAAATGAAGCGGTTGCAGGATACAGCAGGTCACATACCCATTCGGGATCTTTCGCTGGCTAAGGACCGTTCAATTCGCTCTGACACCGTGCGCGTTCTGCCTCCGCCGCCTTTGTTCGACCGCCCTCGTTCGTGCTGGCTTTCAATTCGGGTCTTCAGCACACCCAGCCAGACCTCAGTCCAGTGCGTGGCGGCTTTGCGAACGAGAGGTTTGAGTGCGCGTGCAGTCGGGCCTTCCAAAATCATGGTGGAACTGAGCAAGGTCGATCGGAAGTTGCCATCCAACCTGAACTCCTGCTGCGCTTTCAAGCCCCAGCTGGTGCCCCGCCATGCCCACCGCCTGGCAGAGACGATTTCCACAATCTCACAACGAACACCAAGTAGTTTCTTGCGCCACTTGAATCGGGCGCCAACGGCCTCATCATCGATCAGCCACGAGCTCGAAACCTCGGGATGCCAGTCCACCCAAAGATCCACGCGCCTAATCCACTGCCATATCACCTCGGGCGGAGAGAAGATTTCTATCTTCCTCTCCACTACGATCGGCGCGTTTCTGTTTATGGTTACTCTCATCGACAGGATGTCTATCCGCTGTTCACATCAAGATTCGTTTTGAGGGTATGCGTGAGCCTCGCGCTCGTCAAATAAACGATGATCCAACCAACAAGGACTCCACAAGCCCCCAAAAGATAAGATGCAGCGTCTTCGATATCAATTCTTAAAGCCGCAAATTCGGACAGAAAGAAATTAGCGCTGAACGTGACTGAACCCTACCCGGTCACCCAGGAATCGAAACTCTGGAATGAGCGCGCAGTGGCGTCCTCTGATCAATCACGACGCGCGCTTGAAAAATCGCAGATCGAAGACTCCTGGAATCAACTCTCAGCCCGATTCGCTCCGGTCGCTGAAGGTGAGCCGGAAGATCCTATGATCACGCTCATGAGGCCATGGCTGGGGCCTGACGATAGAGTCCTGGATGTTGGCTGTGGCGCGGGGAGGCTCACCGTTCCACTGGCCGGGGTCTGCCGGTCCATCATCGGAGTCGACTCATCGTCGACGATGCTGAATCTGCTCTCAGAGCAAGTCCGAGATCGGCAGATCTCAAATGTTCGGATAGATGAATCAACGTGGGAGGATTGGCCCGAGGAGAGTGCCGATGTTGTGCTGATGTCACACCTTCTCTACTCCGTCCATCCCATCGAAGAATTTCTGGAAAAGGCGCACCGGGTTGCGGGCCGCCGAATCATCGTCATGCTGAGCACCGCGCAACCTGTCGCGTTTTTCCATCCACTGTGGGAGGCGGTACACGGTGAGCCTCGGATTGAGCCGACAGGCGCCAATGAACTGAGATCGGTGCTTGAATCGTGGGGAATTGCGGTTGATGTCAGGGCAATGGAAGCCGTCCCAGCGCGTTCATTCCCGGATGCTCCCACCGCACTCAGGCGCGCCGCTGACCGGCTCAACGTCAGCGAGAACAGCCCTGAATACAACAGACTTCGTGTTGCCGTTGATGAGTCGTTGATTGGGACGAGCGATGGCAAGCTCAGATTCAGTTGGAAATTCGAATCTGTGCCCTATCTGTTCTCCTGGCGGATCGATACCTAATCCGATGTTCTTGAACCGGTTCAGCATGTCCTCAACGATTCTCGTGGACGCGCCGATGGAGCGTGTGTGGGAACTGCTCACAGATGCCGCCCGCTGGCCAGAATGGTGCGATGTCTGCGTTCACGTCGAAGTCGTACCAACGGTGTGGACACCCGGAAATGACCTCGCATTCAAACTCCGTATGGCCAGAGTAGCCGTGCCATTTCGAGTCACCCTTACGGACGTATCGCCCGAGCAGCACGTCGAGTGGGAGTCTACGAAGTTCACCATCGCTGCCACCCGCCGAATCTCACTCCTGCCGACTGTGACCGGAACCGAAATAACCGACGCGAAACTCTTCCACAGTCCGCTCCTGCCGATTCGCCTCGGCTACCCGCGCTTCCTCATCCGCAGAATGACAGATAGCTGGCTGACAGACCTGAAGCGCGAGGCGGAAGGCACCGCTTCAGCTTGAGTGAGAAGCAACTGACCGGATGGATCAATGGACATCCTGGACTGGCGCCGGAAATTCACGGCGCCAACCTTCGCGGCCGAACGAAGGGTCTTGTGACATATTTCCTGAATCTACGAGGCGGTCGAACATTGAGAGCCGCATTTCATTCATCAAATAGATGCTCAACTCCGTATCTAATCGGCGCAATGTTGCAGCTTGACTCGGATCAGCAATGAGGTTAGTTTGCTCCAGAGGATCGTCAATAAGGTCGAAAAGCACACTTTCTCCGGTCCGGTACTTCGTTAGCTTCCACGTCCCGTCATATACCATCCATCCATCGGCCAGGAGGCCAAAAATCCGATCCCGCGGCTCATCTGTCGATACCGGCAATCCGGGCAACGTCTTTGCATCCATGTTAGATGGTCGGTCTATGCCGGCGAACGCAAGCAGCGTAGCAGTAACGTCACGTAGCTCCACAAGTTCATGGGATGTCGCGGACTCCAGGCCGGGTACCCGGACAATCATCGGAATCCGCATGCAGGTCTCGAAGAAGGACCCTTTTCCCGCGAGGTTATGATCGCCTAAGTAGTCGGCGTGGTCCGAGGCGAACACGATGATCGTGTTGTCGAGAAGAGCTTCAACATGTAGCGACTCGACAATCTGGCCCACTTCATAGTCGATGCCTTTGACCAGTGCGGCGTAGTGGGCTCGCATCTTCTTCTTGTGCCCCTCAGTGAATTCCGTGTAATCGACGCCGTTCCAGCCGCCTCTGAGGGAGTCGATCTGCTTCTGGCGCAGTTTCGGTGTGTCGCCAACTGCTTCTGGAACCGAGCCGGGCATATCTTCCGAATCGTATTTTTCTGGAAAGTCCGCCGCGGGATCGTAGGGATTGTGGGGGCCGGGAAATCCAACCATCATGGCGAATGGGCCATCACCGCCAAAGTTACGAATAAAGTTGCATGCTGCGCGGCCAACAAATCGATCCCAGGAGTGCTCCCACGGATGAGCGTGAGTGATAGCGCCACGATTCTCGAAATATCCCTCGTGCTCATTTCCGTGCAACTTTCTGAGGCCACGCTGACGGAGATAGTGGGAATAGTCATCCTGGACATGCAGCCAGACCTTATCCTCACAGGTCACCCGGTGTTGAAACCCGTGAGACGCATCCCAAGGATAAAAATGCATCTTGCCGATCGCGGCAGTGTAGTAGCCCGCGTCGGAGAGGAGTTGCGGCCACGTGCGAATACCGGCCGCAGCGTAGTCGGAGCGAATACGATGCAAGTTGTCGGTGACACCATTGCGTACAGCGTTCATGCCGGTCAGCAGCGCTGTTCTGGCGGGGACGCAAATGGGCGAGGCCGAATACGCCCTGTCATAGCGAACGCCTTCGCCGGCGAGACTATCGATATTGGGAGTATCGATAAATGAAGCGCCGTACGTGCTCAGGAAATCTGGCCGCAACTGATCGGGGAGTAGGAAGATGATGTTGCGTCGGCGATTCGGGGATGTAGCGCTCATTAGCCCGCGAAACCCTCAATAGCAAAACGCTTCAGCGCATCAGGAAGAAGATTCACGCCAAGACCCGGCCGATCAGACACATACAAGTCGCCATCTCGAATATCCAGCGGTTCGTCAATGAATTTATTGAAGTCGCTGAGATCATGCCGCGACGTTTCCAACTTGTAGAAGTTCGGGGTCGACATCATCACCTGAGCGGCGGCCATGGCGTTGATTGGGCCACTCGCACCGTGTGGAGAAACAGGTATGTAGTAGGACTCGGCCAGGGTGGATATCTTCTTGAGCTCGGAGATTCCACCGGTCCAAGTGATGTCCGGCATGATGAAGTCTGCCAGTCCTTTCTCGAATATTTCGATGAACTCCCACCGCGTGAATATGCGTTCGCCCACCGATATCTTGGTGTTGATTTTATCGCGAACTTGCTGGAGGGCGTGGTTGCTTTCGACGGGCACTGGCTCTTCAAACCAGAAGATGTTCGACTCCTCAAGACCGCGGCAGAGATCGATCGCAGTTGGGACGTTGTACTTGCCGTGCGCGTCGATAAGCAATTCGATACTCGGGCCAACCGCTTCACGAACAGCAGCCGTCATTGCCCACGCGTCTTCCATACCTTTTCGGCTTATCTGCCCATCAATGTAGTGGGCAGGGCCTTCAGGTATCGAGATCATCATTGGGTCTATTTTTAGAGCTCGATGCCCTGATTCAACGACCTCTACTGCATCCGCCGCCGCTCGCACGGTGTCAGAGGTTCGAGGCGGGTGGGTATAGAGGCCGATTTTGTCTCGTACCGGGCCTCCGAGCAGCATGTGGACGGGTTGATCAAGTACCTTGCCGCGGATGTCCCAGAGCGC
>DBZV01000174.1:12977-13184 GCA_002311865.1 Dehalococcoidia bacterium UBA1151
CCAGAGCGCAATATCGATAGCGCTGGCAGTCGCGCTGACGGCACCGCGGGTGCCCACGTAAGTCATCGAGCGGATGTTGTCGTGCCAGATGCGTTCGATGTGTGATGGATCCCGCCCGATTAGCGTGTCGCCAACTTCACGGATAATGTTAGCTCCAGCTCGATTACCGGCCACTCCTGGATACGTAGTTACATCGCCCCAACCGGT
>DBZV01000144.1:0-360 GCA_002311865.1 Dehalococcoidia bacterium UBA1151
GCCGTGTTCTCTGACCTGATGGGGTCTTCAATGAAGAATGGTTTGAACTCCTCAAGGTCTCTGCACATTTCAATGACGTGCGTCGTGTCGATGCGCGTATGCACGTCAAAACACAGTTGAATGTCTGGCCCAACCGCATTGCGCACTCGGCCCATCTGCTCAACCGCAATCTTCATCGACTCAAGCGGCTCAAGAATGGCGTGGCCTTTCGCCTCGAATTCGCCACCGGTCTCAGGCTGCCCCCACCGAACGAACTTCCAACCGTCATCGACGAACTTCTTGCAGTTATCGACGAGAGCATCGATTGTCGGTCCCTGGGTGTGCGGATAGCAGATCACCTTGTCTCTAACAGGCCCACCA
>DBZV01000144.1:434-3954 GCA_002311865.1 Dehalococcoidia bacterium UBA1151
CTTGATGTCCCACAGTGCGATGTCTATTGCGCTGATCGCGCACGCGTAGACCTTGTCGGCGGGGAAAAAGCCGCCACGGAACATCTGCTGCCAGATCTTCTCCGTAGACCACGGATCTTGCCCGATCACGATTTCCGATAGGTGTGCGACTGCCTGCTCAATGGCCGCTCCCCAATTACGAATTCCGATCTCGCCGATGCCCGATATACCAGCATCAGTGTCAACAACTACAAAGTGAAAAGCGGAGCCATCAGCATCCTGAACCGGATAAGACTTGAGTTCTGTGATCTTCAATTGAGAGCCTCCACGGCATCGTTCATACGGGTCGGATGAGGCGTAACCGTACTCGTGGACGCTCAGGTGAGCAACCCCTGACCGTGTGCAGATGGCAGGTAAGTAATCGCTAACTTATGGCGAAATACCGATCTGATATGGCCTAGAGGGAAACAACGGGAAAGCCCTACCGTCTTGAATATCTTCACGACGTACGGGTCGTCGTGTTCCTTTCTGTTGAGGCCCGATCTGGTCTTGTCTGGCCGGTTCTGAGGCTATTTGGAGGCTGCGATGCGAGTTCTACTGTTGGCTCTGAGTCTGTTTGGAGTGGTGGCACTGACCGCCAATCTCCCGGTCAGAGTGTTTGCTGATGATGTCCCCTCAGATAGCAGGCACCTCATCGCACTCGACACGTTCGCCGTCGGACGCTCTGAGAACGATGCCGCGGTTGCCAGGACCAGTATCAGGAATATCGCGAATGCTCAGCCGGGCGTGGACATTACGCTGATGCGCTATGGCCTCACCCCGGGGGATTTCTTGCGGTTTGACTATGGCTCGTCGTTGCTCACCGAAGGCATCAGGGATTTCGAAGCGTTAATCGCACCTACGGCCCTCAACAGCACCGGTCAGCACTTCCGCGCTATCGCCGCCTCATTCGACTATCTCTCAGATATTGAAGCGCCAACGGCCAGCCGCCTGACGCTCATCACCTCAGATGGGATGGATGAGGCTGCATCCGGCGGACGCGAGCGACTGCTTTCACTGGTCGATCTTTTCGCGAGTCAGAACTGGACCATAGATGTGCTGATGCTGCCCTCAGCATCTCAAGATTCCAGAATTTTCTTGACGAAGCTAGCCATGCGAGGCAATGGTGTTGCCTACGATATGGGCGACGTTGGAGGTCTTTCCTCGTTTATTGCAACCACCAACGGGCTGGACATTGATCCTGTGATCCAGACACGCCTGAGCAGCGGGTCTGAGGCGCTCGCTTCGATTGAAGTTCCACCAATGACCGATCGAATCACTATCTCCGTGGCTCGCGATTCAGCGTCAACTCAAGTGGATATCTTTGATCCTCGTGGCGCGGTTCTATCCGCACTTCGTTCGGACACAACAATTACGGAGACTGAACTATCACTAATCTTTGAAGTCATTGAACCGGAAGCAGGGCAGTGGATTGCCCGTGCCATCGGATCACAGTCAGCTCTGCTTATTGGCTCTGAACTGTCCAATGCACTCCACATGACGTTTGATGAACTCACAGTGCCGGTTGGCGAGCCTGTACTACTTTCCGCGACGGTACTTGATGGGGAGGGCAGAGCAGAGCTTTCTGGCGCGTTCATTGAAGCCACACTTACTTCGCCATCGGGCTCTTCTGTGCACATCCTTCGTGACTCTGGAGCGGCGGGTGACGAGGTTGCTGGAGATGGCGTCTATTCAGCTCTTGCACCTGAGTTCAAGGAACAGGTCACGAGCGGTGTGGCCCTGGTGCTTCGATGGGAGAATCTTGATGCTGAGATTACGGGTCAAGCTGTGCTCAAGGCAGAGCACTTCCCTGAACTACAGGTAACTCAGGTTTCACCGGGACCGGTTGATCTGGGTGACGAAGTTCTTGTGGCTGAGATCTCAATCTCCAAAGCAGAGTTTCCATACCCGGTATCAGCCGATCGCCTCACCGTAGATGTTCTATCTCCGGATAGGCGACCTCTGGATTCTAGGATCATCGCTATCGATAGCGATAGCAATGGCCTCTCCTGGAACTTCGAAGTGATGGCGGTGCCTACGGCAACCGGTCCACACAGCGTGGCCGCAGGCCTTTCTGACTCGTACCATGATCGCCCATTTGGATCCAGCGAGTCGGTATCTGCGATCGACATCGGAATTATCTTGCCGCCAGTGATTCTTCCGATTCCTGAGCCAACGGCGATCGAACGGATTCCAGTTTGGGCATGGGTGCTAGCCGGATTGGCCATAGCGGCCATGATTATTCTGGCGGTGAAACAATCGCTTGAAGCGCTTCACCCGGTTCCCTACGGCTTCCTGTACGACGATTCAGGACGGATGCTTATCGACTTCCGTCGCACCCGTCTCTCCTGGTTCAAGCGAACGTTCGCCCGGAACCGGGTGCCAACATCGGCGCTGCCTTATCTGGCGGTCGAGGGTGGTGAGTTCATCTTCACCAACAACGGTGTTGAGCTGCGAACCAGAGAAGGGGTGCCGAACCTTCGCATCAATGGGCGGCCTGCAGGCACGATTACCAAGCTGGTTGATCAGATCAGGCTTGGAGTTGGAGGCAGACTGCTGACATTCAAACTGAAGCGACCCACTATCGATCGCCTGTCACCGCAACCCGGCGACTAGACAATCTGAGACATCAATGGAGGGGTGTGGCACTAACTGCCACATCCCTCTTTTCTTTACCAGACAGTTGGTCCACTCGCGCCAAAGTTGGATGCAGCGGTTGAAATGTCCTTGATATCAACGGCGCCATCACCATTTACGTCCACCGGACGACCTTCTCCGTCAAGACGGTTCGATGGCGATGATCCGAAGGAGGCAGCGATTGCAGAGATGTCGCGGATGGAGACCGTACTATCACCCGTAACTTCTCCGCCTCGCAACGAAACGCCAGGCATAATGACGTTGCTCCCAGATACGACGACGCTCTGACGTTCAGCGGCGAGGAAACCTTCAGATGATGCCGTGATTGTGTACGTGCCCTCAAGGACGTTCAAAGTGGCAAAACTTCCGTCAGACGCGGCTGCGACAACTGTAGATGACCCGCCGCCCCGAGGGGATAACGTGACTATCGGTCCAATCAAGGCGAATGCGGTTGAGGAACTCACGCCATCAAGAGATAGAGTTCCGGGAATCGTGAAATCAGGTGGCGGGGCGAAGGGAGTCACCGCGTTTGAGGGAGCAGATGGACCGCTGGGGCCTTCCGCGTTGGTCGCTCTCACAGTGAACGTGTAGCTCGTGCCGTTGGTAAGTCCTGTGATTATGGTTGTAGTGGCGGTTGTGCTTGCGGTTGCGCCGCCGGGGCTGCCTGTGACGGTATATTGCGAAATCTCTGCGCCACCATCGGATGCGGGTGGACTCCACGAGACCGTAGCCTGTGTATCGCCCGCGGTCGCGGTCACACCCAGCGGGGCACTCGCCACGGTAGAACTTCCGGCGTATACGTAGACAGACCCGGTGCTCGTTGCGGTGTCATCATCCCGATACGACCCAACAAGAACTATGTTTG
>DBZV01000144.1:4038-9602 GCA_002311865.1 Dehalococcoidia bacterium UBA1151
CGTGATCAAGGGTTCCTGTTTCCAGGTGGTTCCGGTGCGATTGAAGATGTAGGCCGTTCCGGAGTTGGTGCCTACGTGGCCGGTGCCAAAAGCCCCGACCACTATTTTGTCCCCATTGATGGCCACTGAGGCCCCAAACTGGTCGCTACCTGACTTGTCACTGGCGGTGAGTATGGACTGCTCACTCCAGGTACCGCCGTGGCGGACATAGACATATGCGGCACCCTGAAAACCGGCACAACAACTGGCATTGTGGCGTACAGATCCAACTATTGCGGTATTGCCGCTAATCGCCTCGGCTTCTCCCAGCCAGTCATTATCATTTCCATCACTGGCAAGAAGTTTCGCAGTTTCCGTCCATGTAGCGCCGGTGCGTGTGTAGATATACGAGGCACCTGAATTTGGTCCGGTGTCATCGTCATAACGTGATCCGACAATTACCGTATCTCCAGCGATCGCGGCGGACCAGCCGAAGCCATCGGTGGATTCTCCATCCCTGGCGCTGAGTATCTGTTGCTCACTCCAGATTTCGCCGGAGCGCACGAATACGAATACAGTTCCCGTAGGTCCATTACCCACCGCACTGACGATGGCTGTGTCCCCGCTGATAGAAACGGACCTTCCAAATACATCGACGCTTTCTCCATTGCTCGCCAACAACTTGGCCTGCTGCGTCCAATTAGAGCCATTTCTCGCAAACACATATGCCGAGCCGGAATCTGACCCCGAATCATCGTCCAGGGTAGCCCCTACAATGATCGAATCCCCCGATATGGCAACCGACACGCCGAACTGGTCCGCGTTGGCATCATCACTGGCCGTGAGTTTCGCCTGCTGGCACCACGTGGAACCGGCACGAACGAATACATATGCCGCGCCGGGAGTTGTGCCCGAACTGCCGTCTCCCTCAATGCCGACTACTGCAGTATTGCCATCTACCGCAACGGCCCAGCCAAAGTTATCTTCGAACGCGGCATCGTCAGCCAGCAACTTTGGGACCGCATCGATTGATATTTCTCCAGCTGGGCCGTGGATATGGTCCCCACATACCCCAGTACTGCCAGCAACGCGATAGTGATTCCGCCTAGCAGTAGCCGTGGCACGGGCGGTAACCCTTGTAGAAGTGTCAAAAACATTCCCGTGATTCTATGCGGTCAAACAAGGGATGCCATCAAACAGAGAACTCGAGGCCCAACCCTGAGATGGATTGCACCCTCAGAGGAAGATACAAATCAGAAGATATTGGGTTTTCTCAACTGAGTACTGAAACCAGTCGTACCAGAGCTGTTGTAGCGCTGCGTTGCATCGTCATGGCCCGGGCGTACGTAGCTTTGATTTCCGTTACGTCCTGGACGTCTTCTGAGGCTATCGCGATGTGATACCCGTTCTCGCCCCGAGCGGAGACGCAGAGCCCGTAGTCACTGCTAAACAGCGTGCGGGCATTGTTCGCCATTGCAAGAGCGGCCGCTTCGCCAGTCATGTCGATTACTGAATAAGTGTGGCCACCTGGGACTTCGACGATACCGTCAGCGTTAGCGACCAGCGAGCCCTTGAATAATGAAGCGCCAATGCCCGGCTGGGTCAGATGAGATGCCAGCACTCCGCCCGATATGCCTTCGATAACGCCCAGGGTTACGCCCGAGCTTGATAGCAACTCGCTTGCGCGGCTGCCCGGGGTCTCATCGTCCACGCCCCAGATCGCGTCGCCCAGTTTGTGTCTGATCTCCGACTCCATCGGCTTGATGAGATCCAATGCCTCTGACTCATAGGGCGCTTGAGCGATTATTCGGAGATGGATACCGTCCTGGTGGGCGTAGATTCCCAGATACGGGTTCTCCTGACCAAATAGTCCGCTCAGGATCTCGTCGATAGCCCCTTCGGTGAAGCCGACGGTCTTCAGAGTGCGGGTCGCGACGGCGCCTACCCCTGATATGTGAGCCAGTTCAGGACCCACCGTATCGGCCCACATTCGCTTGAGTTCCCGGGGAGGGCCGGGCAGAAGGATGATATGGGTGTTGTTCTTCTTTGCCCACCAGCCAGGCGCCGTCCCCTGAGGGTTGGGAATTGTCTTAGCGGACGGGATCAATGTGGCCTGTTTGATATTTGTCTGTGGCATTTCGATGCCACGCGCAACGAACACACCTTCCAACCACTCCAGCAAACAAGGATCTACTGTCATCTCTTCTCGCAAGGCGCTCGCCACGGCTTCACGCGTGACGTCGTCCGACGTTGGGCCAAGTCCGCCTGTTGTGATGATCACATCAGAGCGTGCGATCGCCTGACTCATTGCGTGATTTAGATCTGTGATGTCATCGCCCACAATCCCAGACCACCGGACCGGTATCCCGGCCTTCGATAACTCCTGGGCGAGAAACGACGTGTTGGTGTCAACAATCTCCCCCATGAGTAGCTCATGACCGATTGCGATGATCTCTGCGTTCATGAGGGGATCTTGCTCCTGTTTTGCGTAACCCGGATCAATGCCAGATACAGAAAGGGTCACGCTAATCACGTGACCCCTAAATTACGCACAAGTGTTGAAATTACTCATCGACGAATGTTCTATCGGTGAAGAACTCGAGTACCTGGCGTCCCCACTGTATCTCCACCTCGGCAATATCTGCCTGCTCCATGGTGCGTACGTAAATTCCGAAGCCATCTTCACTCTCATTTCCGATCGATATCGTCACATGTGTCACATTTATGACACCCGGTCGGGTTGGAGTCTCAATCCGGATGTCGAGGTACGGCGACTCCGGCGTGATTCCAAAAATTTCGGCGCTCGCGTCCTCGGCATTGCGGGCGACTTGCGCAACTCCACGGAATTGCGGCGCCGCCATGTGATCGAGCCACAGCTTCAGACCATCGAAGTTGATCGGTGTTGTCCCCGCACATGGAACCTCGTTCTGCACTGGAATATCGCACTCAACCCAACCTTGGTCATCATGGAATGCGATCCCACGAACTACTTCATTGCCTTCGAAGAAAAGAATTTCGGTTACTAGAGTGGGGTCCATCTCGTAGCGCCAGTCCGGGTACGGTGGCTCTTCAACGAGACGGCTTATAACACTGCCCCATGAAGAGTCCACAAGAACCATCTGGGGAAAGCCAACCATCCGGGCGTACTGGCCCTCACCATTGGGAGTCAGGTTGCCCAATTCCATCGCCACAACACTGCCGTCCCGAAGTTTCACGTCCACTATAAGGTCTGGCTCGCTGAGGCCAAACAGGGAGTCATCGGTGACCTCTTCAACAAGCACTCGCTGGATTCGAGGCCCACCAAGGAGGTACGTCATGCCACCAAAGCGATTGTGGCTGACGGGAATATCCTGAAGGTCTGCGAAGTACCAGACCCTCTCTGCGGGTCGGAACTGAAACTCAGTCTCTCCTAGAGGTGTCTCTATCCCAATGGAGCGAATGTCATCTGGCGCCAGTGTGTAGAAGTAGGGCAGATTCGGGCCGGAGTCTTCGGAACCGGTGTCCGATTCAAACACAAAGACGGCACCAACGGTGACCCATGCCAGTATCGTGACGAGTGAGAGGACTATTCGGAGGTTCATCTACGGCCTATCGTCTGCGCCACCACGACGCCATGCCAATGGTTCCAAAGAGCACCGGCATGAGCAGCCAACCTGTCCAGCGAATGAAGTCTCGCTCCGATTGCGTAAGCACCAACTCTCTGAAGACCCTGGTTTTGGGTCGGGTGGATATAAGTTCGAAGTCTCTTGCCAGCCAGTTGACAGAGTTAGCCAGCAGGTCACCGTTCTTCGCCGAAGAGAAGAAGCTGTTCGTTCCAAAATCAACGTCGCCTATTAGTACGATGTTGGTCCGGATAAGGTCTCCATTCTCATCAACTTCCGGTGTTCGACTCAACTCAGCGATTGCCTCCACTGCCACAGCAACCGGCAATGGGCCTGGAATGTCCGTTTCACGGTCGAACTCAATTGCGTCTCCGCTCTCTTCCCAGCTCGCAAGCGTGGTCAGTGCAAGCAAGGTCGCCTTGAAATACGGCGTTCCATCATCCGTCAAAGGGACTGATGCATCGTCCACCGTCCGGGTCACGTAGGTTGCGCCCGGCATGTAGATCACATCAATTGGGTCGGTGATCTGGTGCCCGGTTGTGATCTGCCCGTTCGATTTCTTGATCTGCAGGAAGTTGGCGTTCGGAGCCACGAAGCTTGATGTGTCGATCAGCTGAGATGTTCCGATGGTCAGCCCGTAGCGGCCGATCACCTCGCGCCATGTGGCGGTTGTATCGGGTTCAAACATGAACAGAACTGAACCACCTAGACGCATATACTGGAGGAGTATTGCCACCTCATCAATTGTGTCCGTGGTGCCAATCTCAAGATCAGTTCTCGGCCCGGCAAAAATAATAACCGCGGGCAGATTCCCGCCCCCATCGCCAACGTCGATAGTGCTGAGAATCCGAGCCAGATCCTGCATGGTGGCTGAGGCAACCGCATAGTTATCTCGAATAATCGCTCGTAGCGCTCGGCCAAATCCGTTTGTACCGTCCTCATTGTCAGTGATATCTGCTTCACCATGGCCCGTGATGAACAGAACACCCTTCTGTTCAATCTGGCTAACGATGAGCAGTGACGTCGAAATATCATTCTCGGTGAACACTTGCGGACCCAATCTTGGGTCTGCGCCCCGGACCGTCTCGACGCGTCGGGTCTCAAGCCCTTCAATGGCGATTGAAGGAGTTACCGTGACGCCGAACTCAGCTGCAAGGTTGGGCTCTAGATCAGGGTCAATCAGCCGGAACTCAAAACCCTTGGAAGACCTGCGTCGGAACTCATTCAGCAGATCCTGAGTCTCTCGCCAGGCTGCCGCGCCGGATGGTGTGTCGGTGACGAAAAAGGCGTTTGCTCGGATAGGCTCATTAACGCTGTTCAAAATCGCGATCGCCTGGTCGGAAAGGATGAACTGCTTTGTAGCCGTTGTGTCCACTCTCAGCCAGCCCATTGGCTCAGGCCTATCGGCAAGCCAGAACACAAGCCAGTTGAGAATTGCAGAAATTGCGATGAAGGCAATCACAAGAATTACGGTATTCGCGCCGTATCTGCCTCTGCGCCCAAAGATTGCGCTACCGACAGCCCGCCACGATATCGCGGCGTCGATCAGCAGCAGAACAACCCCAATGCCGAGCACCAGAATTCCTGCGCTTGCCAGGTTACGGATGAACAGCCAGACAATCGCGCCAATTAGTGAGGCGCCGACCCCCACCAGGAGGAGCATTACCTGGATCGAAACTATGTTGCTCTTGAGACGACCTACAAAGCTAAAGTCACTTCGGGCGTCTTCTGGTAGCGGTCGGCTCAACGCCGATTGATCTTGATCAACCATCTGGCTCTAGCGCCACCTTCTGGACTGAAGTAATACGACAGTGAGGAATAGAAACACTCCGGTCATGCCCAGGTAGTAGAGGATGTCACCAAAGTTGATGATCCCCCGTGAGAAGTCAGCAAAGTGACCGCCCTGCGCAACCGCGAAGTTACTCACGTCAAAAGTCTGGAATGAACTGCCGAGTTGGAAGCCGTTGAGCACCTGCTCAGCGG
>DBZV01000144.1:9822-9995 GCA_002311865.1 Dehalococcoidia bacterium UBA1151
TAGTAGAGCGTAAAAGACAACATGATCACCAGCATCAGGAACGAGGCAATAAATTTGCCAATGACTATCTCAAATTCTGTGACCGGCGAAGTCAGGAGGAGTTCAAGGGTACCCAGTTTCTGCTCCTCTGCCAGCAGTCTCATGGTCAAGGCGGGGGAGAGGAAGATCATGAA
>DBZV01000144.1:10244-15127 GCA_002311865.1 Dehalococcoidia bacterium UBA1151
AGGAATATCTCCTCAAGGCTCATGGGAATCATGTGCATGTTAGTCAGTCCCCAGCCCTTCTCAACGATCAGCTTGGCGACATTCTCAGTGGCTTCCCGATCCGGGCGGGCATCGATGACCAGCGGAATTACACCTTCATCGGAATCTCGATTTGCCGCTGCACTCTGGTCTCGCCTTGCATCAACGATCATTGGCAGATCGCGCAATGCAGAAACGATATCGCTAATGCTACCGGCGCCCCGTACTGAAATTTCGATTCTCTCTGTTCGGCGCAATCGCTCAGACAGGTTGCCCGGCTCGTCATCCGCCACCAGACGCCCATCGTGAATCACCAGAACTCGTCGGCAGATCATGCTTATTTCGGGCAGGATGTGGCTACTGAGGATGAGCGTGTGCTCGCCACCAAGCTCTTTGATCAGCGCGCGGGTTTCAACAACCTGGGCGGGGTCAATGCCAATCGTTGGCTCATCCAGGATCAGAATGTCTGGCTCATGCAGGATGGCCTGCGCAATTCCAACCCGCTGTCGAAATCCCTTTGAGAGTTTCTGGATGATGGAGTTGCGATAGTCGCCAAGTTTGACCACATCAATCACAGACGGGAGCCGTTCGTTGAGCCAGCTTCTGCTCATCCCTCGCATCTGACCCATGTACCGAAGGTAATCAGTTACCTCCATGTCCAGATAGAGCGGAACCGTTTCCGGAAGGTAGCCAATGTGCCTTCGGGCATCCAGGCTATGAGAGACGACATCGTACCCGGCAATGGTGACGGTACCCATAGAAGGCGGCGTGTAGCCGGTCATCACCCGCATTGTGGTCGTTTTCCCGGCGCCATTGGGGCCAAGGAAGCCAACTACTTCACCCTTTTTAATATGCAGCGACACATCTATCACGGCGGGGTAAGCGCCAAACATTTTCGTCATGTGTTCGAGTTTGATCATTAATCGGGGGAACCGTGCACTATCCGACCGGGGCCATGTTGCGCCGGACGACTATCTATCATTACTCACTTTTCTGGGTACGTAGAAATTCCTCATTCGGGATTTGCCAACCCGACAATGTTACCAACATCATCCATCGGTTCCGCAACCCCATATTCCAACTAAATATTCCCAGTATTGATTTGAGCGTTCCGCAACATCTGTATGCAGTCTGTTTAATTCAAGCCACTACAGGATAAAATCATGCAAACGAAGTAATAATTTCCCATTTAGGCTAGGCGGGATATGACGACAACCTCAACATCTGAGTCAGTGATTTACATGGATCACGCGGCAACTACCCCGGTACGCGAAGAGGTGCTGGAAGCGATGTTGCCGTATTTCACAATATATTTTGGTAACCCCTCCAGTTTGTATGCAGGCGCTGAGGTGGCCCGAAACGCGGTGGATGAAGCGCGGGAGAAAGTCGCTTCAGTCCTGAACTGCCGCCCAAGCGAGGTTATTTTCACCAGTGGTGGTACTGAGTCCGACAATGCCGCGCTCAAGGGCGGGACCGCCGGAAGAACGTCCCAGGGCCGCCATCTGATTACCAGCGCCATTGAGCATCACGCCGTTCTGCACTCGTGCGAGCAGTTGGAGACCGGTGGCTGGGACGTCACATATCTGGGTGTAGATAGCGGAGGCCATGTCGACCTGGATGAGTTAGATCGCTCCATTACGCCGAGCACTGCACTTATCAGCCTGATGTATGCCAATAATGAGATCGGAACCATTCAACCGATTGGTGACATTGCCCAAAAGTTGCGCTCACATAATCTGGGAAATCGGTCGGAGATCACGTTTCACACTGATGCGGTGCAAGCAGCTGGAGCGTTGAGTCTGGACGTCCAGGAGCTTGGTGTTGACCTCATGAGCCTGTCCGGACACAAATTTTACGGACCAAAAGGCGTCGGAGTTCTATATGTTCGACGAGGCACTCCGTTTGTTACTCAGATGGCCGGCGGCGGTCAGGAGCAAGATCGGCGATCGGGTACGGAGAACGTTCCGCTTATCGTAGGTTTTGCAACTGCGCTGGAACTCGCCGAGCAGGAGCGAATCGATCTGATGTCGAGGCTGGTGAGGTATCGAGACCAGCTGGTGGAAGGCATCATTGAGACGGTACCGAACTGTCACCTGAACGGCTCAATGACTGAACGACTGCCGAATAATGTCAATATTTCGTTTGAAGGCATTGAAGCTGAACCACTGTTAATTGGACTGGACCTCTCAGGCATTGCTGCCTCCTCCCAGAGCGCCTGCAGCTCCGCGTCCCTTGAGCCGTCTCATGTGTTGAAGGCTCTGGGAATGAGCGATGAGCGAGCCATGGGGAGCCTTCGGCTGACACTGGGGCGGGATACAGTGGAAGAAGACATACCGCTGGTTTTGAACGTACTACCGGAAATAGTCCGCGACTTGCGGGCTATGGGTTCTGGGGGCCCTGGAAGTTCTGGGGATTGATCGCCTTAAACGGCTTTTGTGCCCACGGGCGCTTTACTGATAATCTCAATTGGTTCACGATTTTCCGAATAACCCCCAAAGACCAAGGCATCTATTTTGACCCAGGAATCGACAGCATCAAGAGGCCGGGGAGAGGCGAAACCGCCAGCTCCGCCGCCACTGAGCCCGCAAGAGCAGGCCGCAATCGCATACGCCCGAGACAATCGGGAGGCGTACCCCAAGCGCTGGCGTCGCGGAGAAATTCAGTACACCGTCATTAACGCTGAGCCACGCTCCGACGGCAATATGCTGGTCACAATGACCTACCGCCCAAGCGGCAGATTCAAAGGCCGACCGGGCGAAGAGACGCTGCTCATGAATCCAAGTGGCGGTCTGGTTGAGCGCACACAGATTGGCTCTCCGCAAGAGGCATATCCATGGATTCTCTCTGGAGTGGCCCTCCTTTCGCTCATTGCCGCGCCCATCTTGATCTGGTTCATCCTCACCGATGAGGGGCGAAACATTAATCCGCTATACGTAGGCGGCAGGATCCTGTGGATTCAGATTGAAGAGCCGTTCCTGGTGCCGACGATTCACTATCAGAACCCATCCGTCTCCGGCGAACTGTTGAACTGGCAGATTGCTCCAAAAAATCCGGAAAACGTGCTGGCAATGATCAAAGTGACCCTGATCAACCAGCAGACCGCGCAGGCAAGGGTGATTATCGATGAGGCTGCTGCCCGAATGATTTCGACTGATGGTCACAACTACAGTCCGACGGATGTGGTGGCAGAATCTCAATTAATCGAGAGCATTAATAACAACTTCAAGCAAGATAACTTTGTTGGGTTGTGGCGCCCCGTAACGATCAACACCGGCGAGAATTTAGTCGGCTGGATGGTCTTTGAAGTTCCGCCGGGCACAGAGTTCACAGAGTTCCGCTGGGTGGCATCAGATCTGATCACGATCAGGTTCTGATCTACCCCCCGCACAGATATGGCCGCCGTACTTAGGCGGCCATTTAGTTTGGGACCGATACTAATGTCCTCAATACCAGACTGTTCGCCGCTAGAATGCGGAGTATGGCAGCTCGCTCAAAGATCCCGCCCGGAAGGCAGCAGTACCTGGAAACGAAGGCGCAGTATCCTGACGCCCTGTTGCTTTTTCGCATGGGCGATTTCTACGAGACGTTTGATGACGATGCCCGGACTATGGCCAAGGTGCTTGAGATCGCGCTCACTCAACGCGATGTAGGCAGCGGCAAAAAAGCCCCGCTGGCTGGCATTCCATACCACGCACTGGACGCCTATCTTGGCAGGTTGGTGAAGGCTGGCCTCAAGGTAGCCATCTGTGAGCAGATCGGCGATCCGGCAACGTCCAAGGGAGTGGTTGACCGCGCGGTGGTTCGCGTTGTGACTCCCGGCACCGTTCTTGAGCCTGGTCTGTTGGATGAGGGCCGAAACAACTACCTGGCATCCCTGTTTGTGATCGAAGGCAATGCAGGCGTCTCCTACGTGGATATCACAACAAGCCAGTTCCGCACGGGGGCCATGTCACCGGAAGAGGCCGTTACGCACATACTCGGCATTCAGCCGTCTGAAATCGTTGTGAATGAAGAAGCTGAGGCGCTGCTCAAATTGACCTCAGGAAGGGATTGGATTATTCGGACAGTAGGTCCTGGCGCCACCGATTACCAACTTGCAGCGGAGAGCCTGAAGTCGCACTTCAAGAGTGCAACTCTTTCCCCATATGGCCTGGTTGAAGGCGGACTTGAAACACTGGCCGCGGCGGCAGTCATCGACTTTCTGAGTCAGAGCCAGATGGGAGCGCTGCCGCAGATAACATCGCTTTCAGTGATATCCGCGGGGGATACGATGATCCTGGATCAGCGTGCGATGCGTGACCTGGAGGTCGTGGAGTCTGCGGGCTCAAGATCGGACGGTCCGTCCCTGCTGGGCGTACTTGACAGGACGCAAACAGCCATGGGCAGACGACGTTTGCGATCGTGGCTGACTCAGCCTCTCATTAAACTTGAGGAGATTACGGCCCGCCTGGAATCCGTCGATAGTCTCTACTCAGACACCGGTGCAAGACAGCTGGTTCGTGATTCGCTGAGGCGCGTGCCTGACCTGGAGCGGCTGACCAATCGCGCACGCAGCTTCTCAGCAAATCCACGCGATATCTCGGCCATCGCCACAGGGCTGGAGCAGATCCCGATTCTGGCTGAGGCACTAGCGTCGGTCGCACCTAGAAACTCGGTCGCATCCAATCATGAGTTTGCCGTGCCCGACAGCATTGAGTTGACTGAAGTTGTCGGTGCGATACGTTCGAGCCTGATAGACCCACCGCCTGTGTCCGCGGGCGGCGGCGATACGATCAAAGACGGTATCGAACCTGAACTTGACGAAGCCAGATCACTCTCGTCAGGCGCACGCACCCGCATCGCGGCGATCGAAACCGATCTGAAGT
>DBZV01000144.1:15203-21436 GCA_002311865.1 Dehalococcoidia bacterium UBA1151
CACCGGCATCGGCTCGCTCAAGATTGGCTACAACAAGGTATTTGGCTACTACGTAGAAGTCTCTCGGGCCAACCTGGACAAGATTCCCGAAGAGTTTGAACGCCGACAGACACTCGTCAACGCCGAACGATTCATCACGCCTGAGCTCAAAGAGCTTGAGTCCAAAATTGTTACCGCCAGAGACCGCATATCGGAATTGGAACGGAGCGCTTTCAGACGGGTCACAAATGAGGTCGCTGTCCGCAGCGAACGAATCATGCAGGCGGCCGGATTCATTGCTGAACTAGATGTGTTTGCGGCTCTTGCAGAGGGTGCATCTCGCAATAACTGGGTTCGTCCGGAGATGAACAACGGAACCGCATTTGACGTTATCGGCGGTCGGCACCCGGTGGTTGAGGATTCGCTGGGGCCGGGCAAGTTTGTTCCCAACGATACGCGGCTGGATTCCGCGGGAGATCAACTGGCCATCGTAACCGGGCCAAATATGGCCGGGAAATCCACTTACATTCGCCAGACAGGGCTAATAGCCATCATGGCGCAGATTGGCTCGTTCGTGCCCGCCCAGAGCGCTACGCTGGGAATTGTTGATCGCGTCTTCACGCGCTGCAATCTCACGGATGAGATCACATCAGGTCGATCTACGTTCCTGGTGGAGATGGAAGAAACAGCCACGATTCTGCATCAGGCCTCCCGGAAGTCCCTGGTTATCCTGGATGAGATTGGCCGAGGAACCAGCACGTACGATGGCCTGGCAATCGCTCGTGCCGTTGCAGAGCATATTCACAGTTCACCGGACCTGGGTTGCAAAACGCTATTTGCAACCCACTATCACGAGATGACAGTGCTTGCGGACACGCTGCCTCGAGCGCTCAACCTGCAGGTTGCGGTGAGCGAAGACGGCGGCAACATCGTTTTTCTGCACAAGATACTGCCGGGCGGCGCTGACCGGAGCTACGGCGTCCACGTCGGCCAACTGGCGGGACTTCCCCAGCCTGTGATTGCCCGGGCATGGGAACTGCTGGGGCAACTTGAGGCGAGCGCGCCGAGTGGCCGAGGCACATCCAATGGCACTGGACAGAGTCATCAGCTACAACTCTTGCCACCGGAAGATGAGCTCAGAAAGGCGATTGAAGAACTTGATCCTGATACGCTCACGCCACTTGACGCGTTGACCCGGCTCTATGAGCTGAAGAAGAAGGCAAAGGGTGGTTCATAGGTAGCAGTTGATTATTACTACCCTGATTTTTGCTCTCGCCGGTCTCCTCCTTGGCCCAATCGTTAATCAGGCCATCGATCGATTTCCTCCCGTCCCTGAAGGCTCTGAGGACCGATGGATTCCAACTGTCAAAGGCAAGGGACGGAGAATTCGCGTTCCCAGTGCCACACCAGACCCATTCACACTGGTATTCGTTCCAATCGCCGGACTGCTTGCCTTCAAAGGGCAGGGCAGATCGCGCACAGGATTCTCGTACCGTAGACCCATCGTTGATCTACTCACCGCCGGCCTCTTGGCCCTCTCCTGGTACCAGTTTGAAGACGACTGGTTTCGTGCGATTGCTGTTAGCGGATTCGCCACGGCCTTTCTCGCGCTGGCGGTGATGGACTTTGAGACGCAATACTTGCCGGATAAGCTGACGCTGCCGGGCATCGTCATCGCACTGGCAGTCTCGCCGTTCTGGCCGCATCTGGACCCGTGGGACGGAATCGCCGGGGCGGTGGCCGGCCTCGCAATTTTCTATCCATTTGTCCTCTACGGTAATTGGAAGCGCATTGATGTGATGGCACTTGGCGATGTTAAGTTCAGCGGCTTCCTTGGTGCAGTGCTGGGGACCCAGTTCCTGCTCACCGGGCTCTATCTGGGCGTACTCACCGGCGGAGTGGCGGCGATTGCCGTGCTGATCAGAAGCGGAATGGGGGCTCGCAAATCTCTGCTCCCATACGGCGTATTTTTGGCGCTTGGCGGGCTGATCGTGCTCTACTTCGGTAGAGAAATAATCGACTGGGCGAGCGTTACGTTTATCGTCTGATGAAAGCGGCATTAACTCCAAAATGAATCTCGTCCACCATGCTCTCGGCTCGTTTGGAACCAACGTCTACGTTCTGGCCGACGACGAGACCAGCGAAGCGATGATTGTTGATCCCGGCGCTGACTGTGATCGTCTTGCGGAAGACATGGAGCAGGCGGGACTTACGCTGAAGTACATTGTGGTAACACACGGTCACGGAGATCACGTTGGAGCGGTTGCGACGGTCAAGAATCGACTTGGCGGGCAGTTTGTCGCACACCGAGGCGATGCGGATCAGATAGCGACCCCATCGCCGTGGATTATCGAGATGATGCCCGGTTTCGTTGACCCGCCAGAGATCGATATCTACATTGAGGATGGCGATGTGCTGAACCTTGGAACGCTTGAAATACAGGCGATCCACACCCCCGGCCACACGCCCGGAAGCACGTGCTATCTGCATCAAGACGTGGTGTTTACGGGCGATACGCTTTTCCACGGCACGATCGGTCGCTACGACCTGCCGGGGGGCGATGGTGAGCAAGAGGTAGCAAGCATCAAGAGCCGCCTCCTTACGCTCCCGTCCCAGACTAGGGTCTTGCCGGGGCACGGCCCGCAATCAACCATCGAGCAAGAGGCAAGGACCAATCCTCACCTTCAGTAGGTGCAGACCGCGGTAGCAGTGGAACTTGCCCCACCACACTCCGGTGCATCAAAGCGGATCAATGACACGTATGGCTCTCTAACGTTAGGCCGGGCAAGCCCGGCGGCTACCAGGACCATCAAGCTGGGTTTGTGAAACAAAAAAACGGCCCCGATTTCTGGGGGCCGTTTCCGTCCATTACGTTCTATCAATTATCCAGCACGCTCTACCGCTGATGTAATTGCCCGTTCTGCCATCACTCCTGCCAGGTAGGACCTGTACTCGCCGCTGGCATGAATGTCAGATGTAAGGTCGTCCTGCAACTCGGCGGCGGCTCTGTCAGACGCCCGACGGATTACGGATGCCGTCGGCTCTTTGCCGATCAGGATTCGTTCGGTTCGCTTTGCCCTGGTGGACTTGGAACTGACTCCGGTCACTGCCACTCGCGCGGCTGAGACTGTTCCATCTGATCCAATTGAAACCGACGCAGCGACTCCCGCTATTGCGTAGTGGGATGCCTTATTTTCGAACTTGGCGTAGGCGCTACCTGACTTGCCCGACGTTGCCGGGATCTTGATCTGGGTCACGATCTCAGTAGGACGCAGTGCGGTGGTCAACAGATCCACGAAGAACCTGTCAGACGCGATCTCACGCGTCCCTCTGCGAGTTCGCGCAACGACTTTGCCATTGAGCGCCAGGAAGACTGCCGGCATATCACCAGCTGGGTCTGAGTGAGCCAGGCTGCCGCCGATGGTTCCACGGTTGCGAACCTGTACGTCAGCCACCTGGCCGGCTGCCTCCGCAATTGCAGGAGCCGCCGCCTGAACTGCGGCGGACTGACTCAACTCGTAGTAGGTGGCCATCGCGCCAATTGTCAGCCCATCACCGTTCGAACTGATCTCTGAAAGTTCAGGAACCTTCGAGATGTCAATCAGAACCTCGGGAGCTGCCAACCGCAGTTTCATGATGGGCAGAAGACTGTGACCTCCCGCCAGAATCTTGGCGGTGTCCCTGTACTTCGCTAACAGCGCGGCTGCCTCATCAAAACTTTCCGGGGCAAAGTATTCAAAGTTACTGGTTACCACTGTCTACTTCCTCCTCGGATGGGCTTTGTTTTTCGCGTCGAGCAATCGCCAGACCTTCTCTGATGTCACCGGCATATCGATGTGCGTCACGCCAAGATGCTTTAGCGCATCCACGCATGCGTTCACTATGGCCGGACTGGCGGCAATCGTCCCGGTCTCCCCGGCACCCTTGGCGCCCAGTGGGTTGACCTTGGTCGGCGTGACTGTTCGGTCGGTTTCAATCGATGGCAGGTTCTTGGCAACCGGAATAGCGTAGTCGAGCATTGAGCCGCTCAAGAGTTGGCCTTCATCGTCATAGACAGCAGTTTCCCAGAGGGCCTGCCCGATACCTTGAACCACGCCACCGTGAACCATCCCGTCAACGATCATCGGATTGATCACATTGCCAACGTCATCAACCCCCACATAGCGCTTCAACTCAACATCGCCTGTATCGGGGTCGATCTCAACAACCGCTACGTGTGCACCAAATGGCCACGTGAAGTTTTCAGGATCAAAGAAGCTTGTCGCCTCAAGTCCCGGTTCGATTCCGGGTGGTAAATCCTTGGCGTGATAGGCCTCACCGGCCACCTCGCCAAATCCCATCGTCTTCTCTGGAATGTCTTCGACCACGAAAGTTCCATTGACGAGCTCCACCTGCTTTTCGGGGATTCCCATCTGATGAGCGGCGATCTTCTTGGCCTTGGCAACCACTTTTTCCAGGCTCATGTGGAGCGCGGTTCCGCCGACGGCTAGCGAACGGCTGCCGAAAGATCCGGTGCCGAACTGCTGCTTGTCGGTATCACCATGGTGAACCTCGATGTTCTCCATCGGAACGCCAAGTGCGGATGACACCATCTGACCGAATACAGTCTCATGGCCCTGACCGCTTGGCGCAGTACCGGCATACACAGAAACGCTACCTGTGGGGTGAACTCTGACGGTGCTGGATTCCCAGAGGCCAGCACCAGCGCCCAACGACGCTGCTACGGCCGATGGCGCAATTCCGCAGATCTCGATGTACGTGCTCCAGCCGACTCCCAGCAGCCTGCCATTACGACGCGCCTCACGCTGTTCAGCGCGGAACGCTTTGTAATCGAAGATCTCCAGCGCTTTGTTCAGCGCACCTTTGTAGTTTCCAGTGTCGTACATCACGCCGGTTGGAACTTCGTAACCATTGCGGAATGAGTTGATCATGTTCTTTCGGCGCACAGCAACGGGATCACGCCCAATTTCTTGTGCGAACCGATCGACCATCCGCTCCAGAACGTAGGTGGCCTCCGGGCGGCCAGCGCCACGGTAAGCATCAACCGGCGTTGTGTTTGTCAGAACTCCCATCACTTTGCATTTGATGTTGGGAATCTTGTAGACCCCCTGGAGCATGATGCCGAAAAGGATTGTCGGGATAAGGGGAGCGAACGTGGACAGGTAGGCGCCCAGATTCGCGTTGACGACCACGTTGAATCCAAGGATTTCGCCGTCTTTATTTCCCGCGATCTCTGCAGAGGTTATGTGATCTCTGCCGTGTGCAGTTGCCAGATAGTTCTCCTGCCGCGTTTCAATCCACTTCACGGGCCTGCCAAGCTGCTTCGCCACGATTCCAGCTATGACTTCCTCGGCGTAGAGGTAGAGCTTGGAGCCAAAGGCGCCGCCTACTTCAGGAGCAATGATCCTGACTTTAGATTCCGGGTGCCCCGTGACCAACGAGAAGAGCAAGCGAACCAGGTGTGGGATCTGAGTCGACGTCCACAAAGTGATCTGATTGGTACCGGGGTTGTAATCGGCAACAACACCCCGGGTCTCTATAGCGTTGGGGATCAAGCGCTGGTTGACGATGTCTTGTTGAATAACGACATCCGCGTTTTTGACCGCTTCTGCCCAATCTCCGCCCTCGATCTCCCACGTGAATGCCAGGTTGCCCGGTGCCTCTTCATGGAGTTGAGGGGCGTCAGGCTTCTGAGCTTCGACGGAATTGACCACTACTGGAAGCAGTTCATAGTCAACATCAACAAACTCGGCTGCTTCCACCGCGGCGGCGTAGGAGTCTGCGATCACGATGGCAACCGCGTCACCAACCGTCCTCACTTTGTCAGTTGCGAGCGGTGGGTGGGGAGGTTGTTTCATATCATCAAGCACCCAGCCAACGGGGAGGCTTCCCAACTGGTCCGCGATGTCCGCGCCTGTAAACACCGCTACTACTCCAGGTGAGCTTGTGGCGGCCGAAACATTGATGTTCTTGATATTTGCGTGAGCGTGTGGACTGCGGACCACTTGCATGAACAACATGCCCGGTAACGTCACGTCGGCGACGTAAGTCCCTTTGCCGGTAATGAGTCTTGGATCTTCAGTTCTTCTTACGGATTCACCAACAAGCGTCATCTAACTGCTCCTTGCCGCGGTCTGTGCCGCCTTGACGATGTTGTGATAGCCGGTGCATCGGCAAAGATTTCCGGCGATGCCTTCCCGGATCTCTGCCTCCGTTGGATCGGAGTTTCGATCCAGCAACTGCGCTATAGAGAT
>DBZV01000144.1:21517-28907 GCA_002311865.1 Dehalococcoidia bacterium UBA1151
CTCGCCATTGTTGGCCAGACCCTCAACGGTGGTGACGGCACTGCCATTGGCCTGCACGGCCAGAATCGTGCACGATTTCGCGCTCATCCCGTCAACGAGGACGGTGCACGCGCCACAACTGGACGTATCGCATCCAATGTGAGTTCCGGTGAGGCCCAGCGTCTCACGGAGGTAATCCGCGAGCAGCAGACGGGCGTCCACCGTATCTGTATATTCCGTGCCATTCACGGTCACGGTAATCTCGTTCGGCATGTTAGTAGGCTTCTCCTTTTCGCGATCTGGTCGGTGCGATTTGATGGCGATTCACGGTGGAACCGATCATGCTCGCGGTAAACCTGAGAGAATTCGGTGGCCGCAATATGCACGGGATTATGCGAATGCGCAAGTCCCTAACCAGCCCAACAGGCATTCGAAAGGCTTAAAAAGTAGTGAAAGTTGAAGGTTCATACGAAATCAACGCCGGAATCAATAAAGTCTGGGATGCCCTCAATGACCCGAAAATTCTGGCGAAGATGATCCCCGGAGCGACCGCTCTGGAGCGGGTGTCTGAAAACTCGTATAAAGCCACCATGAACGTTGGCGTTGGCATGATCAAAGGCAAGTTCGAGGGGACGATCGATCTGATCGATCCGATAGAACCAGAGTCGTACACGCTCAAAGTAACCGGCAAAGGACCCGGCGCCTTCGTGAACGGAACCAGCGATTTCAAACTCACCGCGCTCAGCGAAAACAAGACCCGAATTGATGTGGTGGGCGAAGCGCAGATCGGCGGAATGCTGGCCCGCGTCGGCCAACGCCTCAGCGGTAATGCCGCACGCTCAATGATGAATCAGTTCTTTGACAACCTGAAAAAGAACGTCGCCTCCGGGTAACTAACTCGTATAACCCCACTCATCCGCCTGGCGGCTGTTTTTGATGCGGCCGCTTGCGGTGGCGAACTCGATGCGGTTGCCGTCGGGGTCGTTGACGAAAACATATCTCTGGCCATCGTGACGCTCGCCGTCGCTGGATATCTCGAATCCAGCCTCTTCTAGCGCCGTACGAGTAGCGTCTATATCGTCTACCTGGAAGGCGATGTGCCAGTTATCGGCCTGCTCAATGGCGTGGATCATTGCGCCATCGACCAGCTGCGTCCAGACGATCTTTTCGCTATCTACCTGGCTGGGAATGACGCTGATTCCCAGAAGGTCCCGATAGAACGGCAGCGTCTTCTTCCGATCGGTTATCGGAATACCAACGTGGTTGATGCGGGTGATGTTGATTCCAGGCATTTGTGTGGCGGTTCTCCTAGTCTTCTATCTCGATAATCATCTCTATTTCAACAGGGATCTGGTTGGGCAGTGAGCCCATACCAACGGCGGACCGTGCACCTCGACCGGCGTCTCCAAAGACATCTACGAACAGGTCTGACGCGCCGTTGATTACCTTTGGGTGATCGGTGAATTCGGGAACGGCATTGACCATGCCAAGCGTCTTGATGACCTGCTTCACTTTGTTGAGATCACCAATCTGGGCCTTCAACGTGGCGAGGAGGCCAAGTCCGACGTTTCGGGCGGCGGCGTATGCCTCATCGATGTCCATGTCGGCGCCAACCTTGCCGGAGATCATCGAGCCGTCTGCGTTGCGTGGGCCATGCCCAGAGAGGTAGATCAGGTTTCCAGTTCTGGTTGCGCCAATGTAGTTGCCGACCGGGCCGGGAGGCGTAGGAAGCTCAATCCCAAGCTCTTTGATTCGGTCTTCTGCCGACATGAGGTCTCCCTTGATCTCATTCTGTTTACTATCTTGCTATTGCTTTTCAGCCGATGCTTTTGCCTTCGCCCGGGCCGCAACATCAAGCACATCTCGGACTGGGGCCTGAAGGAAAAAGAAGACTATCGCGGCGGCGAAAAAAAGTCCTCCCCCGGTGAGAAGGACGATTTCGTAACTCCCCGTCTTATCGAATATCCAACCTGCAGCGACCGGCGTGACGAATAGAGCGGCATTGTACATGGGGGCGAGGATGCCCCGAATCGTGGCGAATTTCTTGCGGCCGAACAGATCGCCCACAAGCGCCCAGTTGAGTGCCGAGCCTGCCTCTGAGCCGGAGAAGAGCAACAACGCCAGAAAAACGCCCACAGTGCCGTCCACAAAGTTCATTAGCAACAGCCCGGCACCGGAAAACACATACGCACCCGCAAGAATTTTCTGGCGACTGAACTTGTCGCTGACCCACCCCAGAAAGATGATAAGTGGCACGGATACCAGCGCCAGTAATCCCACCATGTTGGCAGCGCCCTGGGGAGACGCTTCCTTCCATACAAGAAGCGGAATGATATGGACAAATACGGCACCGTGGACAGACATTCGGAGGACCGTGCCCGCGGCCAGAACATAAAAGGCACGCGTTCTGATCGCCTCTCCAACTTCCCAGTCTGCTTCACCGCTCTTTGTGCCTGAAACCTCGCGAGCGCCAACTTCCCGAAGATCGCGCTTATCTCCATCCGGCAACAATCCGTACTGTTCAGGGGATCGGCGCATGAACAGCGTCAGGGGGATCATAAACACGAGCATCATCACGCCGATCCAGAGCGCGGCCGTCTCCCAGCCCCATTTGAGGACCACCACAGAGAGCAGGGGCACCATGAAGGCTCCGCCAAACCGGAATGAGGCGCTGTTGATCGCCATCACCATTCCGCGGCGCCGCACAAACCACGCATTGAGCGCGGTTGTTGTCGCCTGCATAAAACTGGTCGATGAGCCGATGGAGATCACGAAGATGTAGACCAGCACGAAATCTCGATACGAGGTCGTCCTGGACAACAGGATGTATCCAATGCCGACAATGATGGTGCCGCCAATCATGAGCGGCCGCGGCCCAAATTTGTCTATCATCCACCCGGTGATCGGCCCAATAATGCCGTTTTCAACGCGAGCCAAAGAGAAGACGAGCGCGGTTTGAGCACGCGTGAGTCCAAGTGACGCCGCCACCGGCAGGAACATCACGGTGAAGCCCTGGTGGTGAACGCTGCCTCCTATGCCGTTGGTGACCGCGGAAGCCGCCAGAATCCACCAGCCGTAAAACGCCCCGCGGGCCTGCCGATAGCGCGCAGTGACAAAATTGCCGTCATTGGCGCTATCTAGTTGGCTCATGCGCTGGTGGTGTCTCCGGTGCGGATGCTCATAGGTCAGGCAGAAGGCTCCACCATGGTGGCGGGATCAAGTATCTCGTCGAGCTGCTCGTCGGTGAGGTCGGTCTCACGCCGCGCCACTTCCTTGACTGATTCGCCGGTCGCTGTGGCTTTATGAGCTATGGCTGCTGCTGAGTCATATCCAATCACGGGCGCAAGGGCGGTGCAAATCGCCAGTCCCAGTTCAACCATGTCCGGTCCGGCGCTGGTCACCTCGAGACCGCTGATGCACTGGCGAGCGAAATTCTCACAACTTGACGCAAGTAGGTCGATGGACTGAAGCAGGTTGTAGGCCGCAACCGGCATCATGACGTTCAACTCAAAGTTGCCGGATTGGCCCGCGATGACGATCGTCTGGTCGTTGCCAATCACCTGCGCGCAGACCATGGTTACGGACTCAGCGATCACCGGATTTACTTTGCCTGGCATGATTGAGCTGCCAGGCTGAACTTCAAGAAGGATGATTTCGCCGATGCCAGCGCGAGGACCAGATCCAAGCCATCGGATGTCGTTGGCGATCTTGAGCAGGCTCACTGCAACGGTCTTGAGTGAGCCCGATGCCTGAACCACGCCATCAATGGTGCTCTGCGACTGGAAGTGATTTGATGATTCGATAAGATCGAGGCCGGTGAGTTCGCGCAATCGAGCTATTACGCGGACCGCGAACTCAGGGTGCATGCCAATACCGGTGCCAACTGCAGTTCCACCCAGCGCGAGTACGGAGGTTTCGGCAAGCGCCTCGGCGACTCGCTTTCGGCCGTTTTCTATCTGGCCTGCATAGCCAAGGAACTCCTGGCCCAACCGAATTGGCGTGGCGTCCTGAAGGTGTGTTCGTCCAGTCTTGATCACGTCCCAGAACTCATCGGACTTGGTCCTCAGGGCGTCCTCAAGCTCCTGCATTGCCGGGAGCAGACGTTCGTTGATCGCTCCTGCCGCCGCAAGGTGGATAGCGGTGGGGATTACGTCGTTGGACGACTGTCCCTTGTTTACGTGGTCGTTGGGATGAACAGGGGTGCGCGTTCCCAGACCGCCGCCCAACTTCTCGTTGGCGACGTTTGAGATCACCTCGTTGGCGTTCATATTGGTGGACGTGCCTGAGCCAGTCTGGAAGATATCGACAATAAACGAGTCATCGAACTCGCCGTCAATCACCCGCTGGGCTGCCTCGATGATGGCGTCTGCCAATTCTGGCTCTATGGCATCAAGATCTTTGTTCACTACAGCTGCCGACTGCTTGATCTGAGCGATTGCCTTGATGAATGAGCGGTTGAATCTGAGATCGCTGATCGGGAAGTTTTCGACCGCGCGCTGCGTGTTTCCTCCGTAGTAAGCATCGGCCGGGACTTCCAAAATCCCCATCGAGTCGAGTTCCCGACGCATCTCTTGCGCGCACATTTGATTTGTTTCCTTCTGAATTGTCTGTTTGATTGGCGGACCCGCGCGGCCCGGTTAATGCTCTGGTCGCAATGTTAGATCAACGGCGCGCGCATGTGGATAAAGGGGTGATCAGAATCCCAGCAGCGACTTCAGATTTTCGCCCAGCACTTTGGCTCGGTCAGCCTCCGACCAGTGCGCAAGATGAGTGTCAACAATCTTTGGCGAGCCAGAACCCCAGACCATGCGGTCAGCGCCAAACGCGGCGGCTACAACCCGGGTAAAGGGCAGGGCGCTCTCGTAAAGCGGCGCGTCTGTCTTGAAATGATTGATGCCGGAGAGCTTCATGTATACGTTGTCGAGATTGGCGAGATCGAGTACGTGGGCAAACTCCACGCCATCGGCCGTGTGTGGCTCAGCAAGGTGATCAATGAGCACGAGCGTGCTTGGAAACGCCTCAATCAGCCGACGCGCCGAGAGGGCGAAATCGGATCCGATGTGGAGCTCAACCCATATTCCCAGCGAGGCAGCCGTTTCCCAAATGGCTTCCACGCCGGGGTCTCTGAAGTCCTTCAGGTACTCATCTTTGCCCTGCAGTCGATGGAAACGGGTCGCTATGACGTCTGGCTCAGATTCAACGAATGCTTTCAGCCGGGCGGGTGAATCACGTTCTGACGGATAGAAGAGGCTGGTGATCTTGAAGATATCTGGTTCGCGCTGGAGGCAGTCCAGCACCAGCGAGTGATCGTCTCCGTATGGCTCCGGATGCACCAGGACTGCGCGGTCGATGCCTTCGGTTTTCATGCGCTCAAGGTAGTCGCCAAGTGGGTCCTCAAGCCTCATTTCGGGCTTCGGCTTGTAGGCCGCCCAGGGATGGAACGGATACTTTGTCTCATCTGAGCTGAACATATGAGCGTTCCACTCAACAATCATGCGGTCGGTCTCCGGGCGTCCAGCAGTTTCGCCAGTTCAGCCCTGTCGGTCACAGGCAGCTGGCAGACGTAGTTTTCGCAGACATATGCGGTTGGCATACCACCGACCAGATCGCGCTTCGCCAGCAGCGGTGTGGAGGGCGAGTCTTGCCTTTGGGCGGCGCCGGCAAGCAACGTATTTGGGCTGTACCGATCGTGAACTTCCTCCCACAGATCCCGGGTTGCCGGGTCGGCAGCGTCTCCGACAATCACGATCTCCGTTGTCCGGGTGGTGTTGAAGTCCACCGCCGAAAGCCAGTTAGGAACACCAAGTGGCGCCTGTTTCATCAGATCCGACGCAGACGCCAGTGACTTCTCGCCGATCTCTCGGTATCGATCTGAATCGAGATAGATCGCCAGTTTCAGCAACGACAGCGACGCAACTGAACCGCCGCTCGGTGTTGCGTTATCGAACAGGTCACGTGGGCGGACCAGCAGTTCTTCGTGATCACTGCCCGTATCGAAGAATGCATCTGAATTTTCGTCCCAGAACAGCTCGATCATTTTGTCCGCTATCGAGGCCGATTCGGAGAGCCACTCAGGCTCAAGACTTGCCTCGTAAAGCGATAGCAGAGACTCAACCTGGAACGCGTAATCATCAAGATAGCCGTTCAACTTCGCGCTGCCGCCGTTGGAGTCAGATTTCCACGTCCTGAGAATACGGTCACCATCACGTAATTCTGACCTCAGGAACTCGGCGTTTCGACGCGCGATATCAACATAATCGGGACGCTCAAGAATCGCGCCGGCTACTGCGAAGCCTTTCTGCATGAGCGCATTCCAACTGGTGATGATCTTATCGTCCAACCCGGGTTTGATCCGACTCTCCCGGCGCTCGAACAGCAGTTTCTTCGCTTGCTGTACTTTCTCTTTGAGCTCCGCCACAGACATGCCCTGATCAGTGGCCACATCGTCATCGTCGTTCGGCGCCCAGAGGATGTTCTTACCCTCAAAGTTGCCTGTCTCGCTGACGCTCCAGTGGGCGGCCGCAACCGTGCCAATCTCCGCGCCAAGAACCTCGGCAAACTCAAGCGGCTCCCACACGAAGAACTTTCCCTCTACGCCTTCCGAATCGGCATCCTGTGCCGTGTAGAAACCGCCGGACTCATCCAACATCTCGCGCTGCACATACTCCAGCGTCTCCTCCGCCACTTCGCGGAAGAACGGATCCTTGGTGACCTGGTAGGCGTGCAGATACAACGGAACAAGCAGAGCGTTGTCGTACAGCATCTTCTCGAAGTGGGGCACAAGCCAGACTTCATCCACTGAGTAACGATGGAATCCGCCGCCCACCTGATCGTACATTCCACCCCGCGCCATGCTGGTGAGCGTGGTTGTTACGACCTCAAGAATCTGCTCGTTCCCTGAGTCATGCCAGGCCCGAAGCAGGTACTCGTAGATAAGCGGTTGCGGGAACTTGGGCGCGCCACCAATTCCACCATTCTCATAGTCGAATCGTTCCAGCACCGAGTCGATCTCAGTGAACACTATGGCGCGACTCACCGTAGCTGCAGACTGCCCGGCGTTATTGTGCGCCGCGAGATGAGCGAGCACTCTTGAAGAGGCATCGAGCACGTCCGATTTTCGATCCCGGTAAGCATCCGACAACGACTCCAGAAGCTGCCGGAATGAGGGCATGCCCTGGCGCGGCATCGGGGGGTAGTAGGTGCCCGTGTAGAACGGCTTCTTGTCCGGGGTCATGAAGACGGACATCGGCCAGCCACCGCCGCCGGTCATCGCCTGCGTGGCAGCCATGTAGATCGAATCAACATCGGGGCGTTCTTCGCGATCGACCTTGATGCAGACGAAGTCGCGGTTCATCTGCGCCGCGATCTCGAGGTTCTCGAAGGATTCGTGCTCCATCACGTGGCACCAATG
>DBZV01000156.1:0-213 GCA_002311865.1 Dehalococcoidia bacterium UBA1151
AAAACTCAGGCCGTCACCTCCCAGATTGACCACACGGTCAACTCTCGTGACGTACACGTAGGCCCGAGCGACCATGTACCGTGGTTGGAAGATCGTAAGTGGGCGTACATTCGCCTTGAGGGCACCACGTTTGGGAATGTGCCACACAATATGGAACTCAAGCTGGAAGTCCACGATAGCCCCAACTCAGCCGGCGTGGTGATCGACGCCATC
>DBZV01000156.1:439-8805 GCA_002311865.1 Dehalococcoidia bacterium UBA1151
AAAAAAATAAGTCGTTCCGTCTGATATCAATCGCATGACCGGCTGCGGCAGTCGGCTGTGAGGGACACAATTTGAAGATCGCTCTGGTTTCGCCCTACGAAATCGCCACTTTTGGGGGCGTGAGCGGACACGTACGAAATCTGGCGCAGCAGTTTGTCAATCGCGGTCATGACGTACGGGTATTGGCGCCATGTGACGATGATCGTGACACGATCGACGGTATCCCGCTCTTCTCCCTCGGTCGGACGTTTGAGTTCCATGCGTCTGGTTCGGTGGCCAAGTTATCGCTCATGATCTGGCATCATTGGAAGGTGAAGAAGTATCTGAACGATGAGCAGTTCGACATCCTTCACGCCCATGAACCATTCGCACCATTCGCTGGCTTCAACGTGCTGCACACAGCCCCATGCCCGCGGGTAGGCACTTTTCACGCCTACAACGAGGGACAGATGCGGATGTTCCTCCTCAAGCCAATTTTGCAGAAAATGTTTACCACCCTTGATGGTTGGATAGCCGTTTCCGAGGCTTCAAAAGCGTATGTGTCGCGGCGCTTCCCGGCGCCCTATAAGGTCATCCCAAACGGAGCTGACTACCCGCACTTCTCAAAACCTCGCCCGCGCAGGCCGGAGTTCGACGATGGAAAGATCAACATCCTTTTTGTGGGCCGTGGTGAGGTGCGCAAAGGCCTGAAGTACCTGCTGGGGGCGTTTGACTATGTGAGACGCGATGGATATGACGTTCGCCTCATCGTCGCAGGACCGCAGAATCCCGACCCCGATAGCGCGCGTTACATGGCTGAGAAGGGCCTGGGTGAGGGCGTGGAATTTGTTGGCGCGCCCACTTTTGAAGATCTACCTTCGTACCACCACTCAGCAGACATATTTGTCAGCCCCGCGCTTGGCCGTGAGAGCTTTGGAATGGTCATCGCAGAAGCCATGGCGGCCGGAAAACCGTGCATCGTCTCAGACATTGCGGGTCACCGCAGTGTTATCGGTAGTCCTGACAATGCCGTACTGACCAACCCGGGCGATGAGATGAGCCTGAAAAATGCCATCAAATTCCTCATTGATCACCCGGCCGAGCGGGAGAGGCTGGGGAAAGCAGGTCAGGAGAAGGCCAAAGAGTACGATTGGCCCATTGTTGCGGACCAGGTGTACGACTACTACGAGAAGGTGATTGAGAAGACAGCGAAGCAATAGTGTCGGGACAGGATGTCGGTATGACTGATATCCAGGGACTCAGAGATTGGCTACGCTCACTGGCAGCGAACTGGTTCGAGCGGCCGATGGTCTCCGCCTTTGCCGCGGTCGGCATCTCCGCCAACGTCGCCACGCTAATCGGCGTTGCCATCGCCGGCGTGGCCGCATACTTCGCGGCCGTTGGCGACTTCAGGATCGCGGGAATCCTGGTCATCGTTGGTTCAGCGATGGACCTGATCGATGGCGGGCTGGCGCGCCGCGCTGGGACGGTCACCAAACGCGGCGCAATCCTCGATTCCGTGGTTGATCGCGTGAGCGAAACGCTCGTGTTCGTGGGCCTCATCATCTACTACACCGACCCCGACACCGCCAGCCAGACGGAAGCGATACTGATCCCCATCGCGCTCGGCGGATCACTGATGGTCAGCTACGTTCGAGCGCGCGCAGAGGGACTTGGTTTGCGCGGCAAAGCCGGCTTCTTCACACGCCCGGAACGCGTCGCGCTTACCGGCATATTGCTCATCGCCGGTCAGCCGACGATTCTGCTCTGGATCCTTGCCGTTGGAACTCCTCTTAGCGCCGCAATGAGGTTCATCGACGTGTGGGGCAACGCAGACGAGCCACTCGACTAACGGTAGCGTTACGGAGCCAGAGGCAGTCCATATGCCCTCCCTCAGCGTAGTATTCCAGTAGCAACTCATCTCCAGTTCCACCCGTGGACCCAAGCGACCAGACACCAGACGTGAACAACATCTCAAGAAGACTCAATCGGCCACTCCTGGGCCTCATATTCGCGCTCGTCGCTATTCTGTTGACACTCGCGACCCCTGGCGCAGTGCGTGCTGAGGCAGACGTGAAGATCATCTCCGCTGGCGCAGTGAGCGAGTTCCCGGATGGCATTCAATTTTCGTTGGAGTTCGAGTCGGATGCGGAGATCGAAGAAGTCGCGATTCGATTCAGGGTCGCCGGATTGGGCTCGTCCCAGTACAACTACCTGGTTCTGGATGAGATGGGCGCCGGAAGCACCAAAGCCATCCTCATCTCAGGCGAATACTTCCTCAGGAAGAACACCAGAGCCACCTACTCGCCACCCGGCACTGTGGTTGAGTACTTCTTTGAAATTACCGATGCGAACGGTGAGATTGCGGTTACAGACTCACAAGAGTTGATCTACATGGATGCACGCTACGAGTGGGACACTGTGACCATTGGACCGGTCACCACGTTCTATCACGGCCCTGTGAAGGTCCGCGCCACCAGCATGAGCCAGGTTGCCGTGGACACGCTGGACAACATGGGGCCGCTGCTGGGTGCGGAGATAGAAACACCACTCCGGATCGTCATGTACAACAACAACGCAGAGATGATTGGCGCCCTGGCCTCAAGAAGCAGCGCTATCTCAAGTGAGCTGATTACGGAGGGGCAGGCGTTTGGTCAGCAGAACGTGGTGTTGCTGCTTGGCAACGGACGACGCGCCGGAGGGACAATTTCTCACGAACTTACCCACGTGTTGGTTCAGCGCGCCACCTCTGGCGGCGTTCTTTCAATTCCTCTCTGGCTGAACGAAGGATTGGCAGAGTTTGGGAATGTAGACCCCAGCCTCTCCTACGTGCGCTACCTTGAGTGGGCAGTCGATACCGGCAGGATGACGCCATTCGAGTCTCTCACGGTGTTCCCGGGCGACCCCAACCTGAACCTCGTCGCATACGGGCAGTCTCGAAGTGTGGTCGAGTTCATGGTGCTTGAGTTTGGCCGCGACAAGATGACTGAGCTGATGGCCACGGTGAACAGCGGCATACCGTTTGAGCGTGCGCTTCGCCTCACGTACGGAATGAGTACGCGTGAACTTGATGAGATCTGGCGGAGTGAAATCGGGGCTGGGCCGCTCCCTGATAAATTCGTACCATTTTCGCCCGCCCAGTCTACCGCGACTCCTGAGCCGTCTGGCGGCGCAGTGGGCCTGATAACCCTGGATAGCGCCGCCGCAGCGGGCTCTGTCGATCTGGATGATTCAACCGAATCCGATGATCCGTCTCCGACTCCTGAAGTAGAAGAAGTCGCTGAAGATGCTGTCGAAGCATCCCCCGCGCCGGAGTCCACGGTAGAGGCGCAACCCACAGGTACCAGTGGAGGCTGCTCCGCGCCATCGCAATCGGGCACCCCACTGGAAGCGAGCTCCGCAGCCCTGACAATCCTGCCGCTGATTGGCCTAGGCTGGATGGGGTTCAAGGCAATCCGTAGGCGCCGCACCCGGTAGCTGGCGGGCCTGGTTCTCCTGAGCCCGTCGAAGGGCCCGACCCTGGGATCGTGGAGTCTTGGAATATTCAGACATTCGCTGCCCCGGAGGGTGGGGCAAGCCCCACATCTACCGTGATCTGCGGGGCCTGCCCCGCTCCGAATCGCGTAAGCGCTGGACGGTGGTATGTCATCCCGAGCGGAGGCCGCTTTGGGCCGCAGTCGAAGGACCTGTTACCTTCGTGGGCTGCGACGGATCCGACATGCTCGCTCGCCGGATCTGTGCGGGCAAGGATGCCCGCACTACGCCAGGGATATGCATCCAGTTCGCACGGGCAGAAATGCCCGTGCTACGCCATCCCATCCTCCAAACCAAAGTGCGCCGCCACCAGTTGCACCACATCCTCCACACCCAACCCACCATCATTCCTGACACACCTGTATCTCGCCTCAATCGCAGCTGCTTCGATCAGGTCCGCGAACTGCTCATCAAGCAACATCCACTCCTCCCACGCCTGCCCCGGATCTGCGAATGGGGCCAAAATTAGTTTCACCCATTCGCCCCGCTGTCGATTAACTCGACGTTGAAATGACGCCGTCGGCAGCAGGTAGATGACATATTCAGGATCAACGTGATGGGCGGCCAACAGATGCGGAAGCAGTCCCGGACCTTCCACGACCACGGCCCGCGCCTGCGATAACTCTTCGATCTGGCTAACCACGGTTGGAAACGCAGGAGCGTAGCGCTCCATTTTCAGCTCGTTGGACATCCAGAACCAGGGACCGTCTTTGATGAGGAACTCTTCGAACGCAGGATCGTTCAGCATGTGCCAGTCGAGGTGATACGTCTTCAGATCGTGGCGTTCGGCGAGCAGCCGAGCAGTCGTTGACTTCCCACCACTAAATGAACCACCAATCCAGTAGACAGGGTAGGTTTCAAGTGGCGGTAGGGACATGCGGCGCTCTCAAGACGTAGTGGTCACACAGATTACGGCGCTGCGGGGAAAGCGCTAAGAGGCGGGTGGCGGAAAGATAGAGCGGCATCGAACGATGGCGCGTTGCGACGTGCGCTTCACCTCGATGTGCACCCATACCGGGTTCTCAGACTCAACAACGCAGAGGGTCTCTGCGCATCCTGCGCTATCTGAAATTACGAAAAGCGCAATATATCGTTGCAGATGTTACGAAATATCAACAATGGATTGGGCGAATTGGTTGACACCCTAATTTCTGTTACCTAGACTGCGGATATTCAGGAGGATCTGCGCCTTTGCGTCGTCCGATACGAACGTGCAGTGCGTGCGGAAGGCCTCCAGCGACTGCTTGTGCGTCATGAAGAAGTTGACCACCGGGTAGTTGGAACCCCACACCATGCGGGTGCCGTAGCGCTCGTACGCCGCCTTGTAGATCCAGAGCGTATCGGAATACGGATACTCCCACTTGCGGTCGTCGTCACTCAGGTAGGAGAAGCCGGTTAGCTTCAGGTACATATTCGGCACCTTCACCGACTCCAGCACCTGGTTGAGCATCGTGTGTGGCGGTGGCTCGCTGGCCTTCAGGCCCGCCATGTGGTGACTCAAGATCGGCATCGACGGAAACCCCGCTGCGACTTTTCGCAGCGCACCTGGTGGTGCGGCGCGCCCGCGATGTTGGCGATGAATCCTGCGTCCGCTGCGACACGAAAAAAGTCTAGTCCCTCCTGCGACGTAAGCCACGACCCGTCATCTTCACTCCTCAAGTAGTGCGTGAAGCCCTTCATGGGCCACCGCTTGATCGCCGCCTCCATTCGACCTGCCGCGCCGGACGTCTGATACGTGTCTGACCACGAGCAGTCGACATCCGCGTACTGGTACAAGCGGGACGGATACCGACGCACGGCGTCTGCTATGTAGTCGTTGTTGTTCGGATTGTGCTCGATCTGCGCCGAGACAATCGTTGCCTGCTGAACGCCGTTGATGTCCATCTGGTTGATGAGCTGCTCAATCCGGCCGCGCGACTCCGGGTCAGGCACCGACGGCTCGTACGGCCAGTACTCCCATGCGTGGCAATGTGAATCGATAAGCATCAGCGGTGTCCTTTGCCCGGGTACGGAATCGCGCTTTGTGGGGCAGGAAGCCCGCAGCGCATCTCAATCAGACACCGCATCCTACCGCGCTACGCGTTCGCGCTGCTTGTGTAACGGGAAGTTCACGCCCATGAAACATGGATGAAACATTGCGCCCGTAATCTTCCGGCGTCACCTTGAGCACCGATGCTTGGGGTTAACCATTTAGACACTGCCCGCACGTGCGGGGTGAATCGATTGGGCGGAGGGATATGGATACTGGAACAACTGCATGGTTGTTGACCGCGTCGGCCCTGGTGTTATTCATGACACCGGGACTTGCGTTCTTCTACGGCGGACTGGTCCGCGGCAAGAACGTTGTCAACATGATTATGCTCAGCTTTATGGCGATGGCAGTCGTTGGAGTCGCCTGGATTGTTTGGGGCTACAGTCTCGCATTCAGTGGCTCAAACCAGTTCATTGGCAATTTTGACTTCGTTGGATTTAGAAACGTAGATGCCAACGTCGGTCCCGAGGGCGGCTATAATTCGATGATCGTTGCGGTGTTCCAGATGATGTTCGCAATCATCACACCGGCCTTGATAACGGGTGCGATAGCCGAGCGATTTAAGTTCAAGACGTACCTGATCTTCCTGCTGATCTGGATGACTGTGGTCTACGCTCCCATTGCCCACTGGGTCTGGGGTGACAACGGTTGGATTGGCAACATGGGCGCTTCAGACTTCGCCGGCGGAACAGTCGTTCACATCAACGCCGCAATGGCAGCAATTGCCGCCGCGGTCCTGGTTGGCAAGCGACGCGGAATACGAAACGGAATAGAAGCTCACAATGTTCCTTATGTGGTACTTGGCGCAGGGATCCTCTGGTTCGGTTGGTTCGGCTTCAATGCTGGTAGCGCGCTTGCTGCTGACGGAGTTGCGGTGAACGCCTTCATGGTCACCAACACAGCCGCAGCAATGGCTGCGCTCACATGGGCGCTCCTGAGCTACTTCACTACCGGAAAAATCAGCGCGGTTGGCGTAGCATCCGGCGCGGTTGCCGGGCTTGTGGCAATCACGCCAGCGGCCGGGAACGTAGGAGCAATGGGTTCGCTTGGCGTCGGTCTTGGCGCAGGAATCCTGACCTGGCTCGTGGTCCGCTACCGACACAAGCTCATGTTTGATGATGCACTCGATGTATTCGCAATCCACGGCATTGGTGGAATCTGGGGCGCGCTGGCCACTGCGATCTTTGCAGTCGGCGGCATTGGCGTCATCGATGGTCAGTTTGACCTACTCTGGGCCAACTTCCGAGCGGTCGCTGCAACAATCGGTTACTCATTTGGTGCGACCTATGTGATCCTCAGGATACTTGACGTTATCCCCGGTCTTGGACTCAGGGCGGACGAAATTGATGAGGACCAAGGACTCGACGTTACTCAGCATGGCGAACGCGGCTACGTTGGCGATGGCGCCGACTAACCCTTAGCCACAAATTCACAGATAATGATCCCGATGGGAGCCACCCGGCTCCTCATCGGGAGGAGAAGAACCAAATGATCAAGATAGAAGCCATAGTGAGGCCAGAGCGGGTGAACCTGGTTCTGACCGCCCTGGAAGAAGCGGGCTGCACCGGCTATCACCTGTTCAACATCACAGGTGCGGGTCAGCAGCGCGGGGTTGAGGTCTTCACCGGTAGAGGCGCCGGAACAGTTGTCCGGACAGCCCTCCCCAAGACCATGATTACCACCGTAGTCGCTGACGGAATGAAGGCCGCGGTTATTGAAGCCATCCTCGCCGTCGCCCGAACGGGCGAAGAGGGAGCAATTGGCGACGGTAAGATCTTCATCTCGGGAATTGACGACGTAGTCCGGGTTCGAACGGGCGAAAGTGGAGACGTAGCACTCTAATACTGCGAATCACCGTATTCGTGGACGTGCGCCGAGGGGACTCTAACCCTCGGCGCACTCGCGTTCATCTTGTATGGGCGGGGCCAGTAACTACTTCACGTCCATTTCGTGAGATTTCAGAACAGTTGTCTCAGGAAAGCGTCTTCTCAAATACGAGCGTAACGATTTCGCGCCTCGCCTCGCTGGCCTGCGTCTCCGTCACCCTGAATCCACTCTGAAGGTACAACTGGTGCGCCTCTACAAGTGGATGTGGTGAATACAGGATCAGTCGATCTGCCGACAAGGTTTTCGCGTACCCTTCTGCCGTGAATAACAACCGGTTTGCCAGCCCCTGACGCCGGTATCCAGGCAGGACGAAAATGTTTCCGAGCCGGGCGGTGGAATCATTGACACTCCAGGTGTCCACGTAGCCGGCCAGTTCACCTTCCGATTCGGCGATCCACGCGGCTGCCCGATCGTATCCCCCAAGATAGCTCGCGATGTCCGTGAACGCTAGCTCGGACGCGGCTGAGAGCACCGCCCTCACGATGGGCCGGTAATCTTCCGGGCACTGGTCAATCAAGGGTTGATATGAGGCTAGAAACCCCTCACGACACGCTACCTGGTCAGATTCTTGCCACTTCCGAATCTCGAATCCCACATGCCCTCCAAACCGCTCGTTGTCCCGAAAGAGACCGGTCAACAGAACTAATAATAATCCGCTGTCGGTCTTACTGAGGGCCTTTCTAGCCAGACTTAACCCAGGCCAGCACGCGATCACTCCGATTTTGAAATTGTTTGCAAATCGAGATGTTGAAACTCTCTCACCTTCGGCGCGCTCTCGTTCATCTTGTATGGGCGTTTGTTGCTGAGATAAGATTCAAAGAGGTGTTGTGCTTGAGTTCGCGAGCGTTCCCGGAGAGGGGGCGTTTGCCGGGCAAGGGCCGGACCTTCACGTCGAAGGAGCGTAGCTCAGTTGGCTAGAGCACCGGTCTCCAAA
>DBZV01000156.1:8899-9387 GCA_002311865.1 Dehalococcoidia bacterium UBA1151
GGGCGCTGTGCTCGTAAGGGCGTGTGAGTTCGAGCCTCACCCTCGGCACCATTTATCGGTCGCGCCCAAACGGGCGCGATTTGGTGACTGGGCGACGTAGCCAAGTGGTCTAAGGCAGAGGTTTGCAAAACCTCCATTCGGCGGTTCGAATCCGCCCGTCGCCTCCAATACACTTCCCTCGTGAACCAACGCTGGATGTGAACATCCCATAAGCTGTTTGACAGCCACTCTGACAGCCACAGAGCCGTTTTGGCGATCCCGGTAGCGTCCATTAGCTTCCTCAACTGCATCAAATAACCCCCAATCCTCTATCATTCAGGCACCATGCCGAGCCAATACCTCCGACGCCGAATCGATAAGCTTCTTGCCGGTGACCTGCCCCCCATAAACCGATCCAACTCTAGAGTTAGAGTTCTGGATACGGAGAAAGGGGAGATATGGCACGCAGGAAGTACACGCCTGGGCAGATCATCAGCAGGTTGCGGGAG
>DBZV01000133.1:0-2329 GCA_002311865.1 Dehalococcoidia bacterium UBA1151
CACGCGCCAACCAAACCCGGCCTGGGCCTGGAAATAGATTGGCCCGCGATGAAGGCCGCTACCTTCCACGAGTTCACCATCGATCAGGGCGGATCACCCGGATCAGTCCACTAAAGTCCCCGCGCATTACAGCGTCCCGCTTGCGTAATCTCGCCCTGTGGCATAACTTCCGTTCTTCTTCGCATATGGAGGTTTTCGGTGGACGATAGGGGTGATTTTCTCCTGCAGCAGGATGCCCTCCCGGGTCCAGACCGGAATTGGGGCAACATCCTGACCTGGACTGCAGGCCGCGGCAGTCTTCTTTTCGGCCGGCGGTCTGTGGCTCGCCTCGCGCCCTGTCCCACGTGGCGTAGAGGTGACATTGCCATCCCCCATCGCTGCCAAATCCGCGATGGTCCACGTAACCGGCGGCGTTGCAAATCCCGGCGTCTACGCACTTCCACCAGACGCCCGCGTCTTGGACGCCATCGAAGCCGCCGGAGGCCTTGTAGATCCAGCCTCGACCAACAACCTCAATCTTGCTCAGCCAGTCGTCGACGGCTAACGGATCATCGTCTCAGATGGCTCGATTCCAACGACCGACAATGTCGAGATATCCGGCCGAACTCAAGATGGACGTATAGACCTGAATAGCGCCAACGCCGCATTGCTCGAAGAGCTACCAGGCATCGGTGAAGTACGAGCCAAGTTGATCATCGACTGGCGTATGACCCACCCGCCGTTCACTTCAGCGGACGATCTCCTCGCCATCCCCGGAATCGGCGATTCCATAGTGAACGCCATTCGACTCCTCGTCTCCCCGTGACACTGGTTCGCCTCTCCACCGCATTCGCCATTGGCATCGCGCTGCCATTCCTCGGCCCAGCTCTCCTTGATGGCGGATGGCATCCACCGCAACTTGTCTTTGCTATATTCGCTGTCGGAGTAACATTGGTTGCTATCTCGGCTCGACGACTTGGCGCGTCTCTTCTTATCCCCATTCTGGCTCGCCCTCGTAATCATCGGAGCCTGGAGAGCAACCGACTTCAGCGGCGGTCCACGCCTTCCTGACGCGTGGCGGGATGGCGATTTCATTGAACTGGAAGGCGTCAGCACCGTTTCAGCATCTCCATTCGGATCAGACCAGGTATTTCCAATCCGGGTGACTGCCATCTCTGGCAGCGCCACATCTCCAGATGAGGAACTTCGGATATCGGTCGTCTCGTCCATGATCACCGGTACGCTGCCAGACAACCACTCCCGCTTCCACTTTGCCCCCGGTGACCGCTACCTCATTGCAGGCGAATTCGATCCGAAAGGCCTTCGCGGAACATCCGCACGCATTTACGCCTCCAGCGTTCGCCTCATCGAACCGTCCGATTTCGGCCTCTCAGGCCGAATCGAAAACTTCCGCGCACGGCTTACAGACAACCTCCGATCAACCTTGCCGGAGCCCCACGCAGGACTCGCCGCAGCGCTCACCGTGGGTTCGATAACGAGTTGCGCCACTCGTTCCGTGATACCGGAACGTCACACCTGATAGCCATCTCGGGACTCCACATCGGAATCGTCGGCTACCTCGTGTTCTTAGGCTCTCTAGCCAGTTTGGTCGACGACGTCAGCCTACCTGCTAGTGCCGCTTCTGACCATCTGGGCGTACGCCACAATGGCGGGCCTATCTGACCCCGTCCTGCGAAGCTCCGTCATGTTCACGCTGTTTCTCGCTGCCCACCTAACCGGCCGACAACGTAGCCCGTTCCCGTCGCTTGGGCTCGCGGCCGCTGTGATGCTGGCGCTAGGGCCATCAGCCATCGCCGAGCCATCATTCCAGCTGGCTTCGGATCACTGCTCGGAATCCTCTGGTTCGCACCACAGGCCAGCTCGCTGGTCAACCGGTTTCTGCTGCTCGACAGACCGGATCACACCAGTGCATTGATCAAGCTTGCGAGAGGAGTCGCGACCGCGCTTCTCGTAGGTGGCGCGGCAACCATCATGACCACCCCGATCATCGCGTATCACTTCGACCGAATGCCGCTTTGGGGAATCATCGCGACGGTGTTCGCACTCCCAGCAATGCTGCCAGCTATCATCGGCGGCCTTCTCACCGGACTCGCTGGGTTCGTCTGGTCGCCGCTTGCCAGCGTGATCAGCTGGCCAACATGGCTCGCACTTGAGTTCATGATTACGGTGGTTGAGTTGTTCGAACGAATACCATTCAGCACCATCGGAGTTAGCAGCGTTGTCGCAACGCTGATCACTCTCGTTTACGTGAACGTAATCGGATTCGCCCTGCGGCGCCGAGCCTTCCGACTGGCGCGAATGGCGGCTAAAGGATTTCGAGACGGCGCAC
>DBZV01000133.1:2404-2734 GCA_002311865.1 Dehalococcoidia bacterium UBA1151
ACCGCCCCACCGTAGACGTGCACCAGTATATTTACTGGTCGTCACAATCGGGCTCGCCGCACTGTCGCTCGCCGCCGTCACCACACAGCCCGGGAGCGATTTACGCGTGACCTTCTCAGAAACGCAACGCGGTGACCTTTCACCAATCGAAACACCCGGCGGACGTCAGATCCTGATCGACGGCGGCGGTTCGCACGATGGCGCCGTGAACTTCCTGGGCGAACGGCTGCCGTTCTGGGACCGCTCACTCGATCTCATAATCCTCACCCACCCCCATGCCGACCACGTCACAGGCCTCCTGCGCGTACTTGAGTCGTACGAAATCGACCG
>DBZV01000102.1:0-2086 GCA_002311865.1 Dehalococcoidia bacterium UBA1151
CAGCTATAAAGGCAACAAGATCGGTCAGGGTAAGGCCAATGCTGCGCAGTATTTAGAAGACAATCCGGAAATCTCAGACGAGATTGAAGCTGAAATACGTCGCCAACTGATGCCAGTCGCGCAGCGCAAGGGCGAAGACAAAGCTGTAGCTGTAGAGGTACCAGAAGAGGACGCCTAACGCAGATTGTTAAAGGTTTTTACAAACCTTGTCCATGCGCAACACCTAAATTAAACTAATAAGTGCAGCCCCCGCGGTTTGTTGTTCTCCAAGTATTCACTTAATAACACCTGGGCTGGGGGCGGTATCTCAGCCTCTTTCTTAGTCTATCGTTCAGCTTATCGACCACTCTTCTTAGCTCTGTGTCAGACAAGGTTCGAAAGTCAGTCCCTTTCAGGAAATATTGGCGAATCAGGCCATTCGTATTTTCATTGGTGCCACGCTGGCATGAGTGGTACGTGTCACAAAAACAGATCTTGGCTGAGACGGTCTTAGTAACTGTCGGTGCTCGGCGAATTCAGAACCGTTATCCAAGGTGCACTGCGCCTCGGCGGGGTTCTAACAACCGGATCATCGTCTTGGCAGTTTCAGTGGCCGTTATCTTCGGTAGGCGCGCTGCCAAGAGGTAGCCGCTGTGTCGTTCGATCAGGGGAGAGCGCGTCCTGGTATTTGGCGGTCGCGATATAGAGGCGAGCAGCGTGGCGCTGGCATTGCTTTTAGGCAAAACAGCTTGGCCGGCGGCGCGGGGGCGGTCTTCATGCCTTCTTCGCACGTCGGGCAGGCATATTTGCGGCGCACATGACGGGTCACCTCGATCCGGGCAGGCAACCCGTGCAGTTTCTCAATGACCTCTTCACCGATTATCTTTAGCGCGGCACTGTCCTTGTGGCAGTGGTGATCGTTATCGGGCAGTTCATGCACCACCTCAACGCGCGGTAGTTCTGGCGGTAGCGCCACACGCCCGGCGCGCGTGCGACGATTAGCAGTTGAGGTCGTCTCGCACGTTGCGTCATCAGCGACCTTCCCAGCAAACCACTGACACTTCTAGCTACCTGTACACTATCTATCCAAATTTATCGTCAACTATCTGATAGTCATAACTTACCCACCTGATGTCAGCTTAACGATATCCCCAACTGAGTAAGAGTCTTCTTTTCTATAATCACTTTGTTTTAATTATAAAGGAATAAAATAAGCCTAGGTGTTTGGTCCTGGGGTGTGGTGGTTTATGGTATGAAACCTTGTCCGCGGAGGATCCATGGCTCAGGTACTTCATCAACGCGCCACGACCACGCACGCCATCCGAGAAGACATACAGCGATCGACTGAGTCGGTCGCGACGTTAAGTCGACGCTACGGCATTAACCCTAAAACCGTACGCAAGTGGCGCAGCCGGACCTCTGTCGAAGTTGTGCGTATGGGACCCAAAGCAGCTCGCTCCACATCGCTGACACGGTCAAGTCTGCACCGACTCTACCAGCGCCACGGTACTAGTCAGCGGCCTAGGGCTGGCGAAGCAACGCGCGAGAAAAAGTTCTTCAAACATTACCCTATCGGCTATTTGCATATCGATATTAGCGATATCCAGACAGGCGAAGGCAAGGCCTATCTCTTCGTTTCAATGGATCGAACGTCCAAGTTCGTTCATGCGCAGCTATACTAAAANNCTCCACCGTGTCCAGCAGCCCCACCAGGATGTGCTTGCCGTCGTAGGTGAGGGCGTTCAGGTAGGGGTTGAGGTCGTGGCGCACCGGCACGGTGTCGAGGATGAAATCCAGCTTGCCGGTCATTGCCGCCATCTGCTCCGCGTCGGTGGACACCACCACGTGGTCGGCGCCCTGTTTCTTCGGGGTATCCGGATTATCTGGTTGGTATGCGAGAGAGAAAGGTGGCCGACAAACTCAACCCACAACGGATTAGCTGGTTGATGGCTCGCTCAGTACGCTCACTTGCTAGAGAGCAGATACTTCACCAAACAGGCGATGCCCAGGACCAGCAGCAATAGTAGGGCAATTCCGATCACTGGCATTATCCAGCCCATCGCCCCCATCATCCCGCAATCGGGTAGTGTCGTGTTCATCGTGACAG
>DBZV01000102.1:2232-7029 GCA_002311865.1 Dehalococcoidia bacterium UBA1151
CAGAGCTTGAGCCCTTCCACCATGGTCAGGTAGGGAAATAGCTCATTGGCGATGTCGTGTACGGTCATGCGTGCGCGTAGCGCCATCACCGCCGTCTGGATCAGCTCACCGGCTTCCCCCGCCACCGCCTGCACCCCCAGCAACCGGCCCGAGTCGCGTTCGGCCACCAGCTTGATGAAACCACCGGTGTCGAAATTCACCAGCGCACGCGGCACGTTTTCCAGGTCCAGCTCGCGGGTATCGACGCTGAAGCCTTGCTCGATGGCCTCGGCTTCCGTCAGGCCGACGGTGGCCACCTGGGGGTCGGTGAAGATCACCGCCGGCATGGCGCTCAGGTCCAGGGTGGCTTCGCCCCCGGTCATGTTGACGGCAGCCCGGCTGCCCCCGGCGGCGGCGACATAGACGAACTCCGGCTGATCGGTGCAGTCACCGGCGGCATAGAGCCCCGGCACCGTGGTGTGCAGATGCTCATCGACCAGAATCGCCCCACGTGCGGTTTCCACGCCGAGGCTCGCCAGGTTCAGGGCCTCGGTATTGGGTGTCCGTCCGGTGGCCACCAGCAGTTGATCCGCCCGCAAGGTGCCGGCGTTGGTGTCGACAATGAATTCATTGTCGGTGTAGTCCACGCGGCTCGCCTGGGTCTGCTTGAGGACCTCGATGCTCTCGCGGCGAAACGCCGCCTCCACCGCATCCCCTACCGCCGGGTCTTCCTGGGAGAGCAGGCGGCTGCGGGCCAGCACCGTGACCCGGCTGCCCAGCCGGGCGAAGGCCTGGGCCAGTTCCAGGGCCACCACCGAGGCGCCGATCACAATCAGCCGCTCGGGAAGGGTGTCCAGGGCCAGCGCACTGGTAGAGGTCAGGTAGGGGGTGTCGGCAAGACCCGGGATCGGCGGTACTGCCGGTCGGGCGCCAGTACCGATTAAGGCGCGGTCGAAGTGGACGACCTGCTCGCCGCCCTCGTTCAGCTTGACCATCAGGCTATGGGCATCGATAAACCGGGCCTCGCCGTGCAGGACCGTGATGGCCGGGTGGTCGCGCAGAATCCCCTCGTACTTGGCGTCACGCAGTTCCTCGACACGTCGCTGCTGCTGCTCGAGCAGCTTGGCCCGATCCACCACCGGCGCCTGGGCGCTCAGGCCTGCATCGAAGGGACTTTCCGTACGCAAGTGGGCAATATGGGCCGCGCGAATCATGATCTTCGAAGGCACACAGCCTGTATTGACACAGGTACCGCCGACGGTGCCGCGTTCGATCAGGGTGATCCGGGCGCCGCGCTCGGCGGCTTTCAGGGCCGCCGCCATGGCGGCGCCGCCGCTGCCGATCACCGCGATGTGCGGGGCGTCTTCATCACGGCCCTTGGACACCGATGCGCCTGCCGGGGAAGTGGGCCCACTGTTGGCCAGTCGAGCTTGGTAGCCAAGTCGGGTCACGGCAAACGTCAACGCCGAGGCCGGTGTCTCCGGATCAACGGCTACCGATGCCGTCCCCTGAGGATAGGATACCTCCACCGACTGCACGCCGGGCAGCTTCTCCAGGGCTTCCCTGACATGATCCGCACAGCGGTCACAGGTCATGCCACTCACGTTGAGTTCAATCATCACGTTTCTCCGAGTCTTCATTAGTAAAGCCGGCATCCTGCTTCCGCTTGTGGTATCGCGCGTAGAGAGGTAAGCCGATGGCCAGGGCGGCAAACAGCAGGTAATCGAGATAGCCTGCCAACGCGGCCAGGCCCGCCGTACCGAATAGCACCAGGGCGATTGGCGCGGCGCAACACAGCACCATCAACCCGGTGCCAAGCACGACGCTTAAAAATTTCTGCGAATCTTTCACGCTTATTCCTTCACCGTGGCGGGCAAGCTCGTAAACAACTCACCCGATGACCGCGATGTGCAGCTGCTTGATGTCACTCAGGGGGCGTATTCCTTGATTTGATAGAGCCGTTGTCACAACAGGCGTCGAACTGCTTCTTACGCCAAATCGCATAAATGGTCAGGCCGATGAAGAAGGCCAGGGCCGGCAATAACACAACGTCGAGATAGCCCGTCAGCCCCGCCAGGCCCACCGTGCCAAGCAGGATCACCAGGATCGGCGTAAAGCAGCACAATGCCACCAGGACGGTGCCGATCACGCTCACGCGCAGCAGGGGCTTGGGATTCTTCATGATCACTCTCGATCCGCTTGCGAGGATGTCGGGGTTGATGGATACCCAGCGTTGATGGTGGCCTCGGTCAATGCCTCCACCGACGTTCGGGCGTCGTCAAAGGTGACCACGGCCTCGAGATCCGCGTAGCTCACGTCGACTTGCGAGACGCCGTCCACCTTGTTGAGGGCGGCCTTGACGGTGATCGGGCAGGCGGCACAGGTCATGCCCGGCACCGACAGCGTCACGGTCTGCAGGGCCGCTAAGGCGGGCGTGCTGAGCAGGGCGAGTAGCGCGATGAAGGCGAAACGAGCTTTCATGGTAGATCTCCTTTTAATAGAACAGGGGCAAGATGTAGGGGAATACCAGGGCGATTAGCACCAGCAGCGATACGAGCCAGAAGATCGCCTTGTAGCCCGTCCTGACCCGTGGCACGGCACACACCTCTCCCGGCTGGCACTTTTCCACTGGCCGAAAGACGCGACGCCAGGCGAAGAACATCGCCACCAGCGCGACGCCGATAAAGAGCGGGCGATAGGGCTCCAACGCCGCCAGATTGCTGATCCAGGCGCCGGAAACGCCCAGCGTGATCAGCACCAGCGGGCCGAGGCAACACGCCGAGGCCAGGAGGGCCGCGACTCCTCCGGCGGCCAGGGGCCCTCGCCCCGTTTTAGATGTCCGCATTGACGATTCTCCTTTCGGGATGGGGGGAGCTACGATAAGGTTACTTCCGTAGCTTGGTACGGAGTCAAGCATCATGAAGAGACATGCAGATAAAGTGGCGGACACCATGACCATTGGCGGCCTGGCCAAGGCGGCCGGCGTCAATGTCGAGACAATCCGCTATTACCAGCGACGAGGGCTATTATCGGAGCCCGAACGCCCTCCCGGAGGTATTCGACGCTATAGTGCCGCCGATATCGACAGGTTGACGTTCGTGAAAACGGCGCAGCAGCTGGGCTTTAGTCTGGATGAGATCAGTGACCTACTTCGGCTGGAAGATGGCGCCCACTGTCAAGAAGCCAGTGCTCTCGCAGAGCACAAGTTAGGGGACGTTCGCGAGAAGATCGACAGGCTTGAAAGAATTGAGAAGGTGCTGAGCGAAATGGTCGACAGATGCCATGCACAACAAGGCAATATCACTTGCCCGCTAATTGCGTCATTGCATGAAGGGCTCAGAGAAGCAGAAGACCCAAGGGAGTAACTCACCTTCAGTTCGTTGAAAACAACGCGGTCAAAGAGTCGCGATCATCTATGGACCATGTCGACAAGGAAAGTTTGCATGACTAGCTTGCCTGACAACATCCTTCACCTTCCCGAGTACCACGTCCTAGGCACCAAGATGGAAGAGCATGATCTCCACTACCAGGTCGAAGCTCCTGAGCCTCTAGCTTGCGAGGAATGCGGCGTTGAGAGTGAGTTTGTCAGGTTCGGCAAGCGCGATGTGGCCTATCGCGACCTACCCATCCACGGAAAGCGGGTCACCCTCTGGGTGGTCCGTCGCCGCTACACCTGCCGGGCGTGTGGAAGGACGTTCCGGCCAGCTCTTCCGGAAATGGTAGACGATCACCGCATGACGCGGAGGCTTTACAACCACGTCGAGAAGGAAGCCTTCAATCACCCCTACGCCTACGTGGCTGATACCACGGGCCTCGACGAGAAGACTGTCCGCGAGATATTCAAGAAGAAGGCTGAGTTCCTGGCAGCCTGGCATCGTTTCGAGACACCCCGCTGCCTGGGGATCGACGAGCTGTACCTGAACCGCCGCTACCGCTGCATCCTGACCAACCTGGAGGAGCGTACCCTACTGGACCTGCTGCCCGGTCGCCAGCAGGACGCGGTGACGAGGCGCCTCATGAGCATGACCGAGCGCCACCAGGTCGAGATCGTCAGCATGGATATGTGGAAACCCTACCGCCGTGCTGTCCAGGCGGTACTGCCGCAGGCTCGCATTGTGGTCGATAAGTTCCATGTGGTGCGGATGGCCAACGAAGCCCTGGAGAAGGTGCGTAAGGGACTCAGGAAGGATCTGAAGCCAAACCAGCGGCGGACCCTCAAGGGCGATAGGAAGATCCTGCTGAAGCGTGCCCACGACGTTTCAGATCGCGAGCGGCTTATCATGGAGACATGGACAGGGGCCTTCCCTCAGCTCCTGGCGGCCTACGAGCACAAGGAGCGGTTCTACCACATCTGGGACAGCACCACCCGGCGTGATGCCGAAAAGGCGCTGGCCCGCTGGATTGACGACATTCCACAGGGGCAGAAAGAGGTGTGGAAGGATCTCGTCAGCGCCGTCAGCGGATGGCGCGAGGAGGTGCTGGCCTACTTCGAAACCGACACCCCAATCACCAACGCCTTCACGGAGTCGATCAATCGGCTGGCCAAGGACAAGAACCGCGATGGCCGGGGCTACTCATTCGAGGTGATGCGGGCCCGGATGCTCTACACCACCAAGCACAAGAAGAAGGTGCCGCAGATCAAGGAATCCCCCTTCCTGGGCAAGGCCACCATGACCTACAGCATGGGTCTTCCCGAGCCTGAGAAAAACTACGGCGTCGATCTATCAACCTTCTGGGAGAGTTAAGGGTTCGAAGGAGCAAGGGGGCTCCATCTACCACTTAATCCGGATACCCGAAAAAATCATATACCCGTTACTC
>DBZV01000058.1:0-1534 GCA_002311865.1 Dehalococcoidia bacterium UBA1151
GCCCAGCAGGTAGTCGATGTACTCACGACCTTCCGGATCCCAGGCTCGGCCACCCTCTCCTTTTGCCAGGATCAGATCACCAGTGGGATTGCCAAAGGTCCCGCCCGCGAGGAACTGCTTCGCCTTGGCGCGAATCTGATCTGGAGAGTTATTCATTGGTCGCCCTTATGTCATCTACGAGAATTCCGAGAGTACTGTACCTCGATTTCGAGGAGTCGACGCTTTGCGTCTAAACCTCCGGTGAATCCGGTGAGAGAGCCGTCAGCCCCCACAACACGATGGCATGGCAGGACGATTGAAACGGGGTTGCGACTATTGGCAGCGCCGATTGCTCTGACTGCTTTCGGGCGACCTATTCGATTCGCTTGTTCGCCATATGTGGAGGTTTGCCCATACGGAATCGATGCCAGACTGCGCCATGCTAGTTGTTGGAACTCGGTGCCGTGAAGATCAAGCGGCAGATCGAACGCGATACGCTCGCCAGCGAAATACTCCCGTAACTGGTCGGCAGTGCGTCTGAGAATCGCGTTGCCGGATGCCTCGATGATCGGGAAGGGCAGCCTGACGCGTTTGGGCTCGTCGTTGGGCCACAGTACCGCTCGCAGGCCGATGTCGGTGGCGACCAGTGTCAGCTCGCCAACCGGGCTATCCAGCGTTGTTTTGAAATGTTCTATTGCTGCCATCGCGTGTCCGCCCAGAATACTAATAGTGAGGCGTCTGAAGATATGTTAGGTGTGAATCACGACATTTCATGGACATATCTGGACAGATCGTTTCAACTAATCTCACTATGTCCGAATCTGTCTACATAAGTAATCATCAGCGATGCAATATGGATTCATGATTCTTCCAGAACTTGGCGATCGTGCGGTCAACGCGGTGTTCACAACCGGTATCTACTGCCGGGCGGGGTGCGCAGGAAGTCCGTTGCCCGCCAATCGGGCAGAGTACTCCACGGCGTTCGCCGCAGAGGCTCCCGGATTTCGCGCATGTCTCAGGTGTCGGCCTGACCGCCGGGTTAACGCGCTGGTCGATGGCGATACACCGGAGATAGTTCAACAGGCGCTGGCGTTGATCTCTGAGGGTCACCTGGACGGCAGCAATACCTTCACACTGGCCTCAAAGATCGGCGTGAGCGGTCGACATCTTGCGCGACTGTTTGAGCGCCATATCGGCGCCACGCCCGCGCAGGTGGCCCAATCACGACGAGTGCATTTCGCACGGCGACTGTTGGACGAGACCGATTTGAAGATGGGAGAAGTGGCGTTCGCCTCGGGATTCCAGAGCGTTCGGCAGATGAACCGGGTGATGCTGGCGACGTTCAGGTTTACGCCCAGTGAACTTCGCGGCAAGCGTCGGGTTGACGATAGGCTTGTCGTCGACGGGGGACAGAAGATCAGGGTCCCAACTCCAGATGGCTACCAGTTTGACGCAGGGCTGAAGTTCCTTGAGTCAAGGCTTATCCCAGGAGTTGAATCGATATCCGATGGTATGTACCGCCGGATCACTGATAGCTGCGGATTCCCCGGCGTGA
>DBZV01000058.1:1597-6726 GCA_002311865.1 Dehalococcoidia bacterium UBA1151
GGGCAGCAGGGGAGATCATCTGGAGCTTACGGCGCACCTGCCTTCGTATTCCGGGTTGCTGAACGACGTTGGGCGAGTTCAATCGTTTCTGGGATTGAGTATCGACACTTCAGAGGCGCGTAGGTGTTGTCCAACGATGATTTGATTGGCCCACTGGTGCGAGCGTCTGAACGACTGCCGCATATCGGCGCATTCGACCGATTTGAGGCGTCGATCAGGATTATCGTTGGCCAGCAGGTATCAGTTATGGCAGCCAGTCAGCTTGCGGGAAAGCTTGCGCAGCGGTTCGGGCGCACGGTGCCGGGCTTGGATGAATACGGCCTGATTCACCTGTTCCCATCCGCCTCCGATCTGGCAATTGCTGACCTGACGGATTTCGGCATGCCAGCGGCGAGAATCAGAACCATCATAGCGTTCTCCAGGGCCTTTGCTGAAGGCGTGATTGATCTGTACTCGCACGATGAGTTGCCCGAACTGCTGACTCAATTGGAACGAATCCCCGGGATCGGTCCGTGGACATCCAATTTGATCGCGCTTCGGGTGATCGGCCACCTGGATGCGTTTCCGGCAGGCGATATCGGTCTACAGCGCGCTGCGGGGCTTCTCGTTGGGCGGGCTCGCGTCAGTGGCGATGAACTCGCAAATGTGGCTGAGCAGTGGCGATCGTGGCGTGGACTGGCGGCATCGCTCTTGTGGACGGAGCGAGGACGAGCGGCTGGAGCGCCGACAACAACGTGACTTTCAGCGACGCGACCACCTCGATATGTCATCTTGGGCGTACCCGATAGGTGGAGTCGAAAGATTTCAGGGCAGCTGAAGTTATGTGAGCGCCAATACCGCGCTCCAGATACTTCGACTCCGTTCCGTCCGCCTATGGCGGCCTCAACTCCGCTCAGCATGACATATCAAGGCGTACCCCGTTTGGCTGGACGCGAAACGGGCACCCAGAAGAGCGCCTATTCCATCGCAGATTGTAATCAGCTATCCGACCGGCATCTGCCGGTTCGTCAACTTGCGGCCAATCTCTGCCTTCTCTTCGCCGCCACCGGAGATGATTGCGACGCCCCAGTCCAGCAAGGTCTGAACGTTATCTTCATGAGATTTGGTGGGGTCGTTCCATGAACTAAGGAACTTGACGCCATTAGCATCGCATGCGTCCTTGATCATGAGCCTCGCTCGATCCATGTCTTCCGGGTACGGTGGATCGTGCGCATCAGGGTTACCGAACGACATTCCCATATCGCCGGGACCCCACTCTGCAAAACCAAGGCCCGGAACCCGGCAGATTGCGTCTGCGTTGACCATCGATTCCTGGTTCTCAAGCTTCAGGCCAAGTAGCAGTTCGCCTTCAGGGTTGAGTGGCCACGGGTCTGCTATCTCGGTATAGCGCTGTGGCGATATTCCCCAGATCTCTGCCGGCCGTCGTTGTCCGCCCGCACCGCGCTGTCCTTCGCCCAGACCTTCTCGGCCGTTCTTATGGAATGGGTAGCGGCACTCCTCGATAAATGCTCGAACGGCGTCCGCCTGCCGGGCGTGGGTATGGAGGATTCCGTGCACACCGGCCGAGAGCACCTGGCGAACCTGCCACGCGTTCGCGCGCATTTCGGCAACGGTCCGGCAGTTTGACGGCAGAGTTGAGATGACCGCGGGGGTTCGGTGACCGGACTTGGTTGGCCCGCCGTCGACGAGTCCCTTCATGAATGCCGTAAGGCCAATAATGTCAAAAGCGTGGTGCTCGAAATCTGTGATCATGAAATCGGCCCAGGTACTGGCCTGTTTGAGCCCGTTTTCGTACGTCAAATCACCCGTGCCGGTGTAGTAGGCGGGTTCACCCGCTTCAAATAGGTCAATCACCCTGTTGATGTGCTGTGCCATCTTGTCTCCTGACAGTTGCCCGGCGCGGCGCGCAATTCGACGCCGGTTTGAGGTTTTTTCGGTTCTGCGGCGGCTATCTTATTCCCCAACGCAAGCGTCGGCGTGAAGAACAGTGGGTGTGAGGGCGCAGGACGCTCGTTCTGCGGGTAGAGTGACACGATTGCGCAAGCCGATCTGATGAACATTCTGGAGCTACATGTCGAAATGAAACTTGCTGAGCTGGTCGTTGACGACGCAAAAGGTCGTGGGATTAGCCATATGTTTGGCATTCCCGGAAGTGGATTCCCGCTGGACGTGCTGGAGGCCGGGCGCACCGGTGGCGTTGATCTAGTGCTGACGGCACACGAGTCGTCAGCTGCAATAGCGGCGGCCTACTACGGCGCGATGAAGGGTACGCCGGGGATCGCGATCTCTGTGAAGGGCGTGGGCGCCGGAAATATGGTCGGTGGCGCGGTGAATGTCTATTTCGAGCGCATGGCGTTGCTCTGCTTGAGTGAATCAGGTGATATCAACTCGGCGACGGAGTTGGTGCAAGTTGTCAATCACGATGAGATGTTTGGGGCTGTTGCAAAGTTGCAGCACACTTTCACGCACGAATCGGCGGCAGAGTTACTTCAGCGTGCTGTGTTTGAGGCCCGCGATGGGCGGCCCGGCCCGGTGGTTCTCAACGTCACCGGCGTGATGGCGGAGGGCGATGTTGGGAGCGCGCTGACAGATCTTCTACCGGCGAATGTTGACGCACCGAATGCCTCAGAGCTCGATAGGCTGGCTGAGATGGTGAACGGGGCAGGGCGCGTAGCGATTATTGTGGGTGCGGATGTCGGGCGGCACGGGGCCATCGACGTACTAAAGAAACTCGTCGAAATCATCGGCGCCGCGGTTCTCACGACCATGGACGCACGCGGCGTGTTTCCGGAATCTGATTCGCGCTGGACCGGGCTACACATTGGCGCATATGCACCTAACCACATCGAGACGGATATCGTGGCCGCCGCCGATCTGGTGCTCCTGATCGGCGTTGACGCCATGATGACCCATTCGCCGTGGGGATTCGGCGTGCCAACCGTGGAGCTAGTGGCACGGCCGGAATACGCCACGATGTCGCCAACACCGGATGTCAGAGTGAAAGGCGATTTGAAGGCGTCAATTTTGTATCTCACGAGCAAGTGCGATTCGGCCGGAGGCGGGTTCTCGTTAGATCAGATAGTCGCGATCAAAACCGTTATCTTGAAGTTTTTCGAGCGCCCGGCAGAGGCCGCAGTCGCGCAACAAGACATCATTGAGATTTCGCGGTGGCTTCTGCCTGATGACGGAGTGCTCGTTTCTGAGACTGGGGCGTTTGTGCGATTCCTGGAGCGTCTCTGGCCGGTGGATCGTCCAAAAACGTTTCTGGGGACTTCCGGTGGCCGCACAATGGGCCTCATGATTCCGGCCGCGCTCGGCGCGAAGTTGGCACGACCGGACCTGCCGATGATCGGCATCGGCGCTGATGGCAGTACATTGATGCGGTTGGGCGAGCTTGAGACGTTCGCCAGGACCGGCGTTGCGATGCCGCTGATCATCATCAACGACCACGCGCTGGGCACCATGAAGTCGCGGCAGAAATCGCGCGGCATGGTCGATTTCGGATTGGATCTCCAGCCCGTCAACTTTGCACAGATTGCCCAGGCCGTCGGACTAAACGGGGTCGTCGTCGATGCGCCCGATCAGTTCGAAACGGCGCTATCATCCGCACTACGTGAAGACGTGACCACCGTCATTGATGCCCGCGTTGATCCGCAGCCATACTGGGACTCGTTTGGGCCATCCATTGGCGTGATCGATGACGAGTAGCCCCACATACCGGAAAACTAACGATTTGAACAAGTGCAGGACAGGACAAAGAGATGCTCGATTTCATCATCAAGAACGGCACCGTTATTGATGGCACGGGGACGCCAGGATTCTCGGCAGATGTTGGAATACAGGGTGACACGATCGTGGAAGTCGCACAGGCGGGGCAGTTGACAGTTGAGTCTGCGCAGACGATCGATGCTTCCGGCAGTGTTGTCACGCCCGGGTTTATCGATCTGCACACGCACTCAGACTCGTCCTTCTTGATCGACTCCCATGCCGATTCAAAGCTGATGCAGGGCGTAACCCTGGAGCTTTTTGGCAACTGCGGTATGAGCTTCTGTGCGCCGCTGATTGGCATCGCGCGCGACATGTTCAAGGAGCGGATGGACCGCGGCGGGGACACGCTGGAGCCGACGTGGGTAGATTTTGATGGCTACCTGACGGCGCTCGAAGCTGCAGGCTCCATGATCAACGTCGCGACGCAGGTGGGCCACGGCACTGTACGGGCAGCCGTGCTGGGCATGGAGCCTCGAGCCCCTGAGCCTCAAGAGCTTGATCGCATTGAACAACTGGCCGCCGAGAGCCTTGACGCCGGTGCGCTGGGGGTCTCCACCGGTCTCTGGTATGCGCCGGGTTCTTACTCGCTTGCTGATGAAGTGATCCGGTTTGCCACTCCAGCCGCCGAGCGCGGCAAGCTCTACTCATCACACATTCGCTCCGAGGCCGACGACCTGAGTGGACTATTTCCCGCGCATGCTGAGGCCATCGAGATAGGCCGCAGGACTGGTGCCCGAATCCAGATTTCTCACGTGAAGGCAGTGGGCCCCAAGTTCTGGGGACGCGGGCACGAGCTGCTTGAGGGCATGGCAAGAGCCCGACACGAGGGGATTGACGTTGCGGGTGATCAGTACCCGTATGCGTGGTCAAGCACCGGCTTCTCCGGCGCAATGTTCGGTCGATGGGCGCTGGTCGGCGGTCGGCAGAAAACGCTAGAGCGGCTGGGTGACGCCGACATCCGGGCGCGTATCCGAGTGGACGTGGACTACTACATCAATCGCAACCACGATGCCCACGGCTGCGTCATCGCCAGCTTCCCGCCGGACCAGTCGCTTGAGGGCCGCAGTCTGCAGGATGTCGCGGACGATTGGGGTGTTTCGCCGCAAGAGGCAGCTCTGCGGCTCTACGAGGAGTCTGAAGGCTCGTACGTCCTGCACTCGATGGAAGACCGAGACGTGTACGACATCGCCGCAGATCCATTTGTCACGATAGCTTCCGACGGCAGTTCGCTCCGTGACCAGGGGCCACTCTCGTCCGGGAAGCCGCATCCGCGCAGCTATGGCACCAATACGCGATATATCGAGCACATGGTGCTGGAGAAGAAGCTGGTTTCGCTTGAAGAAGCCATCAGGAAGATGACC
>DBZV01000058.1:6833-7118 GCA_002311865.1 Dehalococcoidia bacterium UBA1151
GATGAACTTCGAGAGCACGCTACATTCGAGAATCCACACCAGTATTCGACCGGCATGGAGCACGTGCTGGTCAACGGCAATGCTGCCATCGCGAACGGCAACGTCACAACGGATCTGCACGGCCGAGTGCTGCGGAATCTAAATTCATAGTCCCAGAAAAGTAGACATAGTAAGGATTCACCAATGAGCAATCCCGGACAGGACGCAATCGACACATTAATGAGATGAACCGACGGCTTCAACAATCGGGATACCGAAGCAATGCTGGCGGAGATGCACTTCCCG
>DBZV01000058.1:7195-16518 GCA_002311865.1 Dehalococcoidia bacterium UBA1151
CGAAGCAATGCTGGCGGAGAGGCACTTCCCGCAGATGCGGCTTTCCGGCAGCAACTTCCAGATGTGGCAGTCGCCAGAGGACTTCGCCCGCCCTCAAGACGCCATGACAGCAGATCTGCGCGCTGAAGGCTGGCACACCACGATCACGAAGTCGATTGAGGCCGTTCAGGCCGGTCATGAGAAGGTGCATCTGAAAATTAGGCAGTCACGCCAGCATGCCGACGGCACCGAGTACAACGGGTTCGACACGCTCTGGATCTTCATCAAAATCGACGGGAAGTGTGGGGTCCAGTTCAGGTCGTCATTCCTTGAGAACGCGGTGCAGGGATTTGATGCGAGCGATCCGAAGTTCTAGCGTGGGAATCGGTAACTTGACTGCAAGGGACTTCATTCCCGATTCACGGCTGTACTATGCTGCGTGCCCGGGCGACTGCCGATCCTGGCACCCATATTTCTGGGCACTGATCAGTTTTGGAGACAAAAATGAAACTGCTTTTCTTTGATGACTTTCGACTGGGCGTTCTCAAGGGCAACAATGTTGTCGATGTGACCTCTGTGGCGGAGGGGATTCCTCACAGCACGCCCCAGCAGATGATCAGCGGACTGATCGAGAACTTCGACGACTACCGAGACAAGCTTGAGGCAGCAGTAGCTGTATCTGACGGTGTGCCGGTATCCGGCGTCCGACTACGCCCACCCTTACCACACCCGTCCAACATCGCCTGCATGGCGGTCAACTACATGGAAGACGGTACCCGGTCAGAGCCAGCGCCAATAAACGCATTCTCTAAGGCACCGTCCGCAGTTATCACCTCCGGGGAGACGATGGTTTTGCCAGACGCGCCCGCCACCATCTTTGAGGGTGAAGCCGAGATGGCGCTGGTGATTGGCAAGACGGCGACCAATGTGGCCGCGGCCGATGCGATGGACTACATCTTTGGTTACATGAACTTCGTCGATGGCTCAGCCCGCGGGCTCCACGCCGCGGCAGCATTCCACGCAATGAAGTCACGAGACACGTTCGCGCCAATTGGTCCGTACATCGTCACCAAGGATGAGATTGCCGACCCTCAGAAACTGCATGTTCAACTGTGGAACAACGGTGAAATCCAGCAAGACTTCAACACTGACGACATGGCTCACAACATTAGCCGATGCGTTGAATACATCACGGCGATTCACACGCTGGAGCCGGGCGACATTCTTGCTACCGGCACCAACCATGGTGGCCTTAACCCGTTTCAGGATGGCGAGCAGATTGAGCTTGAGATTGAAGGCCTTGGCCGCCTGAGCTTCAACATCAGGGACGATCTGAAGCGAACCTGGAAGCGCGAGACTCGTCACGACAGGGCCGACCAGGGCTTCGACGACGCGACGCCGCAGGTGAGGGGGAAGTACGCTTAGCCAAATCAACGCCGACCCTAGATCGAGATATTACAACGGGCACTCCAGACGGGGTGCCCGTTCGCGTCCGCCAATATTGAATCACGCGAGGAAAAGTATCCTGAGGCGCTTGTCCTGAGCCTGTCGAAGGGCTCGAAGCGCACCTTTCCGGCATCTGGGAGCCAGGTCTGCGAACCAACGAACCACCACCGGCGAGGATGGCCCTACGACCCCGATAACTCCGCGTGAGCGATGATCCGCGACCGGTCTGTGTCGGTCAGGAATGGCTCGATCTTGGTCACGAACTGCGCCATTGTGTCCGAAATATCGCCGCTGTTGTCGACCATGATCTTCTTGCCGAGTAGCGACCACGCCACCAGATCGCCGAACCGCGCTTTCACCCTGTCGATGTCGTCTTCACTGATGATGCCGTTCTCGTGGGGATCGTCCTTCATGCGCTGAACGATCACATTTGTATCCGCCGTGATGTGTACGATCACCGTGTCCTTCGTGAACCGGAGAATCGTGTTCTCCACCTGGTGCGCCACCAGCTCGCGATCGTGTGGCTCACCCTTGCCACCATAGCCGAAGAACATTGGCGCGTAGACGGCTTCCTCGATGTGTCCGCCGACCACCATCCCGTCGTGCTGGTTAAACGTGTTCGCCTGCACGTGGTAGTAGAGGCTGTGGCGCTGGTGCATCTCCTTGAACTTGGGCGATGCCTGCAGCAGCCACGCTTGCTCCTCAGATGTCGTGTCATCGGGGTGGCCCGACGTATGCGGGATCTTCCAGTGTTCGTGAATCAGCGAGAATCGGGTACCCATCTTCTCAAACATCCAGTCATCGATCGCGTGAGCGAGCGTCGTTCCGCCTACGTATTCGCAACCCACCAGCAGTAGCCGCATCTGTGTTCTCCCTGAGTTGTGTCAATGCCGGGCCATTGTAGGGCTTTCAAACCGGCCAGCCCTGTGGTACTCGTGTAACCTCTGCGCCGTCACAGGAGTAAGCGTCACCATAATCGGGAGAGCCAGCATGAATATCAAGCAGATTCGAGTCGTCAACCTGGACATCCCGCTGACTCCGCCGAAGTCGAAATCCCGGAGGCCGGCGGCAAACAAGGTCTCTGCCAGACGGGCACTTCCCATCAACTACTACGAGGAGTTTTCGACAAAGTTTGGCACCATGCCCGGCGCACGCTCTGCCGATGGCGGATCGGGTGAAGTCTGGGTGCAGGTGATCGCAGAGGACGGCACCTTCGGGCTGGGCGCATGCAGCTTCGGCGAGCCGGTGGCCGCGTTGATCGACTTCCACTACGCGCCGCTGCTTGAAGGGCGTGATGCATTGGCGATCGAGTTCCTGAACGATCTGATGTGGCGTTCATCGATGAACTTCGGTCCGGGTGGCGTCGCCGCGGCAGCTCGCGCTGGCGTTGATCTGGCACTGTGGGACCTGAAGGGCAAGCTACTGGGCGTGCCGGTCTACAGCCTGTTGGGCGGTCCGTGCCGCGATAAGATCCTGCTGTACGCCACTTGCGATGACCTGGGCTGGTCGCAGGAGCTGGGCTTCAAGGCGTTTAAGGTCAGTAACCCGGCCCACTATGTGATGGGACTGGACGGCGTGAACCTGGCCGAGGAACACATCGCCAAGTCTCGTGACGCCGTTGGGCCTGATGCCGAACTGATGTACAACCCGGTGAGCTCATTCAACGTCGAATTCGCGATCAGAGTCGCCGACCGATTGCGTCCCTATAACTTGCGGTGGTTCGAAGAGCCACTCATCCCCAGCGATCTTGAAGGCTATGCCGAACTCAAGAAAGCGATGAACTGGGTACCCATTGCCACGGGAGAACATCACCGCAGCAGACACGAATTCCGACAGTTGGTCGAGCAGCGATCTGTCGATATCTTGCAACCCGACATGAAGTGGGCCGGTGGACTCAGCGAGATCATGAAGATCTACACCATCGCAGAGGCGGTAGGCCTGATTACCGTTCCGCACACCGGCGCCGGAACACCGTGGGGCCAGCACTTCGCGTTTGCCATGCCTGAGTCACCGATAGCAGAGTTCTGGATGGGCTCGGACCCCGGAATCCCGCTGGATGAACTGTGTCCAATCCCCGGGATGCCGATGCCCAAAGACGGCTACGTAGTCCCGTCAGACGCCCCGGGCTTCGGCATGGAGATCAAGCCAGACTGGATCAGCCCCTGGGACCACGCGGCAGCCGCGAGGATACGCGGGATTGGGTGAGTGGATCGGGCGAGAGTGAAGCAAGATCTCGGTCAACATCGCGCAGGCAGGGCAGGAGTTGGTGATCCGCCTCGGACTTGAACCGAGAACCTACTGATTAAGAGGAAGTGACTGAGGTTCGAGGTAGATAACGCCCCCATTCAAAAGTGCAGGAACCTTCAGGTATTCGGCAGGCTGGACTCTGGATATCGAGGGTGTCTGTAATTGGACGTGTATCGATTTACAGCCGTTAACTGGACAGCATCGGCAGAGAAACGTGCTCTTAATCATTAGGTTCTCGGTTCGAATCCGAGTCGGATTACCAGAACCAGTGCTGGCGCTTCCTGGGAATTTGTGCCTTCTCCTACATGATCCCGGTATCTGATCTTTCAACGGGACCCGCATGCTGTCAGTAGGCCAACGTCACTTTTCATCAATCCGGTCAAGGATGCGGTACCCGGCACGGGCCGGGGAACTGACACCCAGGTGCCGCAAATATGAATTTTTGCGAATGGATCTGTCGCGACCTTCTCATTTCCAGTCTCCGTGTTACGGCGACTGCGACAATCTCTGGTCGTTTCGACCGAACAACAACCTCCAGAACTAGCTACCCGCCGTAGCCTTCAACGACGTGTGCTCGCATGTAATCCTTGTCCAACTCGATGCCAAGACCGGGTCTTTCGGACAGGTAGATCTTGTCGCCCCTGATATCGAGTGGATGATCGATAAACGCGTCGTATGCGTTGAGCTTCGCCTTCGATGTCTCGACCCGGTAGTGATTCGGCACCGACGCCATGGTATGGGCTCCTGCCAGGACGTTGATTGGGCCGCTGGCGTCGTGGGGCGAAATTGGAATGTAGTAAGCCTCAGCCATGGTCGCGATCTTCTTGATTTCGGTAATACCACCGGTCCACGTCACGTCGGGCATGATGAAGTCAGCCAGCTCGTTTTCGAGAATCGGCACGAACTCCCACCTCGTGTGAAGCCTCTCCCCAACACAGATGGGCACACCAACATTCTCACGAACTTGTCTGAGCGCGTGGGTGCTTTCTACCGGCACCGGCTCTTCGAACCACCAGATCTTGTAGGGCTCGAGCACTTTCGCCAGGCGAATCGCAGTCGGAACATCGAATCGGCCGTGACAGTCGATCATTAGTTCAATATCGGGGCCTACCGCTTCTCTAATTGCCGCAATCCGATCGACGCCCAGATTCTCAGCCTCGGCGCTGAGCTTGCCGGTCAAATATCCATCCGACTCCTCTTCGTGTTTTGGCTGGAAGGGATCGAGCTTCATCGCTTTCTGACCGGTTTCTACGATCGCTTTTGCATGCTGAGCAGCGTCTTCGACCGATGATCCGCCCTTTGGGTGGCAATAAATCGGGATCCCGTCACGTACGGGACCACCAAACAACTCAGATATTGGCAGTCCCAGAACTTTCCCCCGGATGTCCCAGAGCGCGATGTCGACCGCGCTGATCATATTGGTGGTCAAACCGCGTGACCCCGTAAATGTGTACGCTCTGAAAATTTTGTTCCAGATTTTTTCGATAAGCCTGGGATCGTCACCCTCGATCAGGTCGCTCACATGTTCCAGCCCGGCGCAGATCGGTCGTGCGCGCGGCCCCTTGGCAGTGACCTCGCCCCAACCCGTAACGCCTTCATCCGTGTTGACTTCGACGAACAAATACTCACGCATGACACCCGAGTCCTTGTCGTCATCGGCGGTGTCGAGGTACGACAAGGGGGCTTCAATTAGCCAAGGAGTAACTTTTGTAATTTTCAATGGAAGAGCCCTTTGGGTCTATCGGCCTTTGATCCGAGCGCTGTTTTTCATTATTGAGGATAGTACTCTTTGCGATATGTAGAAAACTCACAGAAGCGAGAAAGCACACCTATGGTAGACAAGCCCAATTTCAACATGACGCCAGTCCACGTTCCCGACGAAGTTCTTGAAGGGCTCAAAAAACTACCGACAGCGACCGTTTATGGCGCGGTGCGAGGCTTTGGATCGACACTTTGCGTGTGCGAAGGCCTTATGACGTTCAGCCCAGGCGAAAAACTGGCGGCGCGTGCTCGAACGATACGTTTTCTACCGCCCCGGGAGGACCTGAAGGCGGAAAAAACTCCTGGTGAAGGATTGGTCGAGTACGTGGCAATGGGAAGGTGTGGCCCAGGGGATGTGTTGGTGGCTGACATTTCAGGAGATGAAAGAACCGTAGTTGCCGGAGATGTGAAACTTCTTCAGCTTGCTATGAACAAAGCTGATGGCGTCGTGATCGACGGAGCTATTCGGGATCTCGGCGTGCTCGAAGATGAAGACTATGGTCTCGCTGTGTATGCGACAGCCCGTAGCCTGCACGGTAGCATCGACCTCACGCCCGCCGAAGAGAATATTCAGATCCAGTGTGGTGGTGCGTTAGTTCGACCTGGTGACGTGATGGTTGGTGATGACGATGGAGTGATCGTTGTGCCTTCATGGATGGCCGAAGAAGTGCTCCGTACTGCAACCGAAAAAGAAGAAGTTGAGAATTATGTGAAGGAAAAGATCAAGGCCGAGAGCGTCGCACCTGGCAAGTACTATCCACCGTCAGAAGAATCGTACGCAGAGTGGCGGCAAATCAAGAACGAACGCGGACTCTAGCCGAGACGTACTACATTCCTATCTCGCCTCACGACGCGGGAGGCCCGATAAATATACTGGCGGGTGCGCACGCCATGGCGTCGGTGCCGAACCACTATAGAGTCGAGACTCATAGAGCCAAGTTGAACGCATACGACGAGTTTATCGATCACCCTCTCGACATCAGGGGCGACAAGATCTACCTGTCTGACAGGCCCGGACTCGGCGTCGAGTTGGACAAGGATTACATGCGAGCACACATCGTTGAAGGCTACGGCGGGTAGCTAGTTCTGGAGGTTGTTGTTCGGTCGGATCGACCTGAGATTGTCACAGCCGCCGTAACACGGAGACTGGAATGGAAAAGGTCGCGACGGATCCATTTGTTGTGCTTGTTCAACTCATTGGGTTTGGTGGTCAGTGGCACTACGCATCGTCGATCACGCCGATTGACGGGCCGAATGAGTCCCAGTATGGCTGCGGATCAACGCGCGCATCAATGACAGTCGTCACATCTGCGCTCAGTGCGGATGATAGCGCCGATTCGAACCGATCGGGTGTTTCAGCGATGATTCCGTTCAGTCCAACGGCTTGCGCAATTTGTGCGAAATTGACGGGTTGGAGGTCGAGTCCATGGTCGACCATGCCGCGGGATTTCTGTCGTGACTTCATGGTGCCCAGTGCGTGATCATTGATGATGATGAGCGGCATTGCAACGCCGGTTCTGGCGAACGACTCAAGCTCGCCGAGCCGCATCAGCGTGCTGCCGTCGGCACCAATGCCAATCATGGGCACATCGGGCCGTGCGAGCTTCGCGCCGAGTGCAGCCGGAATCATGAGTCCCATCGTCCGTCCTCCAGAGGTACCAATAAACGTGTTTGGACGGTCTACCGGCCAGAGATGCTCCAGGAATCGCACAAACGCGCCCGTCTCGGAAACGAGCACGCCATCGTCAGGCAGCAATCGCCGCGATATCTCGATGATGTCCTGCTGTGAGAACGTTGCCGCCGAGGGGCGTTCAAACAGCTTCAGGATCTCTGCTTTGATCGCTGCTACTTCATCAATTGGGAAACCATCATCTGCCGATTCTGACTTGCCTGTGAGATACGAAAGTGATGCCGTCAAATCGCCGTCCGCCCTGACGCCCGGATCTGGCGACATCGTGGCGTATTCTGGCCTTGCGACAAGTTCCACCGTTGGAACGTCGAATCCCCATGGTGAATGGGTCATCATGGCGTCCACCCCGACGAGCAGCACGAGGTCGGCGGCGCCCACGATATCCGTCTCGATGTGGTGCGCTGCGTATGCGCCAATGTGGAGCCCCGCCCAGCGTGGGTCCGATTCCGGGAACACTCCGCGGGCATCCATACTCGTTAGCACAGTAGCACCAATGGATTCGACGAATTTCGCGAGTTCTTTGATAGCGCCATGCCTTGCCACATCAGCCCCGGCGATCACCACAACTCGCCTGGCTCCGCTCAGTGCCTCGGCCAGCCGATCTAGCGCCGCGGTATCGGGCACGTCAGCTTTCGCCGCTGGAAGGTTGGGCAACGCGCTGCCCACATCTCCTTCCGCCATCGCGCCGGTGACGTTGAGGACGATGGGCCCGGGACGACCATCACCAGCCTCGAACACGGCGCGCTGCAGCGATTCTGCCGCAGAGTCATGCGTGAACGTTCTCTGCAGCTTCGCCACCGCACGAAACATCTGGTCGTGATTGGCGATCTGAACCAATTCAGTCGTGGAGCCGGGATCACCTGATTCGCAAATGCACAGCACCGCCATCCGCTCGAAATGGGCGTTTACGGCACCCCCCACCAGATTCCCGGCACCGACGCCCTTAACAGAGATGGCGATACCCGGTGTGCCCTTGATTGCGCCATAGGCGGCCGCCGCGATCGCGGCTGATGATTCGTGCGCCGTCAGCACCAGATCGACTCCGCCAGTGCGTCCAGCCTCCAGTACATCCAGCGGAAATCCGCTCCCAGGAATCCCAAACATATGGTCGATTCCACGCCTCTTTGCGTCGTCGACGACCAGCTCAGCGAGTTTCATGTCTGGGTCACTCCCAATCCTGCACCGTGGTTACGAGATATTTCGCCCCGGCAACTGTAGCTCGCCTTGCATCGCAGTGGGAGTGGGCAATCTTGAAAAACTGGGGTTGCCAGCGTTAGTCAAGCATCAGAACTGCAAGTATTCCAAAAATACTGAGCACGACGCCAAAGAGACTGTATCTGGTCATTCGTTCACCAAGGAACACAAATGACAATCCCAGCGCCCACATTGGTGATGTGTTAATCAGTATTGCGACAACGCTCGCAGGGGCGCGATCAAGCGCGAAAAGGAACGTGAACGCGCCGTACGCGAAAAACAGGCCGCTGAGTAGAATTCGCGGATAGTTGGCGCGAGGTACACGGGAGAGTCGGCTCGAGGGCACGAACAGTGCGACTCCCAGATACATGATCGCCGGAACGATATTACGAATCGTCGCGCCTGCAAGCGGTTCGGCATCTTTCAACGCCTCGGCGGCGGTTACAAACGCCCCGGACCAGAGTAGCGCCGTCAGCGCCGCCAGGAGCGGCACCATGAGTCCGCCCTCGTAACCAGACGCGCCTTCGGCACTGCTTGAACGCCAGTTCAGAAGAACAACCCCACCAATGATGAGTGGGGCTCCCGCTATCACACCAATTCCAGGCGATTCGCCAAGCACAGCCCAGCTCATGAGAACCGTCGTCAGAATGAATATGCTTTGAGTGGTGGGAAAGACGTGACTGACGCTACCCCTGGTGATCGCAATCCAGAACACGAACGAACCCGCTGTATTGATCAGCGCACCTCCGGCAAGGATGAGCGTAGATCGTGTCCCTGTGTTGAGCAGGTCGTCGATCTGCCCGGTTGCGAAGCCAACGATCAAGAAGATCGATACACCAATCCAGGCGTGTGCCGTGACGATATGAACAGGCCGCACATCACGACCAATAGATTTCGTGATGACGCCAGTGAGCGCCCAGATGGCCGCGTTAGATAGTGCGGCGAACTCGCCAATCAGCATTTACGGACTCAAACTCTCTTTGGGACCAACCGGGGGACCAACCGG
>DBZV01000058.1:16757-16930 GCA_002311865.1 Dehalococcoidia bacterium UBA1151
GCCAACTAGGCAGAGGCCTGGAAAATATCGATTCAGACGGTAACGTAGATGTTCCCGAAGGTCCCGGATTTGGCGTTGAGTACGATTGGGATTGCATCGACAGCCACAGCAATGGCAAAAAGGTGATCGAATAAGCTACCGTTCTCGCCACCACAGCAGGCCACAACATGACC
>DBZV01000058.1:17163-20145 GCA_002311865.1 Dehalococcoidia bacterium UBA1151
CACCAAGGCGGTTCACGTCCAGGCCGCGATCGGTAGCAAGGATCCGGTCAAGGAGACGGAGTGGCTTCAGGAAGCGGCCGACCGCACGGGCTTCCCGCACGGTATCGTGGCATATTCAGATCTGAGTGAGCCTGACGTGGAAGCAGAACTAGAGCGCCATTGCCAGTTCCAGAATATGCGTGGCATACGCGACTTCTCATACGGCGACTACCTGGTGCGCTCCGACTTTCAACGCGGTTTCGCCCTGCTCGAGAAATTCGACTTGCGGCCCAGCATGAGTGTCCAGTGGCAAGACATGGAGAAGCTGCTGGCCCTTGCCAGTAAATTCTCGAACATCACGATTGTGGTCGACCACACTGGGTCGCCAACAGAGCGGAATCCGGAGTACTTCGAAAAGTGGAAAAAAGGCATGGAAACCGTCGCTCACGCGGACAACATCCGCTGTAAAATCTCCGGCCTCGGCATGGCCGGTCCCAACTGGACAGCCGAGAGCATTCGGCCTTACGTCCTCCACTGCATAGAAACCTTCGGCGTAGAGCGCAGCTTCTTTGGCTCCAACTGGCCTGTCGACTGGCTATTCAGCACCTACGATTACCTGGTAGATGCCTACCGCGAGATAACTGCCGACTTCACTGATGACGAGCGAGCGGCTCTCTTCTCAAAGAACGCGGAGACGATTTACAACATCTAGCGATCAGGTCAGCTTCTCGACCAGTTCACTAAAGCTCTTCGCACTCACATCAAAGTTGTCGAGTGAGTGAACTGGCTCACGCGGATTTTGCTCCGTGTTCCAGTCGTCTTGATACACATACGCCGTCCTCAGTCCGGCACCTCTGGCGCCCATCAGGTCGCCCGTATGTGCCGCCACCATCATCACTTCGTCCGGCTCCAGTCGTAGTAGTTCGGCCGCCTGCTGGTAGGCCCGCGCATCGGTCTTGTACCGCTCCAGGAACTCGCAAGACAAAATGCCATCCCAACTCAACTGATTGAACTTGGAGCTATCAACGGCGATGGCATAGCTCAGCACCGTGAGTACGTTGACGGCATATGAGCCCCGCAGCTTATGAATCGCTTCCACGGCATCCGGCCACGTATGGAGCCGATGCCAGATCTGGTTCAACGCGTCTCGCTCATCTCCCGAAAGCTCAAGTGAACTATGGGTCTCAAGAACCTCGTCGAGCACCATGCGGTGAAGCTCGTCAGCATTCATCCGTGGGAGCTCGCCCGACTTCACCAGCGCCAGGTTCGCGAACATCCCACCACGCCAGTCGGAGGCAAATTGCCGAGCGTCGAGCTCAACGTTCCGGTTCGACGACAACGCCTGAAGCTCAGCTTCAATCGTGCCACGCCAGTCGAATACTGTCCCACCAATGTCAAACGTCAGCGCCTTTACACGCGGAATCTTCATCGGAACCTCTCCCCACTCACCTGCCCCCGCGATCGCTACCACTAAGCGTACCGTGCGAAGGGATTGGGAGAAGATTGGTGATCCGCCTCGGACTTGAACCGAGAACCTACTGATTAAGAGGAAGTCGCTCAGCTTTGGTACTCAATCTTTCCAAGAGCAAACTCGGCAGGGAATCAGCAGGTAGATGGCAGGCTACATCCCGGTGCCTGGCTCAGGCCACAAATCTTGCGTCCGGCACTAACATAGCGACTGGTACAACTATTTGGGGCAGGTCACTGTGGCCGGACGCCAACGTCACTACCACAAACGCGATCAGGATGATGGCGGTCTCCAGCCACTTGATTCCCTTTTGGGAGTCAGTACGACTGAGTGAAAGATTCATCTTAGTATCTCCTCTTTGACCACCGCAGATGATCACGTTTGATCTTGTTCGACCCCGGTCTACGTGTGCAGAGAGCTTCCCCGCTTTATGCACAACTCAAGGTTGCACTCCACCGACCGGGCGTGATGAGGTGGTGATCTCCAAATATGTCCGCGTGCTAACGCACAGATTGGCCGCACGCTATCAGCAAAATTTCAGTGGGGAATTGGTGACCCCCACGAGGGTGGAGAAATCACTATAAAGGGGGACTACGCAGGTGAAGGTCGCATCAAGGACAGCGCTTGCACTCAAATTGCGGCGGGGAGAAGCAGTCGCAATTACGCTCGGTGATCAATGAAGGGTGTTTGGTGGAGATGGGGGGACTCGAACCCCCGGCCTCTGCATTGCGAACGCAGCGCTCTCCCAGCTGAGCTACATCCCCGTCACACCGATCCGGCGCCCGCACGGCGCGTGGAACTTAATCCAGAATAGCAACCGATTAATTGCAGTGTCAACGAGTACGCTTTCCGATGTTCGACTGCAACTGAGTTCCAACGCGGGTGTAGAATCCGCCCGATTTCGTAATCCAATCCTATGGTCGAACCTTTGGGGAGACCAAAATTACAACACCTCTGTTGTGGACGCTGTGAACGCGAGATAGGAAAGACATTGCTCAAGCATTTCCAAGTTCCAGAAAGTGATTCAACCCGCGTCATGCCGGATAACCTCCGGACGACTGTTGAGGAACTGTTCCGCAAGGTAGGCCTCAATGAGAAAGACTCCGTCCTTGGCGCAGATGTGCTCCTCTACGCAGACCTGCGCGGAGTCGATACGCACGGTGTATCGAACATGCTCCGGTCCTACATCAGGTCGTATACAGAAGGGCTGCTAAATCCCACACCCAATTTCCAGATAATTCACGAAACCCCAAGCACCGCGACCATCGATGCCGATGGCGCCCTTGGCAACATTGTTGCGCCATGGGCGATGGAACTGGCAATCGAAAAGGCTCGCAAGGTGGGATCTGGTGGCATTGCCATTCGCAACTCTGGTCACGCTGGAGCGGTAGGCTACCACGCCCGGATGGCTGCCAAGGCAGACATGATTGGCATGGCAATGACAGCAGGCGGCAACGCGATGCTACCAACGTTTGGCGCCGAGGCGAAACTGGGTACCAACCCCATCGCCTGGGCTGCACCCGCTCGCAACGAGG
>DBZV01000058.1:20246-20595 GCA_002311865.1 Dehalococcoidia bacterium UBA1151
ATCCATCGCTGGCAACAAGATTGGACTTGCCGCACGTATGGGGAAGCCGCTTGAGGCTGGCTGGCTTGGCAATGAAGACGGCTCACCGGATATGGTAGGTGGCCAGGTCGCTGAGTTCGGTGTCGGTAGCCTTCGGCGTCAGCTACCGATGGGCGGCACGCGCGAACTTGGCTCCCACAAGGGCTATAGTCTAGGCGTTGTAGTCGACATCATGTGCGGTCCGCTCAGCGGCGCACCCGGATTCCGCACCGCCGCGATCAAGCGACGCGCCCACTATGTCCAGGCGTGGGACATTGCCGGTTTCTGCGATGTTGACGAGTTCAAGGACGATATGGACGGCATGCTGGAA
>DBZV01000058.1:20675-52956 GCA_002311865.1 Dehalococcoidia bacterium UBA1151
GACGATATGGACGGCATGCTGGAAGGCCTCCGCACGACGAAGCCGATACCGGGCGAGGACCGGGTCCTCTACGCTGGCCTCTACGAAGCAGAGACAGAAGTTGAGCGGACCCGCGATGGCATTCCGTTGCACAACGAGGTAATCGACTGGTTCAAGAGCATCTGCGCAGAACTCTCAGTGGACTACACGCTGTCCTAGGGCGTTTTAAAGCGCAAATCAAATGTGGCTCACGTCTGTGAAAGGGTGTACCGCGCCTACTCCGTCTCTCGCCAGAAGGGTTCTCGCTGGCGGGCATTTACGAGAATCGCCTCGTCAAATGGCTCAACATCGAAGCCATCTGGTTGAACGGGGCCGGTGGTCCAGCCGATGTGTTCAAGTACAGACTTCTCCATGTAGTAGACGGTGTACACGAGCTGCAGGAACGGAGTGAATTTGTCCGGAATCGATCGCTCGATCTCCTCCAGCGCTTCAACTTGGGCCTCAGGTTCGAGGGCGTTAAATCCACCTGCCGCATGAGCGCTCAAGTCGAGAGAAAGTGCGTCCATAGTGGCCACCAGCGCGCCGCGTAGGCGATGATTCCTCCGTGCACGTCGCTCAACCTCGCGGGCAAGACCCATCTCGCCAGCACCAGGCAGATCATCGACCGCCGGAATCAGTCGGTCCAGAACGGTCGCGAGCGTTGTCCTGTCAGCCTCGGTCAGCCGGCCACCCTCCGTCGGGCTCAATCTGCCACCGCCTGTGCGATCGACTCTGATCTGAACTCAGTACGCTCCCGTGCGATATAGTCGGCCGCTCGAAGCGCGAGTGCCTGGATAGTGGACGTGGGGTTCACCCCGCCGCCGGTGACGAGAATGCTCCCATCAACGATGAATACGTTATCGATATCATGCGTCTGGCCCCATTCGTTGACTACTGATGCTTCTGGATCAACGCCCATGCGCGCCGTCCCCATCAGATGCCAGCCACCCGCCCGCAGCAACGGATTCACGGTGACATCAACCGCGCCCGCCGCCTCTAGCACTTTGCGAGCGTTTTCTATTCCATCGTCAAGTAATCGCCGGGAATTAGTGCTCAGCGTGTAATCGATTTTTGGCGCAGGAAGTTCGGAGCCATCCACCAGACGCTCATCCAATGTGACGGTATTGTGGTCCTCTGGAAGATCTTCACCGATGATGGCCATCCCGATACTCTTGCCAAAGCTGCTGGCAAAAGCGTCGTGATGACTCTCCCCCCAGGGGATTGGACCATTGATGCCACCGCGAGCGTGAGACGCCGGCCCGGTGTCTCGAATGATCTGGTACGTGTATCCGCGAACGAAATCCTTCCGCGAATCGGTCTCGTAAAACTCCTGGCTCATGAAGATATTGCCCATAGGGCCTTTCCAGGATTCGATCGATTCGGGGAATAGTCCCATGACTATGGCGTATGGATGAAACATCAGGTTCTTGCCGACAAGCCCAGAACTGTTCGCCAGCCCTTCTGGGTGAGCATCCGATTTTGACATCAGCATCAGCCGGGGCGTTCCAATGCCATTCGCGGCAAGCACCACTGATTTCGCAGCCTGATGCCGCAGTCGACCATTCCGGTCCAGATAATCGGCGCCGGTCGCGACACCCTCGTCGTCTACGGTGATCCGGGTAACTCGGCATCGCGTCCTTAGCTTCACACCATTGGCAACCGCGTGTGGCCAGTAGGTGATATCTGTGGAACTTTTAGCCTTGACCTTGCAGCCTAGGCCATTGGGCCCGCAGTAATTGCACGCGCCACGATCGTCCCCATACGGAACTGAGTTCACGTACGAGTCAGACGGCCACCAGTGCCATCCCAGCTTCTCAAACCCTTCCACCAGCATTTTGCCGTCCTCGCCCAGACCAAGCGGCGGCATCTGCCGGGGACTGCGAGGTGGATTGGCCGGATCACCGATGATTCCGGAGCAGCCCATCATCTCGTCATTCAGATCGTAGAACGGCTCAAGATCAAAGTAGGTCAATGGCCAATCGTCAGCGACGCCATCAAGACTTTTGACACGGAAATCTGACGGATGCATACGAGGTGTGTGCGCCGTCCAGTGAATGGTGCTCCCGCCAACGGCGTTGAACATGAGCGGGCTAATGGGAGAGTCTTTATCGTTGACCGGGTAGTCTTCCGGGCGCTGTCGAATGTTGGGATCAAACGACCAATCGGTGAGAGCGCGCAGCTCCCAGTCGGCGTCGCCCGTTACGTAGTTTTGTGGGCGCTGCCACCGACCCTGCTCCAGGCACACTACTTTGAAGCCTTCTTCGCTCAGCTTCCATGCAACTGCCGCTCCTGATGCTCCTGCACCAATAATAAGAACGTCAGCTATCTGGTCTGCTTTACTGGTCTGCGTCAAAGCTCACATTCCTCATGGAGATCACTGGACGTTGAACGCTCATCTAACTACCGGATGAGCAGTAACGAGCGTTAGGGAGAATACAGGATATCGCGACGGTAAGAGTCCTCAGTGACAACAAGTATCAGACAAAGATTCTGGCCGGAAACCATGAGCTCATGGCGGATGAACCGGCTGGTATTGGCGATGACTCCGGGCCAAGTCCATACGAGTTTCTTCTGGCAGCGCTCGGAGCATGTACATCGATCACATTGATCATGTACGCCAAACGCAAGGAGTGGCCGTTGGATGGAGTCGAGATTGAGTTATCTCACTCCCACGAGTACGAATCTGATGGCGAAAATGCTGAGGAAGACGGGCACTTGCTGGATGTAATTCGACGCTCGATTACGCTCCGCGGGCCGTTGGATCAGGAACAGAAAGAGCGCCTTGCGTACATCGCGGCTCGATGCCCGGTTCACAAGACGCTGACCAACTCGCCTCAGATCATCGATGAGATCGCTATCGCCACATAAGTAATCAGCGGCGGCACGGACTGGTAGTCTGATCAAGGGTGATTATTACCCCATAGATAGTCCCGTATCACGTTCCGGAGAATCGTTCATGCTCAACGGCGTGCTGGTCGCCACAGGGTTGGTCTTAGTCTCGCTACTGACAATCGCCATACCGATTGTCCACTTCATCAGTGTCCCGCTCGGACCCTTCGTGGCCGGCCTGATAGGTGGAGGCGTCGCAAAGGCTGACGAGGGCCAGATCGTGAAGTTCGGACTCTACGTTGGCGCGCTGATGGCGGTACCCGCCGTGGTGGCGATCGCCATCGGCTTCATGGTTGATATGGGCGAGCCGTGGAACATCCTGATTCCCGTGATCGGAATCATCGTCGTGCCGTACACCTGGTGGGCCGTCACAATCGGCGCGCTTGGCAGCTACCTGATGCGCCGTGGTGAGGCAAAACAGGCAGCGCAGAACGCGCCGCCCAAATAAGGATTCGACCAGCCGCGAATCTGGTTAGCTCAGCGTGCCCGTCATCTTCTCCAACTGTGTCTTGACGAGTGCCGCCAGCGGTCTATGAGCGCGCTTTTGCAATTCAGGATCCATCTCAAGTAGGTCTGCCGCCTCAACCTTGGCAAACGCCATCAACTCAACATCCCTGATCGTCGCAACCTTCAGATCAGGCATCCCACTCTGCCGGGTTCCCAGGTAGTCGCCCGGACCACGGATACGCAGATCTTCCTCAGAGAGTTCGAACCCATCGTAAGTGCGTTCGATGATTTGCAGGCGTTCCTGAGCCTCGGTACCCGCGCCATCGGTGAGAACGAAGCAGTGGCTGGCATACTCACCACGCCCAACGCGGCCGCGCAACTGATGGAGCTGCGACAGGCCGAAGCGCTCAGCACTCTCCACCATCATCACCGTCGCGTTCGGGACATCAATGCCCACTTCGATGACTGGTGTCGCGACTAACACGTCGATTTCTCTCGCGTGAACCTGTTCCATGACTTCCTGCTTGTCGGCAAGACTCATCCGCCCGTGCAATAGGCCAAGTCTGAGATCCTTCAGCTCACCAAGCCGTAGGCGCTCGTACTCGGAGGTGGCCGAGCGAGCATCAATTTGGTCTGATGGCTCGATGAACGGGCACACGACGAAAGCTTGCCTTCCTGCCGCGACCTCCTCGCGAATGAGCTGATAGCCAGATTCACGGTCTGACTTAGAGCGCAACCAGCGCGTCTTGATCGACTTCCGGCCACCGGGCAACTCCCGCAAAGTTGAGATATCCAGATCGCCGTACAAAGTGAGCGCCAGACTGCGCGGAATCGGTGTCGCCGACATCGCGAGCAGATGTGGGCGGATACCTTTGCCTTGCAACGCCGCCCGCTGCTCAACGCCAAACCTGTGCTGCTCATCGACGACGGCAAGCGCGAGTTGCGGTATCTCCACTTCCTCCTGGAACAGGGCATGCGTGCCGATTGCGAGTTGTATGTGGCCTTCAGATAGCTGGCGCTGAATCTCCGCCTTCTCCGACTGTCGAATGCTGCCAAGCAAGAGTGCGATGCGTAGAGGCTCGTCGAAACCGGGCATCTCGAACGACCGCAAGTAGCCCTCGTTGAAGATTGATGTGTCGCCGCCCGTCAGCATCGAGGTGATATTCAGGAAATGCTGCTCCGCCAGCACTTCGGTGGGCGCCATCAACGCAGCCTGGTAGCCCTCGCCCGCGGCCATGAGCATCGCAGCCAGCGCGATCACGGTTTTGCCGCTGCCCACCTCGCCCTGCAACAGACGCGCCATTGGAACTGTGCTCTCAAGTTCGGCGACAATCTCCGCAAGTGCTGACTCCTGCCCGTTCGTCAGATTGAACGGCAGAAGGCCGCGGAAGTGCTCCATCACCGGTGGATTCAGCGGTATCAACACCGCCGCATCCCGCTCTCGCCACTGGAGCCGTCGTGTCTGTACGGCAACCTGGTTCACGAACAGCTCATCCCACGCCAGACGTCGGCGGGCCTCCGCGAACTCCTCTTTCGACTCCGGCAGGTGCATTCCGTGGATTGCCTCCGTGAGTTTGTAGAGCTTCTGATTCTTCCGAATCTCCGCTGGCAAAGGGTCGATAACCGACGGCAGTCCAACCTCCAGGGCTTTGTTGGTGGCCGTCCGTAACGTGCGCTGGTACATGCCTTCGGTGGACGGGTAGACAGGAAGGAGGCCTCCCGCCTTGATCATCTCTTCGGCGGAAGTACCGGAAGCAGTCTCGTACTCAGGATTCTGGAATTGAGCGCGATCGCGGTACACGCCAACCTTGCCGCTAAGCGCCAGCGTTGTACCGGGCTTGAATCGAGTCGCCAGGTAAGGCTGGTTGAACCACGTAGCGTCGACGATTCCGGTGCCGTCATTGATCGAAACAATAGTCGCGCCACGTCCAATTCGTTTGGTTGTTGAACGAATAACTTTGCCGATGACACTGACCTCTTCATCGATCTCCAGATACGCGATCTGCTTCACATTGCTGTAATCGATATGGCGTAGCGGGAACAGGTACAGCAGATCGTGAAGTGTCTCCACCGCCATCTTGCGAAAGTTCCCCAGCGTCGGCTTCCTGATGAACTTCAAATCGTCGATATGTGTCTTGAGCGGAAGCGCTTCCGGTGGCTCGACCTTCTTAGATGACTTCTTAGTGGCCGCTTTGGCCCTGGCAGGTTTCGGGCTTGTTTTCGGTTGTGGAGCCGCTCGCTGAGTCGCTTTCGCTGGCGCGACACCAGACGAACTAAGTATCTGGCTAACCATCAACTCCCGAGCGCTTGAATCGCGCGACTCGTACGTGCCCGGCGTGCGGTCTACATCTGCCAGAACCTGCCTGAACTCGTCTGCGGATGCGCCAAGAAACGCATCGAGGCCGCCGGTAACGGCCATGTCGCGGTGGCCCTGTGCTCGCTCAAGTTGCAGAACCTTGACCAGAATTTCTAGCTTGGATGGAGCGGTTCGGGTGCCGCGATCTCCTCGGGCCATACCTGTTATTCGCTGGCGTTAGTGTTGGCGACGATGTAAGCAACTCCGACCAGTCCGGGGCCGGCGTGCGCCCCAATGACAGGCCCAATCGTGATCGACGGCGGCACGTCCAGGCCGGTCAGATTTGCCACCTGCGTGGCCAGATCGTTTGCCGTCGCCGGATCGTTCGCGACGATAATCGCGGCCTGCTCAATGCTCCCAGCCGCCTCAAGCCTGGATAGCAGCGCCGTAACGCCCTTCTGCTTGCTGCGTGGCCGCGCGATCGGCGCCACCTCGCCATCGATAATCCCCAGCAGCGGATGAAATTTGAGCAACGTACCGATAAATGCCGCTGCCGTTCCAATCCGACCGCCACGTTTCAGATATTCCAGCGTGTCCAGGAGAAACAACACGTGCGTTCGGCTGACGAGATCATCTGCGAGCGCTGCAACTTCATCAAAATTTGCGCCATCGCGGGCGGCCCTGGCAGCGGCCAGCACCGTGAGACCGGTGCCCATGCTGGCCGACTTGCCATCGATCACACGGATCTCCGGCCCCTCACCGGCCAGCTGCTCCGATGCCTGAATCGCGGAGTCGTATGTACCACTCAACTTTGCGCTAATATGAATCGAAACGATTCCGTCCGCCCCGGCGCCAATCTCCTCATACCTTTCCACGAACTCACCCGGCGATGGCTGCGACGTAGTTGGAAATACATCGGACGACTCAAGCTTCTTGTAGAACTCCGGTGCCTGAATGGTCACCCCATCCACAAACTCATCTTCGCCAAAGATGACCTTTAGTGGCACCACATGAATGCCAAGTTCGGCGACCAAATCAGGGGCGATATCCGCCGTGCTGTCCGTAACCACTACAACGCTCAAGGTGTGCCCTTTCTACTCCACCGCTATCAGTAGCGGATAGTGAGGTTGCCCGCCGTCCAAGATTTCCACGTCCAGCCTGCCAAATTGCGCTGAGACCGCTGCTCCAAGCTCCTCGACCTCTTGCTGGGCTACGGCTTCTCCACGATAGATCGTGAGAAGTTCCCCGCGATGCGACATTCTGGCCAGCAGGTTCATCGCCACTTCGTTGAGATCATCACCCGAAACGACTATCTCACTGCCCAGTAGTCCGATCATCGCACCGGAACTTACTCTTTCGCCATCAAGATCAAAATCCCGTGAGGCAATTGTGACACTTCCAACCAGTACGTCCGAGGCGGCCGCGTCCATGGCAGCCTGATTCTCCGCAGCGCTAATTTGGGGGCTGTAGGCGAGCAGTGCAGAAACACCAGCCTGCATCGATTTTGTGGGTACTACCGATACGTTTTTGCCGCTCTCGCCTGCCGCCTGGTTCGCCGTGCCAATGACGTTCGAGTTGTTCGGCAGAATGACCACTTCGTCCTGTCGACACCGCTCAACAGCCTCAAGAATCTCCCCAACGCTGGGATTCATGGAGTCGCCCCCGGTCACAACCTCAACTGTGCCTAAGCCGCCCTCGATGAACAGTCGCCGCATGCCGTCACCAGCAACTATGGACACAATGCCGCACGTGGCATCGAGTACGCCGCCTGAGGACCGAACATCGGGCTGGTCTGCGGCGCGGTCAGCGGTCTGCTCGTCCATGTTCATGATGGTGATATTTGAGAGCGTGCCCAGATTGGCCGCCATCTCAAGCGCCGGACCGGGATTGTCTACGTGAACATGCACTTTCACTTCGGTTGCGGTGCCCGCGACCACGGCGGAGCGTCCCAGATCGCTTATAGATGTTCGCAACGCTGCCGGATCAAGCTGATCGCCAGTTAGCAGGAACACCGTGCAATAGCCCCATGACTCCTCTTCAACACCTGCCAGGAACTCGGTCAACACCTGCGTTGAGTTCACGCCCGGCGCTGGTAGTTCGATCGAGCCGTCAGATTCTCTGTTCAAATAGCTGAGCGCGCCCGAAAACATGACTGACAGGCCGTAGCCTCCCGAATCGACCACGCCCGCAGCCGCCAGCACATCCAGCAAATTCGGACTATCTTCCACTGCTGCACGCGCCGCGGCCGAGACCTCCGAGAGCGTTTCGATCAGCGTGCAATCGCGACCTACCGCCTCAGTAGCCGCATCACGAGACAGTCGCAACACCGTCAGCATCGTGCCTTCAACCGGATTCTGAACTGCCGCGTAAGCAGCGTCGGTGGCGATGCTCAGCGAATTCGCCAACTCCTCAGGCCCAAACTCATTGCTGTTCAGTGTCGCCCCGGCGATGCCCGTGAAAAGTTGCGAAAGGATCAGTCCAGAATTGCCGCGCGCTCCCATCAACGCGGAGCGTGCCATGGAAGATGTGATCTCAGATAGCGATTCGAAATCAGCGTCATTTGTGGCGTCAACAATTGAATGCAACGAGAGACTCATATTCGTGCCGGTGTCGCCATCGGGCACAGGAAACACGTTCAGGGAGTTGATCTGGGCCTTGTTCCGGTCCACGGCTCGATGAGACGCCCGGATGGCCTCCAACAATGTGTGCATGTCGATGGCTGTTGAGGGCGTCAATTCGGGCCGAACACAATCCGCGCAACTTCAATAGCGCTCTTCTCGAAGGATTTGGGCGAGCTACACATCAATCTAACCTCATACGATTGCAGCAAATCTCCTTGCTGCGCGTAGTAGGCGCATGTTAACGTAGAAAGTAGGAATACATCCCCGAGGCACGCGATTTCCCAGCGGCCTCGATCTATTTACAAACCAGCTCATATGGCGTCCCGCGTGTTGAGGCTCGCCACTAACCTGAAGAGGAATTCGATGGCCAAGTGTTCAGTTTGCGGTAAAGGTCCACAGTTTGGGCACAATCGCAGCCACTCGCTGAAGGCAACGAATCGTCAGTTCAAGCCAAACGTATTCAAAAAGAACATGTTGGTTGACGGCGAGATGAAAAAGGTATCTATCTGTGCCCGCTGTCTGCGAACGTCAGTCAAGCCGCCTCGCAAGTAACGTCCGCGGATTCTGAATGAACCGTCATCAATCGATGACGGTTTTTCTTTTAACCGATTGAGTCGGCCGCAGCTCTGATGCTGGCAACTCCGGCGCGAACGCCATCCGCATGACCAAAGATGCCGGACCCCGATATCAGCGTCGTGGCACCAGCAGCCCTCGCGAGTGGAGCGGTGTCAACTTTGATCCCGCCGTCTACCGCAATCTCCAGATTGGAATGCGATGAGTCACGCAGCGCGGCGAGTGCCTCGATCTTCGGAAGCATTTCATGCATGAAAGACTGCCCACCCGCGCCGGGCACCACCGTCATCACCAGCACCCGATCTACATTGGCAAGCATCGCCATGATGGCGTCCACAGGCGTATCTGGATTGAGTGTGAGGGCCGGTCGAATGCCAGAGGATTCGATCTCACGGAGAGTCGCCTCAATGTCGTTCGTCGACTCAACATGCGCGGTCATGGTCAGGTTTGAGATAGCCGCGTACTCAGCAGCGTAGCGCGCCGGCTCCTTCACCATCATGTGAACGTCAATCGGCAGCGATGTTGCGGCGCGTACGGCTTGAAGTACCACGAATCCAAAGGTGATGCCGGGAACGAACTGGCCGTCCATCACATCGAAGTGAATCTCGTCGGCCCCGCCCGCTTCAGCCTCGGCCACGTCCTCCGCCAGTCGACCAAAATCGGCAGACAGAATGGAGGGCGAAATCTTGAGCGGGTGGCTACTTGTCATGACGTGATGCGACCAGGCGGGCCTTCGCTGCTGCCAACGCCTCTGTAACTCGGTTCAAGGCCGTTCCGCCCTCTACGTCCCTCGCAGCTATGGAAGAATCCACCGTGATATCGAACACTGCCTCGTCAAACAGCTCTGATGCTGCCTGATACTCAGCCAGCGATAACTCATGCAGGTATTTGCCGCTATTGGCCGCCTGCTCCGACAGGTTCGACACGATGATATGCGCCTCCCTGAACGGCATTCCCTTACCCACGAGATAGTCCGCGACATCCGTCGCCAACACATAGCTGGACTCAGCGGCATACCTCATCTTGTCAGCGTTGAATGTGGCCGATTCGATCATGCCGCGGACGACGCCCAGCGCGGCCAGCATCGTATCCACCGAATCGAAGAGACCCTCTTTGTCTTCCTGCAAGTCTCGGTTGTACGTGAGCGGCAGGCCCTTGAGCGTGGTCATCGCAGCCATCAGATTGCCAACTACCCGGCCCGACTTGCCACGCGTCAACTCAGCAAAATCCGGGTTCCGCTTCTGCGGCATCATGCTGGAGCCAGACGTGTATCCATCGCCGAGTTTCACGAATCCAAACTCGTTCGACGACCAGATGATGAGCTCTTCCGACAGACGCGACAGATGCAGCATGCAGACAGACGCTGCGTAGATCAGATCGAGCGCGAAATCTCTGTCAGAGACGGCGTCCATACTGTTGGCTGTGATTCGGTCCAGCCCAAGTTCGTCAGCCACCGACTGCCGGTCCACCGGGTACGGCACTCCGGCCATCGCCCCACTGCCAAGCGTGGAGACATCAGCAGCAGCAGCGGCGGCGCTGAACCTGACGGCGTCGCGATCCAGCATTTCGAAGTACGCGAGCAGGTGATGCGCCAGTGATACGGGCTGGCCCCGCTGCATGTGCGTGTAGCCAGGAACGACGGTCTGCATATGCGCCTCTGCCTGCTGCAACAGCGCTTCCTGCGCCGCCCGAACCGCACCAACAAGCTCCAGTGCCGCACCTTTGGAGTACAGCCGCGTATCCGTCGAAACCTGATCGTTTCGCGACCGCGCTGTGTGGAGCTCCCCCGCAGCATCGCCAATTAAGTCGAACAGCCGAGCCTCAATGTTCATGTGAATATCTTCAAGATCATCGCGCCACGGAAAGTCGCCTGCGGCAATTTCACTCTCGATAGACTGGAGACCCTCCACGATCGACGCCACCGACTCGGCACTCATGATCTCCTGGCGCGCAAGCATTCGGGCATGCGCAATTGAGCCCGCGATATCTTCCCGATACAGCCGTCGGTCGTAGTGCAGCGAAACCGTGAAATCCGATGCGAGTTGAGATCCCCTGGCGCTGGCCGCAGGGTCGTTCTGATTAGAAGTCATTTAGAAATTGTACGCATCCCCCTACCCAACCACCCTATTTATTGACGCGCGCATTTCGTACGAGTAGCGTTTTCAGGAACGAATTGAACCGGTTCGACGTACTGAGAACCAACCTGGAGCGAACGTAATTGAACGCCAACGAAATCCTTGAATCCCGGGGGCCGCTGATTGGCGGAGCCGTATCTGGCGGGTTGGACAGCTGCACCGTCACGAGCTGGCTGACCCGTAAGGGCTTTGAGGTTCACGGATTCACAGTCGATCTGGGCCAACCGGATGAGGAAAATCTCGACGCTGTAGCCGACCGCATGCTGGCGTGCGGCGCGAAAACCGCTCACATCTTGCCGGGCAAAGAGGCACTGATCAAAGAGGGTCTCAAGGTCATACAGGCGCAGGCAAAGTACGAGGGTGGCTACTGGAACACCACCGGAATCGCACGCCCTGTCACCACGGAAATCATCCTGAAGAAGATGGGTGACGACGGGATTCCCGTTATGTTCCACGGAGCTACGGGCCGCGGAAACGACCAGATGCGATTCCAGCTTGCAGCCAACTTCCTGGACCCAACCATCGATGTCTATGCACCATGGCGAGACCCCGAATTCCTGAAGGAGTTCCCCGGACGCGTTGAGATGATCGACTACTGCGAGAAGAACAATCTTCCGATCAGGCCGGCGCGCGAATCACGCTACTCAACCGACGCAAACATCCTGGGGCTCACCCACGAGGCAGGCGATCTTGAGGACGTGAGCATTCCTCCATTTTTCGTGGAGCCGGGCATGGGCAACTGGGCGTGGGATGCGCCGGACATCCCGGAAACGGTCTCGATCAGGCTCGAGGCCGGTGTGCCGGTGGAGCTGAACGGTAAGGCCATCGACACGGTCGCCATGTTTGAGCAGGCCAACGAGATTGGTGGAAAGCATGGCGTGGGCATCGGCCTCCACGTTGTCGAGAACCGATTCGTCGGAGTGAAATCGCGCGGCATCTACGAAGCTCCTGCGATGGAGCTGCTCGGAATGGCCTACGAATTCCTGACGCAATTCATCTTTGACAGGCGCGCACGCGAGTTGTTTGAATCGATCTCACGATCGCTCAGCAAGCAGATCTACGAGGGCTACTGGTTGGATCAGTCCACGGGAGCGTCTCTCGCCGCCCTGGCGGAGCTCACCAAACTCGTCACCGGCACCGTTGCCGTCCGACTCTACCGCGGCAACGTCTTCTTCGAATCTGCCGATATCGATCGTGACTCCATGCCTAACGGCCTCTTCACTTCTGCCAGCTCCATGGAGGACACGTCTGATGAAGACCCGTCCGAGCCGCAGTTCGATCACGAGGCTTCGGAAGGTTTCGCGCAGGTGATACAGGTGCACGCACGCACCGTAGGCACGCGTCAACGCAGACGAAACGCGGACTGATTCCCGCCAATATTAACGCGGGGGACATTCATAATTCATGCCGACCGCATATAACAAATCGTTCAAAATTAACTATCAAGTTGAAGGCAGTGGACCACCGCTGCTGTTGCTACATGATATTGCTGGCTCGCTCTACTCATGGTTAGAGGACTACTATGTTGCACCGTTGAGCGAGCGGTTCCAGGTGATCACGCCTGATCTCCGTGGACACGGCGCCAGCGATAAACCTAACACGCCAGCAGCCTACGTCTTACCCATTCTTGTTGAAGATATGCTTGCCGTTCTGGACGATCTTGAGGTGACGGCCGCCCACGTTGTTGGCTACTCCATCGGCGGACGAATCGCGCTCGGATTCAGTAGATACGTTCCGGAGCGGCTTCTGTCGCTAACGGTCGGCGGTACCGGATATCAAAAACCGCCCGCCAAGCTTTTCGAGCGCTGGATCAATTCGCTGCGTGGCGGACCGGAGATGTTCGTGTCTCAGATTGAGTCCGGACTGGGCAGAATGATCCACGAGCCGCGACGGTCCCGTGAGTTATCCAATGAGGGCCCTGCACTGATCGCCATGCTCGAAGCGACCAAGCGTATGAAAGACATTGGAATTGGTGATGCGCTGACCAATCTGACCATTCCATCACTGTTCTTCTGCGGGACGGATGACGCACTTCACGGTCAGGCATCAGCCGCTGCGAAATTGGTTCCGAGTTCGCTTTTCCTATCAATTCCCGGTGCGGATCACTTCACATGCATGGATCGGATCTCTCAAATCCTTCCCTATATACGCTCCTTTCTCGTATCGACACTCGAAGATCAGGCCGCGTAGGCCGCTCTCCGTAGCCACACCACGTCTGAATATAATTGGGGCCACAATTACAGGCACCTGGAAATTCACGCAATAAGAGTTGGGCCTTGAGCAAAGCAGAGTACCAATCATGGGAAAAGCGCTACTCCTCAGGCAGCTACGAAGGCCGAGGCTGGCCATCAGATCTGCTGGAGTCGTGGATCACGCGTATTCCCCCTGGTCGTGCGCTTGATCTCCCGTCCGGCCGCGGTCGTAATGCCCTCTATCTGGCTGAGCACGGCTGGGAAGTCGATGCTGTGGATATCTCGCCATCAGCGCTAAAAGCAGGGGCAGAACTGGCAAAAGAGCGCGGCGTAGATGTCACCTGGCATCAGGCAGATCTGGACGTTGACCCCGTACCCAACGCCCCGTACGAGTTGATAGTCAGCTGCTTTTACATGAACCGCAACCTGATCCCGTCCATCAAGGAGTGGCTCGCACCCAACGGCTTCGTGGTGTTTGAACAGCACATGGAATCATCGTTTGATGTGCAGGGACCAGCGACGTCTGATTGGCGATTGGCCCCCAATGAGTTGCTCCGGCTTTTCTCTGATTTCCGGATAGTCCACTACGAAGAGGGAATCTATCGGCACGAGCGCGGAGGCGAAGAAGTCTGGAACGCTCTGTCACGCCTTGTGGCATGCAAAGGCGATCCCGGATTCTAAATCGTTAGCGGCCGCTCAGGATCGTCCAATTTCTCTGAGATCGCGTCGATCGGGCGACGTAGTTCGATTCGGATCCTCTGCTCGTTGGCCAGGTTTCGGAGCGCCACGAGTGCGGCCCACTCTGGACTGCATCCTGTCAAGTTCCGGTGTAGCAAGGTAGCGATCAGCATATTTGGTCAGCTTAGGCTGCCAGCGACGACGCGTCATGTAGGCGATTGGAAGGAATATCGCGACGCCAACTGGCACGTACGCAACCACCAGAAGCACCCCAACGATGATGGGCAACGCGATCAGCCCAACGCCCATGAACACGGCGATTCCGAACAGGGCAAGACTTCTGTTCGCAGATTTGATTGATGGCTTCGGTTTACGTTTCATATTCCCAACCACACTACGTTTCCGCGCGTAATCGTACTACGAGTACTTCATTCCTAAGGTTTAGCCCGTCGATTTGTGCTCCGCCAAACTAGAACAGATCTGGCAGATGTCAGACCTGTTCTCACTTTTCTCTATTTGTCTCGACCCGGAGTCCTAGCCGCCGATCTTGCCCAGAGCAGCATCGAGAATTTCGACCGCCTCGTCGACCTCCTCGCGGCTCACGTTCAATGGCGGCATCAACCGGAGAATTGTTGGCCGAATGGCGTTCATGAGCAACCCGTTCGCCTCAACTTCCGTGACCACATCGGGAGCAATCTCGCTGGTCATCTCAATGCCAATCAGAAGACCTGGCCCTCGCACCTCTGTGATGAAGTCGTACTTCTCTTTGAGTGCGCTCAGCTTGCCCGTCAGGTACTCGCCTGTCCTGGCAGCCTGCTCTGGAATGTTCTCTTCAACAATCACCTCAGCCGCCGCCGCTCCAGATGCCGTGGTCAGGGCGTTTCCGCCGAACGTGGAGCCGTGATCGCCGGGCACCAACACTGAAAAGTCTTCTTTACAAAGGAACGCGCCAAGCGGAGCACCGGAACCCAGCGCTTTGGCCAGCGTCATGGCGTCCGGCTCAACGTCGTAGCGCTGGTAGCCAAACATCGTGCCAAGTCTGCCCATGCCCGTCTGAACCTCATCAACAATGAAGACCAGGTTGTTGGCATTGCACCACTCCTGGATCTGCTTCAGGTAGCCATCATCCGGAACGTTGACGCCACCCTCACCCTGCACCGGCTCAACCATTACCGCGCAGGTCTTGTCGCTGGTAGCGGCCTTGATCGCGTCGATATCGTCGTAATCGACATTCACGAATCCAGGCATCAGTGGCATCCAGTTCTCCTGGTAGGCCGCCTGGCCCGTAGCTGCCATCATCCCAAACGTTCGGCCGTGGAACGAGTTGTTCATGGTGATGATCTCGTAGGCGCCATTGAGCTTCGTCTTGCCCCACTTGCGAGCGAGCTTTGAGACCCCCTCGTTGGCTTCGGCGCCGGAGTTGCAGAAAAAAACCCTGTCCATGCAGGAGTTATCAACCAGAATTTGTGCCAGCTTAAGTTGGGGGGTTGTGTAGAACAGATTAGACATCTGATTGATCAGACCCGCCTGTTCCCGGACTGCCTCAACAACCGCGGGATGTGAATGGCCAATGTTCAGAACAGCCCAGCCCGCGGTGAAGTCGAGGTAAGACTTATCGTCGTTGTCCCACACACGAGTGCCCTCTGCACGTACCAGCACCATTGGGCGCCGATTAACAACCTGCATGTAGTACTTCGCTTCAAGGGCCTTGTATTCGGCCGTACTGGTCATTGCCTTAAACTCCCCCCGCCGCGAATGCGCGACGTCTCATTTCGACTTGGTCATTGTGGGACCGCGATTATATTCGCGACCCGCTACACAATCCTTGTCCCCACGTCCTGGCCTTCAATACAGGCGATCAACGCGCCCGCTATTCGGCCATCGATAATATGGCCTGAGTTGGCCGTTGTGAGCGCCTCGATGCACCCTTCAATCTTGGGAATCATCCCGCCAGCCGCAATCCCGCTTGCTATGAGATCGCCACCCTGGCCCTTCGTCATGCGAGGGATCAGGCGTTTCGTCGCGTCCAGCACCCCTGCAACATCCGTCTGGAAGACAATCTGATGCGCCCGCAGTTCCCGGGCGATATGGCCGGCTGACGTGTCCGCGTTGATATTCAGAATCGCGTCTTCTGACCCGGTCGCCCGGATATTCGTTGCAGTTGGCGCAACAACTGGAATGAAGCCATTCTCAAGCGCTGCGTCCAGAGACGACCTGTCTACTCCTACAACCCTGCCGACGTAGCCAAGCTCGGGATCCAATACTTCAGCCTGCAGCATCTTTCCGGACACTCCAGACAGGCCCATCGCTTTTCCGCCAAGTGCGTTCAATTCGGCCACGATCTGCGCGTTTACCAGGCCACACAGAACTGCGATGGCAACGTGCAGCGTCTGCGTGTCTGTCCTTCGCAATCCCCGTACAAATTCGGGCTGAATTCCCTGCTTTATGACCCACTCAGAGATCACCGCACCGCCACCATGAACCACCACCGGCCTGAAGCCGCGCCTCGCAAGCTCAATGATGTCAGGACTGGTGCTATCGCCCTCGCCCAGAGTACTGCCACCAACTTTTATCACGATGATTGAGCCCGGGGGCGCCGCGTAAAGATTGGCCATTACCGCGCACCTCTTTGAAACTCAAAAGAGATAGCGGAGTTGCTAAGCGGAGGCATCTGCTTATGCCGGGATAAAATGAGGCCGGGGTCAGGTCGTGTACGCGGAGTTAAACACCACGTATTCCTCGGTAAGATCGCAACCCCACGCGGTAGCGTCTCCGTCGCCAACATTGAGGGCCACACGAAGATACACCTCGGGCCGGCCAAGAGCCTGTACCACGGATTCAACGTGATACGGGATGGCCGCGCCACCTTCTACAATCTGGATGTCATTAATGAATACCTGGATCTTGGACTCATCCAGCGGGATGCTCGTCTTACCCAGCGCCATTAGAATCCGACCCCAATTTGGATCCCGGCCGTAGACCGCCGTCTTGACCAACGGTGAGGCCACAATCGACCGTGCTGCAACCCGTGCATCCTCAACGGTGTGAGCGCCAGTAACTGTAGATTCAATAAGCTTCGTTGCGCCTTCGCCATCGCGTGCCATCTCTCGGGCCAGATGAGTTGCGACGTCCGTAACCGCGGCGGCGAAGAGCTCGCCTTCGGGGGTTCCGGCAGCGATCTCGGCGTTCCCGGCCGCGCCGTTGGCCATGAGGATGCAAGTGTCATTGGTGCTCTGGTCCGTATCCACACTAACCAGGTTGAAGGAGATGTTCACCGCCTCCGAAAGCGTGACGGACAGGAACTCCTGCTCAACGTTCGCGTCGGTGCTCATGAACGCCAGCATCGTTGCCATGTTCGGGTGAATCATCCCGGAACCCTTGGATATGCCGCCTATTGTCACGGTGGAGCCGCCGACATCTATGGATACCGCCTTCTGCTTCAGAAGCGTATCGGTGGTGATAATCGCGTTAGCCAGATCGCTGCCGCCATCTTCGCTGAACTCGATTTTGTTCATGTGTGCGCGTATCAGTCCCATAGGCAGCTCGACACCAATCACACCGGTTGAGCACACGAGCACGTCCGACGGGTCGACGCCAATGTGGTTTGCAGCCAGCGATACCACCTCAAGCGCGTCTTTGAACCCAGGCTCGCCTACCGCGCAGTTAGCGTTTCCACTGTTCACCACAATCGCGCGTTTGTTGCGGCCTTTGTCGAGGCTCTCTCGGGATGTCGTCACTGAGGGCGAAAGGATGCTGTTCTGACTAAATGTTGCGGCAGTTTTGGCCGGTGTATCTGAAACTAACATGCCCAGATCTGTTTTGCCCGGTCCGGGAGTTTTCAGGCCGGAGTAAACCGCGCCTGCCTTAAATCCCTTGGGGCTGGTTACAGTACCGTTATCCAACACTCGAATGTCTAAAGGCATTAATTGGGGTCCGCTCAGGCCACTTTTAGATACGAATTCAGCTTTGATTTCCGAATGGGCAACTATAGCATAGCGGCTGTGTTCCTCAGCCCATTTTGAATGCCCTCTTCCAAAGGAATTGAACGCTCTGTTAATGTGCCAGACAATGAAACCATGATTCTTGAAAACGGCCCCCACCGGCTGGACATACCGGCTACCTACGCCGATCTCGACCCGACGAACATCGGGAGGCGATTCCTTTCGCTGCCCTCGCAGGTTGAAGCCGGATGGGAGTTAGGCGCCGTCTTCGGTGATGCGGACCCTATAACTCAGGTAAGTCGTGTGCTGGTTGTTGGAATGGGCGGATCAGGTATCGGCACGGAACTTGTGCGGGGCCTGACTGACCATCATCGCGATGACATAGAAGTAGTGTCCTGGCGCCAATACGAACTACCACCCTGGGCAGCCCGCGACACGCTAGTCGTTGCGGTCAGCGTATCCGGCAACACCGCTGAAACGAACGCCGCATTTCAGGAGGCTTGCGAACTGGGCGTTCCAACAATCGCAATATCAGGGGCTGGCAGACTCCGTGCTGCGGCGGCTGGAAGTAGCGTCCTTTGCGCCGAGATCGAATGGGATCACGAGCCGCGAGCCGCGCTTGGATATACCTTCCTTACGCTCTATCGCGCGCTTCAGGAGCTTGGTCTTGCGCACAGCATCTCGGATGATGTGGCTCCTGCTGTGACTGAGCTGTCAGATGTTGCCAGCCAACTTGCGCCAGAGATATCCGTATCCGAAAACGTGGCGAAACAGATCGCCATGGAACTTGATGGCCGATATCCGTTGATAGCCTCGGTCCAGCCGCTACTTGGAGTTGCAGCCCGCTGGAAGAGCCAGATCAACGAAAATGCCGACTGCTGGGCGGCGTGGGATCAGATTCCTGAGATGAAGCACAACACTGTGCAGGGAATATTCCAGGCGGCCAACTGGCCGGCACAGCCCTACGTTGTTGCACTGAAACCTGATGAGTGCGACGACTTTGCCGCCGAAGACATTGACCGAATCTTGGAGGAACTTTCAGCCAACCACGTTCAGAATCTTCTCCTGGATATCAACGGCCCGAATGCACTGGGCCGACTACTTGTAGGTTCGCTGCTCGGCGATATGGTCTCTTACTACCTGGCGATTCTGCGCGATCGGAATCCCTCCTCTACGGAATCCCTCAACCGAGTGAAAATTGGATAATGCCTGTGGTTGACCGGTTGCGACGCATGCGCTGGCAAAGAATATAATCCGGCGGTGGATTTCGCACTAATATGGGCCGTTCGCTTTGGGCTAATGGCCCTTCTCGTCACACCGCTGATCGTTTCACCCACCACGATCTTCCCGTTCATCGTTGGAAAGGCTCTTTTTAGCCGGACTGTCATTGAAATTACATTTGCGTTCTGGCTGATCCTCATGCTGCGCCGGCCTGAATATCGGCCGGAGCAATCCAAACTCGCCGTATTCGTGGGCCTGTTTGTTCTGGCAACTCTGATCTCAGCAATCTTTGGCGTGAGCTTCCAGCGTTCCATCTGGAGCAACTACGAGCGAATGACCGGGACGTTCGACTTGCTTCACTGGTGGGCAGTGCTGGTGATCATGATGTCAATGATCAAAGGCGCACCACAATGGCGGATCTATTTGACGGCATTTCTTGGCATCGGTCTATTTATCTCGTTCCTGGGGCTTCTTCAGGCCAACCAGGTCGCGTGGGCTGGGCCGTATCAGTGGTTCGGCTGGCTGCGGGGCCAGGAAATTGGCCGTCTGACCATCAGCCTTGGTAACGCCACATACGTCGGTTCATTTGGCATGACACTCACGATGATTGGACTGGGTCTGTTCATGGACAGGATGTGGCGAACTATACCCACAAGTGCTGCCGCAGAAGCAGAGGGTTCTGCCCCAAGACGTCGTCGACGCCGGGCGACCCCTGCAAGACTACCCGTGCCGGGGATCATGGAAGACCTGAAAATCCCGATTGCCGCGTTCTATCTGCTTGTCATTGTTGGCGGCCTCTACATCCTTTACGAATCTGGCTCGCGCGGCTCCACCCTGGGCCTGATGGTAGGCCTGGGAGTGGCCGGCCTCATGTACTCCCTCTGGGGCCCACAGCCCCGCTGGAGAATGATTGCTCGGGTACTCACCCCTCTGCTTCCAATCAGCGTGATCGTGATCCTGTTGTTACCATCAGGCGCGATTGAGAAACTTCAAGATGTCTCTCCGTTACTGTTCCGATCCATCGGCTCGCTGGGTGATGATCAAGCTCTGCACTCCAGAGGGGTTGGTACGCGAGCAGCATTACAGGCATTTTCTGATCGGCCTATCACCGGCTATGGATTCGAGAACTTCTCGACCGTTTGGAATAATCACCTGGAAAATGATGACTTTCTCGGCACGTTCCCTGAGTTAGACGTTGCCCACAATGATCCCGCTGAGATTCTCTCCACAACCGGCCTGCTTGGCTTCTTGCCTTACGCAGCCTTCTGGCTCTGGGCGATTTGGCTGGCTTATGCGCGATTCAGGCAGCGCAAAGAATCGCAATGGTTGGATCTGGCGATGCTTGGCGCACTGGTTGGATTCTTTATTCACCTGCTATTCCTCTTCGATACCGCCTCCACCATGCTCGTCATGATCCTGATGCTTGCTTACGCGGGCGCGACGGAATCACGCGTGGACGCCAGGGCCGCGGAGCACACGCCGGGAGACTTCCTGGCCCCACGTGGCAGCGCGCCACCTGTGGAACGACGAGAGACCTCTCGAGAAGCCCGAGCGGCAAGACGTCGGAAGGAACGCGAGGCGGCGCGATCATCCATCCCCGGGTCCGAATCGGGGTCTGAGTTACTGCGCCTTTGGATTGCGCCCACTGCTATAACTGCGATGCTAATCCTGAGTCTTGTATTCACACAGCTACAGCCATGGAGAGCCGCGCAAAAGGTACTGATTCCAGGCACTCCACAGGAAGTGGTGGCAAACCTTGATGTCTTCAGTCAACTCGGCTCAATAAGCCGAACTCAGTTCATGGACGTCATCGCATCTGAGCTTCCAAATATCGATCCAAATGACCGTGGCGCCATCTTTGCGATGGTGGAGCCTGAAGCCGACACCATAATCGAAGATGAACCCGAAAACATGAAGGTGCGATTGGCCGCCGCCCGCTTCTACCGCTCCGGTGCGATCAACATCCCCGAACGGCATGACGAATTGATGGCTCCCGCCAGGAAGCACACAGATGCCGGTATTGATATTGGACCGTTTGTATTCGAGTCCAATAACGAGCTCGTCAACCAGGCCTTTGCCGAACAGGATCTGGCCGGGATTGAAGCCGCCGTCGAATATTGGAGAGGGTTGAACTGGAGCGAGACGCACCGGGCGAGATGGGATCAGCGCCTGGAAGATGCCCGAACAGCCTTAGGAGGCTAGTCTGGCAGCCCTCAGGGCGATAGCGTGGCGCCGGCCAGCACCAGATCCATCGACGACGAGCAGTCTTCAATGAATTTCAGCGGGCAACCAAGCTCAAAGATGAAGCTGTAGTCTCCGGCAACCGTAATCACGAAGTCCGTTCGCCACTCCCGCTCCTCATCCAGGATTTTGTGACGCGAAGCCACATGCCCATCAACGGTTTCGGTTGATGAATCCATTAGCAACCCAAACTGATCAAAGAGCGGACTAATCTGTGCGTCCATCTTTTCCAGATCCCAATCTGGTGCGTTCCTGACACGACGCGCTCGTATGACGGTGCCATAGCCTTCGCGGCCCGTGCCCAGGCCAACCAATCCATCTTCCTGCAACTCGACGGGGCCGGTGAACACGATCTGAGAATCAAGCCGGACCAGATACCAATCGTCTGGTCTAACTGTGGCAATGCGCGCCCGCGCACTTTCCACGGCGGCAATGCGTGGGTTCAACGGCAGGACGATATCGAAAGCGTCGGCCAGAGCAGCGAGAGAATCAACCGCGTCGTTGCCAAGCGTCACCGTTCTATCTCGCTGTGCTTCCAGGTTGTCAGTTGATGAGATGCCCAGATCGCGGATGGAACTGGCTGACGCAGCGGACCACGACACTCGTTCGCTAAGGAACTCTGATATTGCGCTGTTCGCCGAGGTCACTTCTGGTGGAATCTCTGTGAGCGCAATGGAATTGCAGAGCGCAGCCAGCCTGCGACCCTCAACAAAGATGAGTGCGGCACGATCCTCCAGACCCCGCGATGCCTGCCATACATCGTTCGTGGCATCGGCGTATCGGAGCGAGGCGCGCAATAGGTTGGTCGCGATCACCAGATACTCCTCAATCTCCGCCTGAGCAGCCTCGACCGAGCGCGGCGTTGGAGGAGCAACAGGAGTTGGCGTGGGTGTGGGGGTGGGTACTGGAACGGTGCCGAAACCCGGAAGAATTCCATCCCGCAATGATGTGTTGCAAATGGGAACAGACAATTCGACGAGGTCAAACTCAGTGCGCGTCACCGCTACTACATCAGCAACTGCGGGCGTGGGAGGAACGCTAACGCTAGCGGTGGGCTGGGGCAGTGATATCGATGGGGTGACCGATGGGGGAGGCAAAGTAGCCGCGACCTGAGCCAGTCCAGGAGTGGGCGCTGGAACGGGCGTTGGCTCGGCGTCATCACCGCCTCCACCACAGGCAATCGCCACTGCCCCAAGCACTCCAATTACCCATCGCAGAAGCATCGGCTTTCTCTTGGTCCAACTAGCAATCAACCGCTTGTACCTACCTTTGTGAGTTCAAGTTCCAGCACGGTGTCCGTAATCAGATTGAACCCAAACTCAACTTTCCCTGCCAGAGTAAGACTGGGCGCAAAATTACTGGAAGCATACTCGTAGCCGTCCGGCAGATTCACACTTATCCGGGTTGCGCGGCCTACCGTGCCAGCCTGTGCCTGTAACTCAAGAACGTAGCGGGCGCCGGATTCGCTCCAATCGACTACCGTCGCCGGCAAGTCATACGTGAATTCGATAGTCGCCGACTCATTCGCGGGCACCGTCTTCAAGCCGCCAAAATATGCCACGCCCGCCACAAATCCCATCTCAAACGTGTCTTCTCCCACCGCTTTGAATCCCGTCTCTGACTGAACACTGTGCTCCGGCAGGGGCAGGGCGTCACTTGAGATAAGTCGGGCGTCAGGCGAAACGAATATCCGGGCAAAATTCCAGTAGCAGGCGTTCTTGAGGAGATGATACGCGATTCCCCGGTCCATCTTCTGTTCATCGCAATTGGAAGCCCCCGGGCCACTGTGATTCTGATACTCCAGCCGAACCCGCGCGACGGGCCTACCGGCTTCAACCAGCGATATCGAGTACTCCATCGACCGCTCGATATTGCGATCTACTTTGCTCCACCCAATGTTGGAGTCAACCGGCGTCAGACGATCTCGCTCCGGGCTGAGGTTAGGATTCGACAGATGCCCAGCCCACCCGTTGGCTGTTACTGCGTCCTGTGCAGCCTGGCCAGACATATTCACCATGATGTTCTTCTGGTCCAGGGCCGCAGAGAAGGCACTGGCCAGGTCAAGCGCTCTGTGGGAGGTGTTGGGGCCGTTCACCGTGTCAATCAGGCCCTGAAACAGCACATCCATGAACTCCCTGCCGCGTTCATCAGTGCCAACTTCCAGAATTGGAAGCAACTCATCAGCCGATAGCAGTCCGACAGCAGACGATATGCCGCCAAGCGCATCTGCAACCTTGATGAACGCTTGAGGCGTGAGTGCGATTACCGCATCAACCTCCCGTTGCTGCCCCAGGAACAGAAGACGCCGAGCGATTGCCGCAGTCGATGGGAAATCCGGCTCCCATCCAACGTCTCTCATGAGCCACACAGATGCCGCCATGTGGTCTTCCAGCGGCTGAGGTGGACGCGGATAAAGTCCCAGGCGCGAAATATCATCAACCTCGACCACATCCACGTATTCACTGGATACCAGGGCGCCGCCATCAAACGTAACCAGCCAGATTCCCGAAACGAAGCCACCACTCGCCCGCAACTCATCAGATGTCTGCCCAAGAACGAGATGAGTTCGCGGCCCACTGAGCCCTAACAGCTCATCAGCAATGATTGGCAGTGTGGCTGCGATCTGAAGCGCGCCAGACACGTCGCGTGCCAGCTCGATAAGTTCCGCTGCCACGCCACTACTGCTGCTATCCAGAGTTCGGCTGATATCCCGCGTAGCCCTGGCAATCTGATTCGCTGAGGACTCGAGTTCAGGTCTGGCCGCTTCCAGTAGCCCAATCATTTCGCGAATCTCAGCACCGTCCGACAGCAGACGAATGTTGGATTCCGATACAAAGTTCAAAATCGGCTCTGCCGCGGCGAGCCCTGTTCTGGCACCCTGGGCAAACTGCTCAATCGACTCTAGCGCGCTCACCAGTGCCGTGACTCGCTTGCCCAGGGCCGTATCTTTCAAATCGGCTGGCGCACTCAACCGAACCATCTTCGCCGGTTCGCGTATAAGGCCACCTTGCGCCGCAAGCTCGTCCAGAAGCGCGGCTACCTCATCCTGCGTGGCAAGTCCGTTGATCCCGCCAGCGCTTGCTAGATTAAGTAGTGACACAGTGGAATCAAGCAGGGGGCCCAGTTGCTCCCCCACCACTATCAGCGCTGAGGTCCAATCTATGATCTCTCTGAGACGCGGCTCCTGCTCATCAAGAATCTGAACATACTGCGCCACAAAATCAGGAGGAGTAATTTTCCTGGACTGGCCTATCTCCTCGGCACGCTGAAGAAACTCATCCGCCGCCGCAATATGAGCGCTGACGATCTCCAGAGAGGCCGGAGTTCGGCCGGAGGCGTAGGCCGCGTGCAAATCCTGCGTGGTGCCGGATATCAGATCGCCAAAATCTAGTAGCACCCGTCCCGCAAGAGCCAGTTCAACAGCGGCATCTACATCCGCAAGCGCACGCTCGCCGATGCTGGATGCTACCCTGAGATCGGAGCCAATCAGCGGTATCCATCCAATAAGTGGCTCAGCTAGGCGTATGAACGCAAGCTCTGAGTGGATCCCATGAACCTGACTCTGAACTTCCTGGAGCATCGCGATAATCGCGTCCACGTCATCAACATCACCCGTGAGAGCATCCGCAGAGCTCAACGACCTCAGGTCATCTGAATATTCAGAGAGCTTCTCTACATCGCCCTTGATCTGAGCGGCTCGGAACGCCACGCCAAGGACAAGCGCGACCAGCAGAACAAACGCGATCAGTGCAACCCGGACTCGGATTGAGCCCTGTGCCGAAACGAGCGATAGTGGAATAGTCATGAGTCAGATGCAATTACCAGTAGTGAGCTCGCGATATCCAAATGTACGTTGACGGCGCGACTTGAGCTTGCAACCGGATTCCGCACGCTCAGCGTTAGTCGGAAACGCTGCCTCGACCCGCGCCAACGTACCGCAATCCGGCTGATTTGATCTCGCTGACGTTGAGTACGTTACGACCATCGACAACAAGATCGCCGGACATTGATCTGCCGATATCAGCCCAATTCAGATCCTGATATGCCGACCAGGCGGTAGCCAGCACCACGGCGTCTACGCCCACGACGCACTTCTCTGGATCTGTGAACAGCTCAAACTCGTTCTTTGCTACTTGAGGCGCCTGATCCAATGCCGGGTCCGTTGCTCGAATTTCTACCCCCGCCCTTGAAAGATGAAGACCTAAGGACATTGCTGGCGAATCTCTGAAGTCGGCCGTGTCAGGCTTGAACGTGAGACCAAGAATGGCCACCTTTTTGCCCCGTAATCCGCCGAGCCGCGTGTCAAGCTTTTCGGCGATCACCAGGATCTGATCGTCATTGACCTTCAGAACTGCTTCCAGTGCTGGCGGAGACCAGCCCAACGAGCGAGCCGAAGAAATTAGCGCGCGCAGGTCCTTTGGCAAACAGCTACCGCCAAATCCGATTCCCGCCTGCAGGTATCGACGCCCAATTCGGGGATCAAGCCCCATTCCCTTTGCAACAAGGTCAATGTCTGCACCGGTGGCGTCACAGATGCGTGCCATCTCATTGATGAAGCTAATCTTGGCCGCCAGAAAGGCGTTTGAGGCCTGCTTGATCATCTCCGCGGTGGCGGTATCTGTGGCCATGCAGGGCGTCTCAGGGTTCTGCCACAAATCAGCCACGCGGAGGGCTGCAGCCTCACTGTCAGATCCAACCACTACCCGGGATGGAGCCTGACAATCTGCTACGGCCTGGCCCTCCTGGAAGAATTCAGGGTGAACCACAATATCCAACGCGCGGTGGCCATTTCTGGCTGCAATGTTCTCGCTCACAATAGCGGTTGTCCCGGGCGGCACCGTGCTCCTCAGCACCAGGGTTGATGTGCTCTCACCGTGATCAAGAACTGAATCGATGGCGCCCATGAGATTCCGGAGATCGGGGCCGGTTACCGGGTCCGTCGGCGTATCAACGCACAAAAAAACGGTTTCGGCATGCCCAAGGCCTTCGTCCGCAGCCGCGTGAAATGTCAATCGGCCGGCATCCTGATTCTTGGCTACAAGTTCAGGTAGACCTGGTTCAAGTATGTCCACAATCCCATTCGTGAGCCTGCTCACCTTTTTGGAATCAGTGTCAAAACAAGCGACCGAGTGGCCAATGTCGGCCAGGCACGCAGCATTGACGAGCCCAACATAGCCCGCTCCAATGACCGCAATAGAACTGTTACTACCCAATTACCCACCCAATACCAATTTCGTCGTTTGTGATCCAATCTGAGCGGTGTCTGTTTGCAGCATTATCAGGTAGCGGTAAGAAGTAACTCCGCACAGATGAATGAACTCAAGCCTACCAGCAGGCGCAGATCAGTTGCGTAACGATTCATTTACGGTAGATTCCGGGTTAGCTACCCGTTGAGGCAACTGTAGATACCAGAATCGCATTCACCCGCACGAAATACTCAAAGAAAGCGGGGCCGCTATGACCTATGATGTTATGACCATTTAACCTTCCTCAATTATCACGTACCTAGTATTCCCTAAGCCTTGTCTACATCACGTGGCCGATTCACAATTCGAGCGGAGCCGTGCGGGCATCGCACCCCGCGCATGGTGCGGCGTCCCAGGATCATCCGTTGGCTCTGGCATCGTCAGCACAGACTGCACTGCTCAGCCAACGTTGAGTATCGCGAAAATCGGCAAAGAGCAAGGGCTCTTCGTGATCAGGCCCAGAGATCAGGGTCAACTACATCCAGGGTTGACGTTACCAGGCCGGAAGTAACAATCTCCGATGCTCCACCCACCCCGCCAGAGCCTATCGTACAGCGAAATCCCGACTTTACCCAACGCACCTCATCAGATCGTCACGTCTTTCAGACCAGCATTAGCGCACGGCGCACAGAAACACCGTTTGAGCGAGTTGCATCTACTCTCGCGGCAGGGCTACTACTGGGCGACGGTCTCTGGATAGCGATTGTCACGGCAGATCGGGACTCAGGACTCGATCTTGTAGTTGGACTGTTCACAGGAATCGTGCTGACGCTGGTGGGCGCAATGTGGCTTCTCTACATCATCGGTCGCAGGCAGTAGACCACCTACAGGCTCCAGTACCTGACGCCGGCATCCTCAAATGTGTCGCGGTCAAACGAGCCCGTGATGTCCATGAATAGCCTGCCCGCCGTATCATCCCGCAGCAGACCAAACATCTCCGTCGCGGAGCGTGCCGAGAGGGACCGATGCGGCTCCGCCAGAATGATCGCGTCGTACTTCGTATCCAGATCAAATGGGGAAGCCGCTAACTCCTCAGCGCCGAACGCGAAGTTTTGAACGCCCACCAGCGGATCGTGGACTATTAGAGATCCAACCCGGCCTGCCAGCGCTTCAAGAACAGGTATGACCAGTGAATTACGCGTATCTGGAACGTCAGCCTTATAGGTAATCCCCAGGACCAGGACACTTGCCTCGGCGGGATTGACGCCAGCGGCTTTCAACTCTTTGATCGTCTCATCAACAACAAAGTCGCTCATCGAGTTATTGATGCGGCGTCCTGCAAGCACCATCTCAGTCTCAAACCCATGCAGTGAGGCTGCGTAGCTCATGTAGTAAGGGTCCACTCCGATGCAGTGGCCACCCACCAGACCCGGAGTGTACTTCTGGAAATTCCACTTCGTACCGGCTGCGTTCAACACGTGTGAAGTTTCGATTCCCATGCGGTGAAATAGTTTCGATAGCTCGTTTACAAGCGCAATATTCACGTCGCGCTGCGTATTCTCAAGGACCTTCGCCGCTTCTGCCACGCGAATGCTTTCAGCCTTGTGCAACCCCGCCTCAGCAACGCTGGAGTAGACGCGCTCAACAATCTCCATCGCCTCGTCATCTTGCGCTGAGATGATCTTCACCACCGTGCGGAGAGAGTGCTCTCCATCACCCGGGTTGATTCGCTCGGGAGAGTAGCCAACTTTGAAGCCTTCACCAGATTTGAGACCTGACGCAGATTCCAGAATTGGCACACAGACATCTTCAGTAGCTCCCGGATAAACGGTCGATTCATAGATCACGGTAGTGCCTGATGTCATCCGCTTACCCACCGTGAGAGTCGCCGTCTCCAAAAGTGTCATATCCGGTACGTTCGAACTGTCAACCGGAGTTGGCACCGCAACGATTACAACATCTGCGCTTGCGATGCACGATGCGTCCGTAGTGAAAATTAATCTCCTGGCAGAAAGAGTAGCGGGATCCACGCTGCCAGTCCGGTCTTTGCCTTTTGCCAATTCATCAACGCGGGCCTGATTGATATCCAGGCCGGTGGTATCGAAAGTTCGGGCCAGCGATACGGCAAGTGGAACGCCAACGTACCCGAGTCCAACAACTACGATATTGAGGTTATCTGCCAAGTAATAGCCTGTCGTCTCTTGAAATCTGAATGGGAGTGTCAGGTATCAGATTACGCTCAAGCAGGAGGTTGAACGACAGGCATCGCTAGCGAGAAAGTGCCAATCTCGCGGCCACACCGGGAATCGCGCTAAGCACAGACATGAAGAGAGATGACTTCAGCGCCTTCGTAACAAGGACGCTGTGATGGTCAAACGACACCTCTCCATCCAGAAGGCCACTCGAATCAGCAGCCAGGAGAATACGCGCCAACTCAGCATCAGTGAGCCGTTCATAAAACAGCCTGGCCATGTACCCCAGCCGCAGATCCTTGCCAAGAAGTGACTTCCAACTGTCCTCGTATTTCTTCAACCGTCCGGAAGAGAAATCGTCGCGGGCAAGCGCATCGTCAAGAGTATTGGCGGCCATACCCGCCGCCATCATCGCGTAGTAGATTCCGCCGCCAGTGGTTGGCTTGATCTGTCCTGCGGCATCACCCACCGCAAGGCATCGATAGCTGTATGAGCGCCGTGAAGCCCGCAACGGAACCCCCCAGAATCTCGGTCGATCCAACTCCCGATATTTGAATCCCTCCCGCTTAAGGCCTTCGGTGAATCCCTGGAGCACCGAACGTGGGTGCTCTCTTCCAAGAAGTCCAATATGCGCAGTATCCGGCCCAGTCGGTGAAATCCATCCAAAACTGGTCTGCGGAAGATATCGGCGCACGTACACCTGCACCGTCTCAGCGTCATCAGTTTCAATTTCCACTTGCGCCGCCAACCCTATGGAGTTGGGAGTATCCAATCCCATCTGATCGGCAAGAGGTGCCTGGAAACCGGTGGCAAGCACAATCGCCCGAGCCTCGATAACTTCCATGCGCCCGTTTGTGGACGCAGTTACGCGCACCCCAAACCTATTTACATCAACCTTGGTGACCCTGAAACCAAGCATCAACTCAGCACCGCAGCTCGCGGCGTTTGACGCCAGATGTTGAACAAACTTCTCGCGATCAATAGCGATCGCCTGTGGTTCACTACGGCGAATAACGATGGTCTTGCCACTGGGCGTGTGCACCGTTGCACCATTGGCTGTGAACCTTCGGAACTCTTGCGGGATGGAGTACTCCTCGGCGCACTGGGTGCTGACAATGCCGGTACAGACCTTGTTACCAATATCTTGGCGTGAATCCAACAGCGCCACGCTGCGCCCGCGCAGGGCAAGTTCAAGCGCCGCTTGCGCTCCCCCTGGCCCGGCGCCAATCACCACAACATCAAACATTCGGCAATAGTCTCCCCGTTGTGCCGGCCATTTTCGACCGCCCAACATTACGCTATATGCGCAGTCCCGCGATCTGTGATGTTATTCGTGGCATCTAACGGGTAGCTAGTTTGAAAACCTGCGGATTAAGTCAAGATACAATTGCAAACGAGTAACAGACCCGTGACAGGCGATCCTGAACCAGACGTCCGCTGAACCAATAAACCAAATTAATTATCAGGGACCCTAACGAATGGCAGATACCAAAAAAGTAGACATCCTCATTGCCGGACAGGGCGCATCGTCGTTCTCCGCGGCTCTTTACTCCGCCCGCTACCAGATGAGTACGCTGATCGCATCCGAGCAATTTGGCGGCGAAACAGCCATTGGTGGTGATATAGAGAACTACCCTGGCTTCCCCAGCATTGATGGCTACGACCTCATGCTCAAGATGAAAGAGCAAGTAGACCTCCTGGAAGTTCCAATCCACCACTCCAACATTGTGGCCGTGGAAAAGAGCGGCGAAGGATTCATCACCACACTCCAGGACGGAACGAAAGTTGAGTCGCTCAGCGTCATCCTGGCCATCGGTCGGGAGCGCAGAAAGCTCAATCTGCTCAATGAAGAAGATCTCATGGGCAAAGGCGTCTCCTACTGCTCAACATGCGACGCACCGCTCTATCGCAACAAGAAAGTTATTGTCGTAGGCGGCGGCAGCGCGGCAGTTGAAGGCGCAATCCTGCTTGGCAAGTACGCAACAGAGGTGTGGCTCGTCTACCGCAAAAGTACATTCACTCGCCCGGAGCCCATGCTCGTCACCCAGCTCAACCAGGCGGAGAACATTCACCAGGTCATGGACACCGAAATCGCAGAACTGCTCGAAAACGATTTCGGCCTCATTGGTGCCAAACTCAGCAAAGAGTACGAAGGCAGCGATCAGATAGATATCGACGGCATCTTCATCGAAATTGGTGCAGACCCTCGCAATGAAATTGCCAAAGCAATGGGCGTCGAAATCAATCCTGATACCGATGAGGTCCACGTCAACCGCGATATGAATACCAACATCCCCGGCCTCTACGCCGCGGGCGACCTCACAGACGGCTCCGGCAACCTCAAGCAAACGGTCACCGCCGCCGCACAGGGAGCCATCGCAGCCCTCTCAGCCTATGAACACGCCTCAGAGATCAAAGCCAACCGAGCAGAAGCTGCCGTAACGGTGGGAGACTGACCAGAGACCACACCCACGGCTCCGCCACCTGCGTGATCCCTATTGGCTACGGATCGCTAGAAGACTGATCGGTCTGGAGCAACCGGCGCGCGAGAGTCGAGCGGTCCCTATCTGGGCTGCCCAAACGATCATAACTAAGCCCAACTGATCCTTATCGTTTGAGTCAACGTAATTGATCGATTCGGGTTGCTTGTACCAAACCTGGACCCGGGTACACCGGGCTGATGGTTCAGATCGGTCTGATCGTCACCGCCTGCATGTCCTCCCGCGAGGTGTTTTTGGAGCGAACAATCTCCTCAACTCTGATGCCGCCCGGCGCGACACATTCCCTGCAATTGGTGCTTTTCCACGTTCATCGCGCCTCGTTGATTTGTGCGCTAACACGCGGTTGGTTTTGGAGTCTGCTGCATCCTGCCCCTGAGGTTGCTGGGTGCAACCTAGAGTTGTGCATAAAGCGGGAAAGCTCTCTGCACACACAGACCGGCGTCGAACAGGATCAATCGTGATCGTGTGCGGTGGTCAAAGAGGAGATGTAAAGATGAATCTTTCACTCAGTCGAAGTGACTCCCAGAAGGGAATCACGGGGCTGGAGACCGCCATCATCTTGATCGCATTTGTGGTCGTGGCGTCCGTCTTCGCCTTCACAGTACTATCGACAGGTATCTTTGCTTCAGAGCGAAGCAAGGAAACCGTATTCGCTGGCATCGAGGAAGCCCAGAGCTCCATCGAGCCACGAGGTAGCATCGTCGCATACAAGGCAACGCTCCCAAGCTCAGTTGCGACCATTTACAAGGTAACCTTCGTGGTGTCCAACGCCATCGCGGGAGAGCCGGTCGATTTGACGCCCGACTACACTCATAACAGTAGTGGAACTGACCCGGACGCCTCCGCAGGCGCAGAGTCTGTCACTATCATTTCGTACACGGACAAAAACCAGTTCCTGAACGACATGCCATGGAGCGGTACGTGGCTGGGCAACAATGACGGTGACGACCTTCTAGAGGACAATGAGAAAGCGGAGATCACCGTCTGGCTTTTGGACAGAGACAACACCATCGCTGTCGGAACCGCCTCTTCGACTGTCTATTCAACGGCCGGCGGGATGATATCGTCGAACACGGTATTGACCACGAACGATGAGTTCACCATCGAAATGAAGCCGCCATCGGGCGCAGTGCTGAACATTCAGCGCACA